>DATKVG010000218.1:0-3469 GCA_035530195.1 Bathyarchaeia archaeon | reverse complement strand
TCACCTTTCGGCGCAACAGCCGCTCCAGCCCCTGGTCGGCCCGAAGCACCGCCAGGTCATCGATGCATTCTCCGCCGGAAAACGGGATCAGCATCAGGTCGAACGCCGCGGTTGCGGGCGTGTATCCCCGCCGGCGCTCCTTGGCCGGCCACAGGGCGTCCAAATCCCTCAACAGGCCTGTCTCGAGCCCGAAATTTACCAGCGCAGGCATGCCCCCCAACCCCGTCGCCACCGTTGCGCCGCTACCGTGTCTTGCGCTAAACTCCAACCCGTGCCGGTTGCAATAAGGCGGCCCGGTTGCAATAAACCGGCATAATAAGGTAACATGGCAAGTCTGGAAAACAAACGGTTCACCATCGCCGAGGCCAGCCAGCTCGCGGGCGTATCCGCCCACCTGCTGCGGCAATGGGAAAGCCGGTTCCCACAGTTGAAACCAAAGCGGAATCGAGCCGCAAGACGCTTCTACACCGAACGCGACGTCGAGATTGCACGCCGGATCAAATACCTTCTCTGGCACGAAAAACTCACCACCGAAGGCGCCCGGCTGCGGCTCAGCGAAGAACTGCACGGCGCGGGAAAACCAAAAACAAACACCGACGCCGTCCAACTGATCGCACGGATCGAACACGAGATACTCGCCATGCTCGACAAGCTCGAATCCCGCAAAAAATCTTAGGTCGGGGCGTAGCGCAGTCCGGTTTAGCGCACTTGGCTGGGGGCCAAGGGGTCGCTGGTTCAAATCCAGTCGCCCCGACCATTTAATTGTTCATGCTCACATGGACTCGATGGTAGCGTGTGACTTTTTCACGAAGCGAGTGTATCTTACACTTCCTTTTTGCAGAGCTTTACCTACACCATATCTCAATATCATTTCATCAACGCAGAAATGATGCCCTCGATAGCAAGTGACGATTCCCGTGCCCAACGAAAAGCGGCCACAGGCGTGTGCCTGTGGCCGCGTACGCAGAGCCAAGTGGGCCTAGAGCGTGCCCAGGATCTCACCCATGAAGTACGCGTAGGCAATACTAGCGGGCATGGTGCTCGGGTACTTCAGGAATTCGACGTGCCCGTCCATGTACAGCACATTCGAACCGCCGGGAACGTGATTGAAGCTGGCAACGCTGGTAGTTACCTGGTCGAACATGACGCCGATTTCGCTCTGCGCCATGGCCGTGGCGGCGGGGTTGTTGATATCGGTGATGAAGAAGCGCTCAATGCCTTCCCGCAGCCGATACACCGTGGTCTCGCCGGCGGGGAAATCGTTGTCGAATCCCGAGGTGTCTCCGGTGAGACCGGGCTGGATCACGATGGCCATCTCAATCACGAGGTCGGCGTTGATGTTGCCGCCCAGGCTCGGGTTCGGATCGTTCTCGTCCGTCCCGGGAATCATGAAGTTCTTCTTCGTGATCGCCCAGCCAAAGTAGCGATACGAGAACGCATTAAACCGGCACGGGTCCACCGGACCGTCGGGATTGCCGTCCACATTGAAGGCCCCACCCTCGATGTATGCGACACCGTCGGTGTCCGATGGACAGGCGAGCACGCTGACATCCGTCAGGTACTCGGGAAAGATGGCTGGCCCGTGGAGGAAAAAACTGCCATTCCAAAAGGCAGTGCACGGCGGTTGGCCGTTTTCAGAGTGATTCATCTTGAGTGGGGGGAACTTTCCTCCCTTGCTTTCATTGGAGTACATCTTGTACACGAGGCCCATCTGTTTCAGGTTGTTCTGGCAACTGGTGCGCCGGGCCGCCTCGCGCGCACGGGCCAACGCGGGGAGCAGTATGGCGGCCAGGATGCCGATGATGGCGATCACTACCAGAAGCTCGATCAGAGTAAAGCCTTTTCTTCTCATTGCTTCATCCTCCAATTTCCTGGTTCAATTACACCCATGAGTTCCAACCCGGGATTTCCCATATGAGTTTGCCCGTGACCACCATAGCAATTCCTCTCTATCGTAGAGAAAGCCGCCGACGGTTTCAACATCGATTCTACCGTCACGAGCCCTCTTTGAGGTCCTTCACGGCCCAATAGTAGCCATCGGAGGCGACCTTGTGTAAGTTCCTGCCAACAGAGTACGTGTGAACCCCCTCCAAATCGCACGTTCATATTCACGGCATCCAACGATTCTGTCCCCGGGCTGTGTGCCGACTTAGGCCTCCACTGACGTGTTGTTCTCAAGATGCCTTGATCTCTTCTACCCATTGCGGTACAACTTCTTTCCATGAAAGCTCAACAGGCGTTCGAACACTTTTGGGACGCGCCATGGCCTTTACCCGGCGCCGAAGAGGCTGTGGGCGCGGGCTGCTTTGGCCATTGGGGGGTGGATGGGCGGCGTCTGCCTATCTATGCCTATGAAATGGATCACGAATGCGATGGGCGCGCGGCGTACCGTGTCCGCACGGGCCGTGTCCGCACGGGCCGTGTCAGCGCGGGGGTTTCTCGCGATCATTGGCACTTGATTGGCAACGACAGGATTACGGCGACGGTGCATAACGGCGGGTACGTACAAGTTTATGATTGGAGCCGCGGCGGTAAGGCGCTGAATCGCTGGAATCCCGGGCGGGCCGATTATGCGGGGGGATTCAAGTTCATTTCGATTGGCGGTGAAACCCTGTGTACGCTGTGGAATCAGCTTCCGTCGGGCGTTGGACAGGACCGCATCTTCGGAATGGGCTATTTCGAGAAGCGTACGGTATGGAATGGCCTTGTGGTGACAGAGCGGATCGAGGCGCCCGTTGGCGACGACCCCGTTTTGGTTAGCTCTTGCACCGTCGAAAACACGCTCACGATGCCGTGTCAGGCCGCGGTGACGGAGTATTGGGGCCATGCGATTGACCACTTGTTGCCGGCGCCCCTGGCTATGCCGCCATGGAATCGTCTGTTTGGCTTTCGGCGCTGGTTGTGGAACCGGCATTTTCGTTTTGAGCCGGCCTGGGACGCCGAACGGGGCATCTTGAGCGTCGCGCCCGTTTTGTCGCGGAGGCGGTGCGCGCCTGGACGGGCGGCGCGGGCGTTGCGCGATTACTATCCGAAGACGGTGTTCCTGGCGGCGTTGGATGCGTTGCCTGCGGCGTATCAGGCGTACTGCACGGACAAGCGGCGGTTTTTCGGGCAGGACAGATTGGGGTCGCCGCCGGGTGCGGTGGGTGCGGGCGACGGGGCGTTGTCTTCCGGGCGAGGGAACGCGATCTTGGCCATGCGGCGCGAAATTGTTCTGGCGCCTGGTGAAAAACAAACGGTGCGTTACGTCTTCGGGTACGCGGACAAAGAGGACGTACCGCGGCTTGCACGCGTCGGCTTCGAACCGGCGCCTCGGCCGGCGGTCGAGTTTGTTGCGCCGGACGCGCCGGGGCTGCAACGCGAACTGGCATGGCATTCGTGTTATCTGCAGGCGGGTTCGATCTACAGCGACTATTACCAGGCGCACATCGTCGATCAAGGTTCCGCCTACAGCTACTTGCACGGGCTG
>DATKVG010000217.1:0-69674 GCA_035530195.1 Bathyarchaeia archaeon | reverse complement strand
GCGCGCATGATGGGATTGTAAGCGCTGGCCCCACAATCAGGCAAACGGCCTACTTTGCCGCCTCCGCTTCAACCGGATTCGCGGCCGCGGTTTTCTTCCAGCCGAGGACGGGGTACGTCCAGCAGATTGCCATCCCGATCAGACCGAATACGCCCGCCAGCGGCCCCAGGATAAACACGCCCAGCGGATGCTCGACGCTGTTGCCCAACAGGCTCATCGATTGGGCCGCCACAAACACGGCCAGCGCCTGCGACGCCTTCCAGTTCAGCCCGTGCAGGGCTTGGTAGGCGGCTTCCCGGCGCTCGCCGGTCCGGGCCTCATCCAGATCGATTATCTGGCCGATTAGCGGCGTAAGCAGCACGTACAGCATGCCTTGGCCGATCCCGCAGAAACCAAATAGGACCACACCCATGGCAATTTTCGTGTTCGTGCTGACGTCCATCACCGCAATCGGATACATGAACGGCAGCCCGATCGCCATGATCGTGAGCGACGTGAAAAACAACCATTTGATCGGAACTCGCTTCGACAGCGCCGGCATGAAGCTCAGCGCAACCAGTGCCATCACGATGAACGGCGCCATCAGCATCGACACCATTTTCGGGCTTCCATTCAGGCCGATTCGAACCCAGTGCGGTAGAACACGTTGCACCCCCAACAAGCCAATATTGAACAGGAAAAACACCGCCGCGTAACGAAGGAAAAGCCGGTTCGATACCGTTTGGAAAAGCACTTGTATGGACGGCGTCGGGTTGGGAACCCGATCCGAGTCGTACCGCTCCCGGACTGCCCACACCATGAATTGGAACAGCACCAGCGAGATCAGCGAAAACACGATCGCCATCCGCTGGTACCCCCGCGGAGACGCCACCGGCGGCGCGTCTTCCGCGACGGGGCCGGCTTGTTGCACAACGGCGCCCGCGGTCTGCTTGACCGGGTCGAGAACTTCAATCAGAATGCCCGGCAAAACCACCGCAACCGCCAGCCCCACGATCATCCCGCCGGCTATCCAGTTGCCCAGCCGGACCCGCGCCTCGTCCGACCGCGCCAACTCCGGGCCCAACGCGTTGAATGGAATCGCCACGATCGTAAAGAAAAAGGCGCTGTGAAGGCAGATAATCACGCTGGCGTAGACAAAATTCGCCGCCGAGGTCCCGTCGACGGGCGGGAACCAGAACGCGATCCCCGTAAACGTCAGCCCGATCGAGCCCCAGAAAATAAAGGGCCTGCGCCGGCCCGAAATCGGCACGATCCGCCGCCAAGACGGGCGGGTGCGCGTCTTGTCCGACCAGAGCCCAATGATCGGGTCGCTGACCGCGTCGGTCAGGAGGCCCAGAATGAAAATGGCCCCCGCCAAACCCACCGCCACGTAAATGGTCTGGCCGGTGTTGGCCGCGGGCGAGTAAAAATAAAATCCCCACTGGGCCAGGACTTCGCTGTTGATTTGAATGGCGATGCACGCCAAAAAAAGCGCCACCCCCTCGATCAACCGGTACTCTCGATTTCCCCTCATTCGCTACTACTCGATCCGTGTCCCGTCCGGGATTACCGCGTTTTTCAAGACTATCACAATGCCATCTCGGACGGCGTAGCCTTTCCGGTCGCAATCGGCCAGCCGCTGAGACCCTTTGATGACGACATTTTTTCCAATCCGGGCGTTTTTATCCACGATGGCCCCGGAAATGCTCGAACCCGAACCAATTCCCATCGGGACCGAACCGTCGTCGGCCTCGCTTTCCAAGAAGTCCGCGCCCATCACGATTGACCTGTGGATGGTGGCGCCGGTTCGGATGATGCTTCGGATGCCGATCAGGGAGTTGACGATCGAGGCCCGGGTGATCCGGCAACCCTCGCTGATGATCGAATCCTTAATCTGGACGTCCTGGAACCGGGAGCCGGGCAGGTACCTCGGATGCGTATAGATAATGCCGCCAGGCTTGAACAGGTCCAGCGGCGGGTTCGGACCCACCATCCGCATGTGAACTTCATAGTACGACCGGACCGTTCCGATATCTTCCCAATACCCATCGAAAAGATGCGCGAACACCCGGTGGGTCTTGAGCGAGTAAGGAATGATGTGCTTGCCGAAGTCGTTCCACTCGGCCCGGCTTTCAAGGATTTCTTCGAGCACCCTGGCATTAAACAGGTAAACGCCCATCGACGCCAGGCAATCCCGCCCCCCCGCGTGGATCCCGCGCCGGCTGAAAAACGCCGCCGGCATTGCGAGCTGCTCGAGCACGGCCGGGTCCTTGGGTTTCTCGGTAAACGACCGGATCCGCCCGCGGCTGGAAACCTTGAGTATGCCCAGTTGCGACGCGTCATTGCGAGAAACCGGTAGCGCCGCCACGGTGATATCGGCCTTGTTGCGCAGATGCGTCCTCATCAGCGTTCGATAATCCATGCTGTACAGTTGGTCGCCGGATAAAATGAGGTAGTACTTCACCCGCATGTCGCGGACGTGCCGGAGTTGCTTCCGGATGGCGTCGGCGGTTCCCTGGTACCAGTCGCCGCTTTCGATAGTCTGCTCGGCGGCGAGGATTTCGACGTATCCCTTCGAGAAGTTATCGAAGTGGTAGCTGTTTTGAATGTGCCGGTGAAGCGAGGCGCTGTTGAACTGGGTGAGAACCATGATCTTCTTCACGCCCGAATGAATGCATTGGCTCAGCGGAATGTCGACAAGCCGGTACCGCCCCAGCAGCGGCACCGCCGGTTTCGCGCGCAACGCCGTCAGCGGGTGAAGCCTGGCTCCGCGGCCGCCGCCCAAGACCAGCGCCCCCACCCGCCCCATGATGTCCGGGCCGATCTCGAGGTCAACCGCCAGCGTATCGGCCATCAGGCATCCTCCTCCCTAGCGTAGGAAAAGCGGGGACACCCGTTTTTCTCGAGGTCAACCGCCAGCATTTCAGCCATCAGGCGTCTCTCCCTTGCGTAAAAACAGGCTGAAAAAGCTAAATCTTGCCGTAAATAATGATGACGCACAGCACCCCCCACAATAAGACCGTCACCGCCAGATATTTATCCTTGACGAGCGTCCGGGCCGGGTCGCCGCCGTGCGTATTGGCGTGCAGCAGGTACAGGTAACGGAACAGCCCATACACCACAAACGGCAGCGTCAAATAGAGGCGGTCGGTTCCCAGCCGCTCAACCACTTCCGGGGAGCAGGTGTAGATCGTGTAGGTGATCAGCGTAGCGCACGCCACCACCAGGTTCAGGCTGTCCAGATACTCGACCGTATAGTGGCCCAGCACTTCGCGGTGGTTGACCGCCTCTTCCTCGAGGAGCTGGATCTCGTAACGCCTCTTGCTGAGGCTCAAAAACAGCGCCAGAAACAGCGTGCACACCATCAGCCAGTTTGAAAACGGTACATCGAGCGCAACCGCGCCCGCCAGCGCCCGGATCACAAACCCTATCGAGATAACCAGCACGTCCACCAAGAAGACGTTTTTCAGCCCCAGGCTGTACGCGACGGTGATGAACACGTAAACCGCCATAATACCCAGGAACCCCAGCCCCAGAAACCCGGACAACCCCAGGGCGACAGATCCCAGCACGACCGCCGCCGCACCCGCCGTCGATATCGAAAGTTTCCCGCTGGCTATCGGCCGCTTGCATTTTTCCGGGTGAAGGCGGTCCTGTTTTACATCGAGGATGTCGTTGAGCATGTACATGGCGCTCGAAGCGGCGCAAAACGCCAAAAACGCGATCACGGCCTTCGTCAACTGGCCGGGAACCTGGAGCTGCCGCGCAAATACCAGCGCCGCAAACAACAACAGGTTTTTCGACCACTGGTACGCGCGCAGGGATTTAAAAAGCTGCATGAAAACTACCACCGGTGAGCTTGCATCCAAATCATTTTGCCCGACCCCGGCATCGCCGGTCAAAACCGGCTCAGGTTTCTGTTCGAGCCGCTCGTGGGGGTTGTTTATCGGCATCTGTTTTCCCGGCCAAGCCCATGTGCACTGAAATCCATGATACTACAACCGGTAAGCAGGATCACCAATGCTGCGTCATCTCTTTGATCCGCACGTAAGAAACGCGTAACGCGGCAGGATGCCGCGTCTACCTTTGCGGCCAGTGTAGAAGCGGCATCTTGCCGCTTGCTCCTCGCTGCGATCCTTGTTCTTGACGGCAAGATCGTGGGAGGGCCTTGTGTACGGGTCTTGATCGGCACAGATTGTCTGAGTCCCGCCAAATTGCATACAATATGGGCGCAACATGCGCGTCCGCGGGAGGACTAACGGTGGCTTACGTAAATCTGGTGACAGGCGGGGCGGGCTTTATTGGCTCGCATCTGTGTGAGAAACTGCTGGAGCGCGGCGAGGAAGTCGTCTGCCTGGACAACTTCTTCACCGGCCGCAAGGACAACATCCGCCCCATGCGGCCCAACCCGCGGTTCGAGTTGCTGCGCCACGACGTCACCGAGCCGCTGCTGGTGGAAGTGGACCGGATCTACAACCTCGCCTGCCCCGCCTCGCCTATCCACTACCAGTTTAACCCTGTTAAGACGATCAAAACCAACGTCATGGGGGCGCTCAACATGCTGGGCTTGGCCAAACGCGTCAAAGCCCGGATCCTTCAGGCATCCACCTCGGAGGTGTACGGCGACCCCACCGTCCACCCCCAAACGGAGTCCTACTGGGGCAATGTGAACCCCGTCGGCCTGCGCAGTTGCTACGACGAAGGCAAGCGGGTCGCTGAAACGCTTTTCTTCGATTACCACCGCCAGAACGGCGTCGACATCCGGGTCGTCCGCATCTTCAACACGTACGGACCCCGCATGCTCGTCAACGATGGCCGCGTCGTGAGCAACTTTATTGTCCAGGCCCTGCGCGGCGAGCCGATCACCGTGTACGGCGACGGGAGCCAGACCCGGTCGTTCTGCTACCAGTCCGACCTCGTCGACGCGCTGATCCGTATGATGGACTGCGAGGACCTCACCGGGCCCGTGAACATCGGCAACCCCGGCGAGTTCACCATCCAGCAACTGGCCGAGGAAGTGGTCCGCCAGGTTGGCGGCCCCTCGAAGATTGTTCACAAACCGCTCCCGGCCGACGACCCCGTCCGCAGACGCCCCGACATTTCACTGGCCCGTGAAAAACTTGACTGGGAACCTAAAATCCCCCTCGAGGAAGGCCTCAAACCCACCATCGCCTACTTCCGCCACCTGCTCGGGAAATAAACTACTTGATAGCCAGCGCCAAATACCGGTCGCTCCGGTTCTCGAGCCGCTCGACCTTGAGCCCCGCCCCCTCGAGGATCTCGCGCATCTCGGGTTCGTCCGGCAACTCATGGCCGCCGACCTCGCCGCCGATCTCGCGGTGAAAGGCGTTGATATCTTCGCGGCTCTTGCTGTGGAAAATGGCGAGCCGGCCGCCTCGAGTCAACGCCCCGGCAAGCTCGAAAACCGCCCCGCGCTGGTCCTCGAAGTGTGGGAACACGCTGTAGCACAGGACCCAGTCAACGCTTTCCCCGCGCAACGGCAGGCGAGCCGCGTCGGACTGCACCCAACCCGCCAACTCGCCCCCATACTTCTTCCGGCCTTCGCGAAGCATGTTGATGGACACGTCGGTGGCGGCGACAAAGCCTCTCGCCTGCATCAGTTCGCGCAGCATGGGCACAAGCACGCCCGTACCGCAACCAACGTCGAGAATACGGCTGCCCGGTGCGATGCCAAGCTGCTCGATGATTTCGCGTGCCCGCTCGATGACGTCCGCCGGCACGCTGGAATCCCATCCCGCGGCGCGCTCGTCAAAAAACGTCTGAATTTTTGAGGCCATTGGCTTTGTCAACTATCTCCACAGCGTGGTAAGCCGCCGTCAAGATCGGGTATGGGGTATGGGGTTTGGGGTTTGGGGTCCTTGAAGGGGGGATGGAAGCCGGGTAAGAAGATGGGAAAAAGGACATAAAGGACGTAAGGGACATAAGGGGAGTGAGAAAATGGACATGCCCTCAACAAAGGCGCACTAAAGTGCGGCGCCTTCGGCGCGGCCGGGGGGTGTCCCAGACGCCGCTCGTCAAAAAAACCCTGACTCTTCGAGCCCATTGTCTTCGTCCACCGTGTCCACCGTGTCCACTAAGTCCATTATCTCCAGGCGAGCCGCCTCTTGGGCGACACGGCGGCCGCCAGGGCAAACACGCACGACGAGACTATCGCAATGCACGCCCCGGTGCGCAGGTCCCAAAAATATGAAGCCGCCAAACCCGCCCAGCAGGAAAACACGCCCAGCACCGCCGAGATGACAAACATCCGCTTGAGACTGTACGTAAGCTGGAACGCGGCGGCGGCGGGGTTAATGATGAGGCAGAAAATGACCAGCCCGCCCACGCTGCGCAACGACACCGCCATGGTGGCGCCCGTCCCCAGAAGCATCCCGTAGAACACAATCCCCGCAGGAATCCCCACGGCAAGCGCTACGTGACGGTGGCACACCACCGCCTGGATTTCCTTGAAAAACAGGACCACCAGCGCGGCCAGCACCGCCGCCGTCAATGCGAGGACCGCCACGTCGGCGCGCGTCACGGTCAGGATGCTGCCCCAGAACAGGTTCAGCGCTTCCGTGCGCGACCCGGGAATCAAGCCCAGAAACAACAGGCTCAGCCCAAGCATCAGCGAAAACACAATGCCTATCGCCGAGTCGGGGCTGAGGTCGCCTTTGTCCGCGAGCGGGCCGACCAGCCCGGCCGCGCCTACACTGAACCCGAGCGCACCGATAACCGGATTAAACTCGAGCCACTCGCCCATCAGTGCCCCCGCAAGCGCCGCGTGCGCAATACAGACCCCGAGGAACGACACGTGCATCGTCACCACAAAAACGCCCGCCAACGAACACGCCACCCCCGCAAAAAGGCCCGCCAGCAAGGCGTTCTGCATGAACTGGTCGCCGAGCCATCCCATCATCAAAAGCCCCCGCCGGCATGCGGCGCCGCGAGCGGCGCGGCTTCGGAACAGCAGTGGTATAACTCGCGCAGGAGCGCCTCATCCGCCAAGTCGCCGCGGGGCCCGTCGCGCCAGATCCGACCGTGCCGCATCATGAGCAGGCGGGTGCAGCATTCGGGGAGTGCGGCGTGCCCGTCCTCGAGCCGGATGTGGTGCGTAACGTACAGCGCGGTAACCTCCCGTTCGGCGTGCACACGCCTTATCAATTCGAGCAACTCGAGTTGAGCTTGCGGATCGATCCCGGCCGTCGGTTCGTCGAAAAGGAAGACGTCCGGCTCCTGCGCCAGCACCCGGGCGAGCGCCACCCGCTGATACTCGCCACCCGAAAGCTTCCCCACCGGCCGGTCGGCCAGATGCGCCGCCCCCACCGCCACGAGCGCGCGCTCGACTGCTTCCCGGTCGGCACGGCCCGGCCGCCTCAGCCACCCCAGCCGGCCCCACCGTCCCGCCAGCACCGTGTCCCGCACGGCCAGCGGGACCCTCGAGTCGATTTGCGGCGCCTGCGGCAGGTAGCCCACCCGTTTGCGGACGCGGTGCCCCGCGCCATTGTGCGGTTCAAGCCCCAGCACACCCACCCGGCCCGACCACAGCCGCACCAACCCATTCACGCTCTTCAACAGGGTAGTTTTACCCGCGCCGTTGGGGCCGATGATGCCGACAAACTCGCCACGCCCTACGCTCAGCGACACCTCGTCCAGTGCCAGCCGCCGGTGGTACCGCACCGTGGCTTTTTCGAACTCGATGGCCGTATCAGGGGCCATTTTGCCTGATTCCTTTCGCCGCCCGTACCAGAAGGTCCGCGTTTTCCCGCAGCGTGTCTTCCCACGTCTCGACTCCCGAAAACCCGCCGGGGAAATTCGACAGAATCACGTGCGCGGCCCCCGTGTCCCGGGCAATTACCGCGCCGGTGCGCAGCCCCCCACCCTGAACATTGTCAACCACCAACTTCACCCCGGCCGCACGGCCTACCCGCACCAGATCCGACATCCGGCCCGCGCTCAGTTGCCCGTCTTGGCCATACTCTCGGATCACAGCAAACCCCGCCCACTTCAAGAAGTCAGCCAGTTTGTCGTGGCAAATGACGCTCATGCCGCTACAACCCCCTTCCTTCACTTGACTTAAGAAGGTTTCGCCTGCCTTGCGAACAGCCTCGATCCGCTTCGAAGCTCTTGCCTGGTATTCGTCTGCCCGCGCCGGATCCAGCCCCGCTAGCACCGACTCAACCCGTTGCACCGCCTGCTCTTGCACCGCCGGCACAAGCCAGTTGCCGGAAACAGCAATCGTGTGAACGCGATCTCGAGGGACCTGCGCCGCCGTAAGCACCGACCGGATCCCCGGCATGGGTTGCTGCCAGTCGTGAAGCAACACGCAACGCGCGTTTTTCACGGCCGCGATTTCACTTGGCTTCGCGTCAAAATGGCCGGGGCACATTGTCGGCGGGACAAGCGTCTGAATGGTAAGAGGCGTGTCGCCTGAAAGGGCCTTTACAACATCGCCGATGTGGCTGCTCCCCACTACGATTACAAGCGGCTCTTCCGCCCAAGCCAGCCTGCCGCACCCCAAGACGGCGCTTGCAAGACACAGGACCGCCAACACGGTCCGTGTTCGTCCGTGTTCGTCCGTGTTGGTCCGTGCAGCTAGAAGGTGGTCCATGCCACGATATTACTAAACCTGCCCGTAGTAATACCAGCTCCCGGCTTCCTACGCCCCACGCTTCTCATCCGGCCCCGAGCCCCGTTGAAGGCGCCAGAGCTTGGCATATTTCACGAACACGCTGAACGCCCCCAGCCCGCACAACACCGCCCCATGATAGCCGTCCAAAAACCCCCGCCGCAGGATGTACATCTTGAAGAACCGCAACGCCGGGCGGATCGTGAGGTCCCAAATCCGGGTCTGTTTTCCCTTGTCGTGGAGGTCTTGCGCGCCCCAAGTTGTGAATCGCTGGAACGTTGTAAAGTACTCGTCGAAATTTCGGTAGGTATCGTGGAACATCGGTTCCGTGATGCGGCCGACGGTCCCATCGACCACAACCTTGGAGTGGACCCGGCGGTCGAGGTAGCGGCCTTTGGGGGTTCGAAACAGGCGCAGGTTGTAATCCCGTTGCCAGCCGCAATAGTGGATGCGCTTCCCGAAAAAGTAGGAGAGACGCCGGATGTTGTAGCCGTCGCAGGCGTTCTTATTGGAGGTTAGTTGCTTGATTCTGGCGGCCAACTCCTCCGACACCCACTCGTCGGCATCCAGCACCAGCGTCCATTCGGTTTGAATCTGGGGCAGTGCCCAGTTTCGTTGCTGTGCGGCATTGACGTACTCGTGCACCTCGATGCGGGTCGCCCGCCGGCGCGCGACGTTTTGCGAGCCGTCGACCGTTTTGGGGTCGACCACGCAAAACACCTCGTCGGCCCAGGCGACGCTGTCGAGGCATCGCGGGAGGCGGTCGCCCGCGTTAGGCACGAGTGTCAAGACCGTAATGCTGCTCATGATGGGCACCGTATGCTGAATGGCGCGCACTTGCGCGCCGCGCCCATTGTAGCGCAGGCGGTTGTTGTATCCAAAGAGTTCAGGAGTCAGGAGCAAAAAAATTCAGGAGTCAGAATATTCTGACTCCTGAATTCTGACTTCTTCTCTTTAGACGGCGGCTTCTTTCTCCTTGCCGCCGGTGCGCCGGCTCGGGCCGGACTTGGCCTTCGAGGTGTTTGTGGCCGTCTGGCGCTTTTTCCACCAGGTCTGCCACATATAGGCCAGCGCGCTCGCGACGAAGGTACTGGAGTAGGTGCCGATGAGGATGCCCACCATCAGGTAGAACGCGAAGTCGTGAAGCACCTGACCGCCGAACAGGAACAGCATGAGCACCGCCGTGAAGGTCAAGCCTGACGTCAGAATTGTCCGGCCGAGCGTCTGGTTGATGGCCTGGTTCATGATCTGCATATACGACCAGCCACGGCCGCTGTACACGCGCATGTCTTCCCGGATCCGGTCGAAGATAACGACCGTGTCGTTGACCGAATAACCGACGATCGTCAGCACCGCCGCAACCACCGTCATGTCGATGTGGCCGCCATACAGGGCCAGAAGGCCCGTGCAGATCAGGGTGTCGTGGGCCAGCGCTATCACGGCCGTCACGCCGAACACCAGGTTGTACCGGAACCACATGTACGCGATCATGAACAGGAACGAATACAAGACCGCCTTGATGGCGTCGTTGCGCAACTGGCTGCCGATGGCCGGGCCGACCACTTCGGCGCGTTCAATCACGACCTTTTCCCGACCGGTGAGCTCGCCCGTGAGCGGGCGCAACGCGGCCTTAAGCCGGCTGCGCACCGAGCCTTCTGCCGGGGGGTTCCCGAATGCGGGTTCAACCGCCTGTTCCTCCGTATCGAGCATTTGTGTGGTGCGGATGGTGAACTGGTTTTTGGCGAGTGTCGCGCCTTCGCCGAACTCCTGGACGATGGCATCGGGGAACCCGCCGCTTGTCAGTTGCCGGCGGACGTCGCCTATTTTCACCGGCTGCTCGGTGTCCAACCGGACCACCATGCTCGAGCCGCTGGCGAAGTCGACGCCGAAGTTTTTCTCGTAACCGCGCCCGAAGAATATCGCGATCCCCGCCAGGATCAGAATACCGCTAACGATGAACGCTTTGTTACGCCATTCGATGAACGGGATCTTCGTGTCGGGTTTGATCAGGCTCATCATCGTCAGCTTGCTGAGCCGCTTGTGGCTCACCATGAAGTCGAAGATGGCCTTGGTGACCACGAGCGCCGTGAACACGCTGGTGAAAATACCTATGGCCAACGCCACGCCGAATCCCTGCACCGGGCCCGTGCCGAACTGCAGCAGCACCAGCGCCGCGATCAGCGTGGTGATGTTGGCGTCAAGGATGGTCACGGTCGCCCGTTTGTACCCCAGCTCGATGGCCGATATCAGCGACTTACCGTTTCTGACCTCCTCGCGCACCCGCTCGAAAATGAGCACGTTCGCGTCCACCGCCATGCCCAGCGTCAGCACGAAACCCGCGATGCCGGGCAACGTCAGCGTCAGCCGGAAATACGCGAATGCCGCCAGCATGATCAACCCGTTCAGCAGCAGCGCGACATTCGCCACCAAACCCCCGAACCGGTAGTAAACCAGCATGAGAATCATCACCGACGCCAGCGCAAACACCGACGAATACAGGCCCTTCCGGATCGAGTCCGTACCCAGGCTTGCCCCGACCACGCCCATGTATTCCTCGCGCACCGGAACCGGCATCGACCCCGAGTTCAGAGCGATCGTCAGGTCTTTGGCCTGCTCGAAACTGAAATTGCCCGTAATCTGCCCTTGCCGCGTGATCCGGCTCTCGATCGTCGGGGCCGACACCACCACGCCGTCCAGCACGATTGCCAGCGCACGGCCGATGTTGTTACCGGTCACTTCGCCGAACCGGCTTGCCGCGTCCGCCCCGAATTGGAAGTGGATCATGTAGTAGCCGGGCCGGTCGTTGTTCTCGGCGAACATCGCCCCGGTCAGCCCTTCGCCGGTCATTTGAGGCTCGGCGTCAAGCAGGTAGAGTTCGTACTCCTGGTCGTCCCACGGATTGGGCGGCTGGCTGATAAAGAATTTTTTGGCTTCCGGCAGCAGCCCTTGGGACGCGTTGATCTCTTCGACCACGCCACGGACTTGTACAATCTTGTCGACTGGGATCCGGAAAATGCCCGGGACCCGCGGCTTCATCAGGAACGGCGTGAACCGGTTCTCAAACCGCTTGTCCGACCGGATCGTGTTGATGACGCGCGTCGTTTCCTCCGTGCCGGACGCGATATGGAACGTCAGCAGGGCGGTCTGTTTGATCAGGCGCGTGGCCCGGTCGATATCTTTTTCGCCCGGCAACTGGATCTGGATCTGGTTGGCGCCTAACGCTTGGATGATCGGGTCTTTGGCTTCAAACTCCGCGATCCTTCTCCGGATCTTCTGCAGCAGCAGTTCCTGGATAGCCGCTTCGTTGAACCCTTTTTCCTTTTGCTCGTCGGTCAGTTCGAACCCCAGCACCATATGCACGCCGCCCTGCAGGTCCAACCCCAGCGTCACCACCTGGTTGACGTCAAACTCGGCCCACCTGCGAACGCCCTGGCTGACGTCGCGCCAAAAGTTCGGCGGGTGATACACCGAATCTTCCGCTTTCCATTTCGCGACCCGCTCCTGCCGGGCCTGGT
This sequence comes from Bathyarchaeia archaeon, assembly GCA_035530195.1. GTDB lineage: Bacteria > Hydrogenedentota > Hydrogenedentia > Hydrogenedentales > SLHB01 > JAPLKX01. The sequence goes on along the minus strand of DATKVG010000217.1, from coordinate 57,551 downwards.
CCGAAAGCAGCATCCAGCCTGCCGTCGGGTAAATGTAAATGCCCGTGAAAATAAGCACCAGTACAATCAGAAGAGTTCTATACAGGTTGTTTTTCATTGACGACTCCAGAAATGCTGCGCCGGATAATGCCTGGCTTGAACCGTTTATTCTTCTTTCTCGTGCGAGGTTACCTGGGAGATCGCCCCGCGCAGGAACTCGATATTAACGTTGTCGTCGACACGAACAACGACCGATCGTTCGCTCAAGCCGACCACCGTTCCGGAAATACCCCCCGTCGTCACCACCTTGTCCCCCTTTGCCAGCGCCGCCAGCATCTGACGCCGCTCCCGCTCCCGCTTCTGATTTGGGCGGATCATCAGAAAGTACATGATCGCAAAAAAGATGAGGATCATCGGCAAAAAGCCGCCCAAACCGCCCATCGGCGGCTGTGGAGCCGGCTCCGCGCCTTCCTGCGCCTGGGCCAACACAACGTCCCACACTGTCCCGTTTCCTCCTAATCGATTCGAAAAACGTTTATTCGGCCGGAGATTGCGAACCGTTCAGCAATGCGTATTCTTTCAGGAAACGTATTCTTTCAGGAAACGTATTCCTTCAGGAACATCTCTTTGAATAACGCAAAACGGCCCGCCTGTATTGCCCGGCGCACATTAGTGGTCAATTGTAGCATAAAGAAAAGGTTGTGTAAAGTGTTCAACCGCAGCGACAAAACCTCGCCCGAACGGTACAAATGGCTCAAATACGCACGGCTGTACGTCGTGCAAACCGGGCAGCCGCAGTTCGGGTCCAGCGGCCCGAAATCCGTCGCGTACCGCTGGTTCTTGATGTTGATCCGGCCCTGCGACGTGAACAGCGACCCGTTTCTGGCGTTCCGCGTCGGCATCACGCAATCGAACATGTCTATCCCCTGCTCGACCGACTCGAGGATGTCTTCCGGGGTTCCCACGCCCATCAGGTATCGCGGCGCGTCCTCCGGCAACGCCGGGCCCGTCCATCCCACCACGTGCCGCATCTCGAGCTTGGTCTCGCCCACGCTCACCCCGCCGATCGCATACCCCGGGAACCCGATCTCGACTGTCCGCTCGAGGCTTTCCCGCCGCAAGCCCTGATACGTGCTGCCCTGGACAATCCCGAACAAGGCCTGCCGCACCGCACCCCGCTCGACCCACCGCGCCTTGCACCTCCCAGCCCACTCGGCCGTACGCACCAATGATTTTTGCGCGGTTTCGGCCTCCACCGGGTAATGCGTGCACTCGTCAAGGCACATCATGATGTCCGCCCCGATCGAGACTTGCACGTCTACCGCTTTCTCCGGGCTCATAAAATGCCGGGACCCGTCGATATGGCTCTGGAACTCGACCCCCGCGTCCGCCACCTTCGTCAGCCCATCCAGGCTGAACACCTGGAACCCCCCCGAATCCGTCAGGATCGGCCGGTCCCAGTTCATAAACGCGTGCAGGCCACCCGCTTTCTCCAGCACGTCCGTACCCGGCCGCAAGTAAAGATGATACGCGTTGCTCAGGATAATCTGGGCGCCGATCTGCCGCAGGTCCTCCTGCGACATCGTCTTCACCGTCCCCTGCGTACCCACCGGCATAAACACCGGCGTCTCGACCTCGCCATGCGCCAGCCGCAACCGCCCCGCCCGCGCATGAGAAGAGGGATCCCGGCTCTCTACCTTGAAATCAAAACAGCATTTCATTGCGGAATTATAACAGATGGATGTAGGCGCCTACTTTCCCATTTTGCGCAGGGCGGCTTCGAGGAGGTCGACGTCTTCCTGGATCATGTTGAAGTTGTCTTTTGTGAAGATGCCGATGCAGACGGCGTCGCCGGGGCGGTAGACTTGGGCGACGTACTCGAATGCGTTGCGCGGGTCGTAGCGTCCTGCGGCGAGTACTTTGTAGTGGATGGCTGGTGCGGGGAGTTGCCGGATGAGGGCGCACATGGCCTCGCGGTCGCGGCGCAGGTACCGTTCGCGGACGGCCATGTTTCTGAGGGGCTGATGGGTTCGGTCGCTGGGGTTGTAATAGCACGTCATGAAGAAATCCAGGTCGAGCTTGTCGGCGGCCCACCGGATGCTTTCGATCCGGTGTCCGGCGACCCCTGCGACCATTCCGGCGTCTTTGATGGCGGCGATTGCGTCTGCGATTCCGCGAGTCTGGCGCGTCATGACGCGGTGGTCCATCTCGCCGCCGTGGAGGAAACAGCATTTGGCTTTGCCGCGGATTGCGTTTTCGACACCCTGCATGAGGGTTCCGACGCCGGGGCAGGTTTGGGCGATCCATTTGATGCGGCCGCCGTCATTCCAGTATTCGCGGAGTGCGCGGATGATGAAGTCGTCGGCACGGCCGAGGTGGGTGGTGACGCCGGCCTTCTCGGCGAGTTTGTATGCCTGCTTGACGCGGTCCATCGTGTACCAGTCGATCATTTCGGTGTCGCGTTTGAGGGTTTGGTGGGAAAACCCGCCGAACGGGTTGCCGCCGATGATGAAGCGCGTGACGGTGACGTTTCCCAGCTTGACTGTCTGCGGCACGTAATGCGCCGCCGGGAATTTCCCGGCGCTTTTTTCCGCAACGCTCACGATTTGGCTCCTTCGCTTTGCCGGCAGTAGCCGCGGCATTCGCCGGCGCAGATTTCGCTCACCAGCCTCACCCGCTCGATATCGCCCACCGGCGAGATCTCGTCGCTGATCCCGAGAATAAGGTTCGGCCAGAAGTACTCGACGCATTTACAGGTGTTTTCCACCAGGCTCTCGATTGGTTCCGTGGCCAAGAAGTCGGTGCAGGGTATTCCGTCGAGGAGGATGAGGCCGTTCAACGCGTCGCGCACCTCTTCGAGCGTCACATCTCCCTGCGGGACCGGCGTGATGGCTTCGATGCCGTCGAACCCGCAGTCGCGCGCGTATGGCAGCAATTGCCGGCAGTCGCCGTCCCAGTGTGGGTAGGTTTTTTTGCCGGCGTCGTGCAGCCGCTTGTTTCGGCGGACATATTCGGGCAGGACGTACTTCTCGAAAATGGGCGGCGCGCACAGAGCCTGGTGGACGTTGTCGCCGAAGTTGACGATCTCGACGGGGGATTTTGCGATGGTCTCGAGGACGGCGTCGTCGCTCTCGTTGATGGCGTCGATCAGGCGATCCATTTCGGCGGGATAAAGGTACAGGGCGGTGGTTCCGTTTTCGAAGCCCATAAACTCGATCATGATGCGCATGATGTTGATGCGCGGTATGAAAATGGCGGGCGCGCCTCTGTCGCCGATTTCGTTGCATGCCCTGGCGTAGGCTTGAGGGTCGAACCAGACCCGTTTGTGCTTGAGGACCCACTCGATGGCGCGGAAGTTTTCGGGCGTCTCAACGGGGTACTTGAGTGTGTGCGACGCGACCGACGTCTGCTGTAGGACGGTCACGAGATCGCCTGCGGGCGTGTGGTCGATCACCGTGGTCTTGTCGCCATCGCGGTGCTCCTCGCGGCGCAGGTCCTCCGGCGGGTCGTAATGGAAACACTCGTTGAAGGCCCAGTACGGGCGCGCGCTGCAGCCGAGGTCGTCGAACACCTCGAGCATCGTCATCCCGCGGTAGCGTTCGGGGAGTGTTCCGGCGTCGCGGTTGGTGTGGTACCAGTGCTCGATTCGCGGCTGCCACAACACGCCGAAGTATGGCTCGCGGCGGAATACGCTCAGATTGGTTTCGCGGAACGTCATGCGGGAACAATAAAGGATTGCGCGCGGGCAATGCCAGTTGGAAACGCGCCGTTGGGGGGATTTGATCCGGGTCCAACCGATGTCTTAGTTTAATGGTGGTGATACCGAGAGGGAGGGCGGGAAATGAAACACTGGGCGGTTTTGTTGGCCGGGAGCATGGTGGTTGTTGCGATGGGGTGGGCAAACAGTGCAGAAAAAGGAGGAAAAGACATGCAATTCAAGATGACCAGCACGGCATTCAAGGAGAGGGAGTATATTCCTGCGAAATACACGGGCGAGGGGAAAGACGTGTCGCCGCCGCTGAAATGGACGGACCCGCCGGAGGGTACGAAGAGTTTTGCCCTGATCGCGGACGATCCCGACGCGCCGATGGGCACGTGGGTGCATTGGGTGGCATGGGGAATCAAGCCGGACGTGCGCGAGTTGCCGGAAGGGGTGCCGACGTCGAAGACGGTGGACGGCATGAAACAGGGCACCACTAACTTCAACAGGACCGGCTATGGCGGGCCGATGCCCCCGAAAGGCTCGGACCACCGGTATTATTTCAAGCTGTACGCGCTGGATGCGGAGCTTGACGTGCAGCCGGGCGCAAAAAAGGCGGACCTCGTCAAGGCGATGGAAGGCCACATCCTGGCGGAAACGCAACTGATGGGCCGGTACAAGAGATAGGGCAAGGGATCAAGCCCCGCCGATGGACGCAACCAGCACCTGGCCAACCGTGATGACGACGAGCGTGGTGTTGTAGCACCAGTGCGAGACGATCGAGGGCAACAGCGAGTTGTACCGGCGCCGTAGTAGCGACCAGAGGAGTGCCATCGTGGCGATGACGGCCACCCCGGGCCAATTGCCCCAGAGTTGGGCGAGGTGCGCGGATGTGAACCAGAGGGCCGTCAACGGCACCGCGACTGCGCCTATTTTGCGCGTAAGGACAGGCTGGATCAGGCCGCGGTAGTAGGCCTCTTCGAACGGCGGGAGCAGAATCGCCATCAGGATCAAAGCGGCCAAACCGCCGGGCTGCTTGACAAGATCGAGCAGAAAACCCTCTTCTTCACCGGCGAGAGCCAAGGCGGCGGCGGCCATGCACCCCGCGAATATTGAAATGTATGCCCATTTCTTGAGCGTCTTCCGTTCCGCGCCTTTCAACAGCAATCCGTCCCTCAGGGATTTGCCGTACCGGCGGCATGCAAAATACCAGACAATTGAGAACGTGATGAGCGTGCTCAGCAGCGAAATGACGAGTACGTTCAGGGAGCTCATTTCGCCGGCCTGCTCGATCGTGCCGCCTGACAAATGCAAGACCAGAAACGTGACGGCAAGTATCGCGGCCCAGTTCAGGAGGACCGCCACCATCAGCGCCCAACCCCCCGGCCCGTCTCGGACTACTGCAGGCATTGCGGGAGGCGTGTCCGGCGCGGCTTCATCAGATGCGGCGGGCACAGCGGTCTCATTAAGCTGTTGCGAGTCTTCAGTCATGCGGAACCCCCGTGGCGTGGATGAGGCTGTTTTCGGTAGACGTTTTATCATAGCGGTCAGGTCGTGTCAACCGGTACCGGAGGGTTATAGGACGGCGATTTGGATGATGACGATGGTGATACGTCGCGCCGCAGACACCGGTTTTGTAACACGCGCCACACCGCGCCTGATTCCGAGGGCATGTTCGACCGAAGCCGGGCCCTCGTGTTACCATAACGGGCTGAGTAGGACGCAGTAAGGAGCATTGTATAAAAGGCGTTACACGGGCGTGGCCGGGTAGGCCAGGGGAGAGTTATGTCCATCCGGGCGGTCACGTTTGATTTCTGGAACACCCTGTTCCGCGAGGCCAACAGCGCCGCTCGGCAGGAAATTCGGATCAGCGCGGTGTCCAAGATGTGCGAGGTGAGCGAAGAGGAAGCCGCGGACGCGCTGAAGACGGTGTGGGCCGAATTCGGCCGACGCCATCGGGAAGAGCAGCGGACGTCCGGGCCGGGCGACGCGGTGCGCATGGTGGGCGAGGCGCTGGGGCGCGAAATCGAGGCGCCCGTGGCGGAGGCGCTGGAAAAAGTGTTTGCAACGGCTGTCATCGTCTACAGCCCGGTGCCGATCGAGGGCGCGATTGAAGCTGTCAAAGCGGCGGCGGCCGTCGTGCCGATAGGATTGATCTCGGACACGGGCGTGAGCCCCGGCTCGTCGCTCGAGTACATCCTGGACCGGCACGGGTTCACGGAGCATTTCACGGCGATCACGTTTTCGGATCGCGTGGGCGTGTCGAAACCGCATGCGGCGATGTTTGAGGCGACGGCCGGGACGTTGGGCGTGAAGCCGGACGAGTTGCTGCATATCGGCGACCTCGAGTACACGGACGTGTCGGGTGCGCAAGGGGTTGGCGCGAAGGCCGCGTTGTTTACGGCGGCAAACGCCGCCCATGCAAACGATACGCGGGCGGATTACGTGTTTAGTAATTGGCAGGAGTTCTTGGAGATTCTGCCGGGCCTGTTGGCGTAGACGATGGGAATCTATCGGCCTGTGAGGATTTTTTCGGCGAGGGTGCGCAGGCCTTCGATGCTGTTGGGCATTTCGGTGACGCAGCGGAATCCGAGGTTTCCCCACGCGCCTTCGTAGGCGTAAGGAACGCGCGTCTGCAAGGTCATTTCCTTGCCCATGAACGAACCCCCGCGGATCGTGAGCAGCGAGCCAAACGTAATGGCGGCCAAGTCTTCGCGCCCGTCAGCGGGGTCGTACGGCGCTTCCGAGTACATCGACCGGGTCCATTCGGCGACGTTGCCGACCATGTCGTAGCAACCGACCCAGCTCCTGTCGGTTTGGAACGATTTCACCGGCGCGGCGTATTCCTGGCCGTCATCGCCACCGAGTGTATTTGCGGCCCCGTCTTGCCACGCGCCGCCTTCCCACGGATAGAATAGGCTGGTGTCGCCATAGGCGGCGCGGGCCCACTGCGGCTCGGTTGGCAGGGATTTCTTTTTCCACGCGGCATAGGCGAGGGCATCGTAGAAGGTGACGCCGGACACCGGGATGTCTTGTGGCGCCGCGGCCAGACCATCGTATGGTGGGATCCAGTTCTTGGATATGCAGAACAGCAGGTAATCGGCGACAGTGACCTCGGTGGCATCGATGAAAAAGCCTTTGACCGAGACGGGCGTGCCGGCGATGAAGGTGTTTCCCGGCGGCACGAACACCATTCCCTGCGGGGCCGTCAGCGGGCCCAGATAGGCCTGCAGCGCCACCTGCGCGGGTTCCATGGCGGCGGCGGGGTCCTGGGCGGCGGCAGCCGCGGCCTTTTCCCAGGCCGCGTCGGCGCCGGCCAGCACTTTAGCGGCAAAGTCGTCGTTGGCGGCGACCTCGGCGAGCAGGTTGCGCAGGCGCCCGCGAAGTTCCGCCAACCGTTTGAAAACCTGGCCCGGCTCTAGCTCCATTTGCGGCCCGGCTGTCGCCGCCAGGGCATTTTCGATTTGAGCGCGGCGCGCCACTTCGAGCGTATAAAAGCCCGCCGCGGTGAGGCCGGCGATCACGGCGATGAGCAACCCGCCGACGATGCGGCGCCCCCACGGCGCCCCCTCCGCGGTCTCATCGTCTTCATCGAGGATGGTACCGTTGCGTGTTCTGTGTGTCCGTGCGGGTTTGCCGTCGGTGACGAACTGTTCGAGTGCGGCCCGCAAGTCGGCCGCGGATTGAAACCTTTTTTCGGGATCGGGCTCGACACATTTTGCGACAATGTTATCGACCGCGGCGGGGATTCCGCGGGTGATCTGCGAGGCCGGCTTTGAGAGGCTGGTGGGGAGGTTGCCGGTGAGGAGTTCGTAGAGCATGACGCCGATGCTGTAGATGTCGGCGCGTGCGTCGACGTTGGCGCTGTTTCTCAACTGCTCGGGGGACATATACATGGGGGTGCCCATGATGATCGAGGTGCCGGTGAGCCGCGAGGAATCCATCAGCTTCGAGATGCCGAAGTCCATGAGCTTGACGGTCCCGTCGTCGCACACCATGACGTTTTCGGGCTTGATGTCGCGGTGAATGGTATGTCGGTGGGCATAATCGAGCGCGGCGCAGAGTTGGTCGGTGATCTTCAGTGCCTGTTTAAAGGGGATATAGTCTTCGGTAACGGAAGTTTCGAGCATGCTGCGCAACGATTTGCCGCGAACCAACTCCATGGAGATGTAGATGATTTCGCCGGTGACGCCGATGTCATGTACGCGCACGATGTTTGGGTGGGAGAGTGCGCGGGCGATGCGGGCTTCGTTGAAGAACCGTTCGACGACCATTTTGTCGCGGACGAACTGTGGCAGGAGGGTTTTGAGTGCGACTTCCTCGTGGAGGGCGTTGTCGCGGACGTGGTAGATGCACCCCATGCCGCCGCGGCCGATCATGCTGAGGACGGTGTACCGTCCGGCGACCACCTGCCCTCGGCGGAACTGGATCTGGTTCATCTCGGGGTGTCGGCGCTCGGGCGGGGGTGGGGGCGCGACAGCCTGGATTTTGACGAGGGGCAGCGTATTCCCGCAGCGGGAACACGTTGGCCGGCCCTCTTCATTGATGAAATCGCACTTTGGACATTTGATCCTGGCCATTAGGGCTTACCTTCAGGCGATCTTGCGCCACCCCATCCTATCGCCTCCGGGGGTCTACTGCAAGATCCCTACACGTTGGCGGATTCCATCCAGTATTCGAGCATGAGGAGCGCCCAGAGATGGTGGCCGTAGTTTTCGCGGCCGGCGAGGTGTTGGTCGAGCAGCATCCGGGCTACGGCAGGTTCGATGAATTGGGTGCACCGGCTGCCGGGCGCCAGAACGGCTTGCTCGAACGGCGCGCGCAGGCCGCCGCGGAACCACCGATGGATCGGCACGGCAAACCCGCGCTTGCGCTGAACGAGCAGTTCGGGCGGCAGGATGTTTTGCAGGGCGTGCTTGACCACGCGCTTCGACACGCCGCGGTCCAGCTTGAGCGAGAACGGCAGGGTTGCGGCAAACTCGACGATTCTGTGGTCGAGCAGAGGCACGCGGGCCTCGATCGAGTTGGCCATGCTGGTCCTGTCGACCTTGGTGAGGATGTCGTCGGGCAGGTACATGACGGTGTCTTGGTAGAGCATCCAGTTATCGGGGTCGGTCGGTCCCGCGTCGGCATGTTCATTGAATCGGTCGATGAATGGCTTGCGCAGGCTCGTGGCGAAGTCCGGCTGGTACAGGCGCGTTTTGAGGCTGGGAGGAAAGCAGGTCAGGCGGCGGCGGAACGCGTCGCGCGGGATCAGCCGGGCGTCGTAGAGGACGCGTATTACCTTTTGCAGGCGCGGATCGGAGGGCAGTGCGGCAAGCGCGGCGGCTGCGATGTTGCGCAGCGGCGCGGGGATGTTTCTGACGGCGGCCACGTGCCGGTTCATTTTGGTCCATTCGTAGCCGGCGAAACACTCGTCGCCGCCGTCGCCGGACAGGGCGACAGTGACGTGGCGGCGTGCCACGGACGATACGAGCCAGGTGGGTACGGCGGACGAATCGGCAAACGGCTCGCCGAAATGCGGGGCGATTTTACGGGCAAAACCGGCGATATCCGGGGCCAAGATTTCTTCGGTGTGGTCGGTGTTGAACCTTTGTGCGGCGATTCTGGCCCATTCGAGTTCGTTAGCGTGGGCGTCGTCAAAACCGATAGAAAAGGTTTTGACGGGCCTGTCGGTGCACTCGCTGAGGAGCGCGACCACCGAACTGGAGTCGATGCCGCCGCTCAGGAGCGCCCCGAGCGGCACGTCGCTGATGCGCTGGAGCCGGACGGCGTCGCGGGCCAGTTCGAGGTATCTTTCGGCGGCGGAATCGAGCGTCCACGAATCATCGGGCTCGAACCGGAGGCGCCAATATTGCGAAGTCGACACGGCGCCGCGCTCGAACACGAGTTTGTGCGCGGGCCGAAGTTTGCGGACATTTTCATAGATGGTGTCGGGCGCGGGAATGTAGAGGAACGTGAAATAGGCGTCGAGCGCCGCCGGGTTGACTTTTTTCTCGACGCGCCCGGATTGCACGAGCGCGCCCAGTTCGGAGGCAAAGACGAGCGCGCCGCCGTTGACGGTATAAAAGAGCGGCTTGATGCCGAGGCGGTCGCGCGCGATCAGGAGGCGGTCGCGTCGGGCGTCGTAGAGGGCGAAAACAAACATGCCGTTGAGGCGGCTGAGGCAGTCGTCGCCGTACTGTTCGTAGGCGTGGACGATGACTTCGGTGTCAGAGTTGGTGCGGAACACATGTCCGGTTTTCTCGAGGCCGGCCCGCAACTCCTGGAAGTTGTAAATCTCGCCGTTGAACACGAGCCGGATCGATTCATCCTCGTTGGCCATGGGCTGATGGCCGCCGGGAAGGTCCAGAATACTGAGGCGCCGCATCGCCAGCGCCACGTGGCCGCCGTCCCACAGGCCGGCATCGTCGGGCCCGCGGTGCGCCATGGCGTTGTTCATCCGCGCGAGCGCGTGGAGGTCGGGCCGCTTGGACCTGTCGGAGTAGCAGATGCCGCAGATGCCGCACATGGCGCTACGCCCCTGCCCGTTTTCGTGCCAGCAGGCCCGTGTAGAGCGACCGGTAGGCATCCACCATTGCGGCGAGGCTGTAGCGGGCTTTGACTTCGGCGGCGGCCCGTTTGCCCATACGTGCGGCGGCATCAGGGTGATCAAGCAGCGCGGTGATGGCGTCGGCGAAATCGGCGGGATCGCGTGACGGGATCAGGCGGCCGGTCTCGCCGTCGCGGATCAGTTCGCAAATGCCGCCGACGGCCGTCGCGACGACGGGCTTTCCCACGGCCATGGATTCGAGCACCGCGTTGGGGAAACCTTCGACGTGCGAGCACAGCACGGAGACGTCCATGAGGGCGTACACGTCGGGAAGTTCGCTGACGGTGCTGATGCGGGTGAAACAGTCGGGGGCGCCGCCGGCACGGACAAGTTTTTCGATTGCGGGCACGAGCGGTCCGTCGCCGACCATGAGGAAATGGAGGTCGGCCCTTCTGCGGAGCAGTTGGTGTGCGGTGGCAACGAAAAGCTGGTGGTCTTTTACGGGGCTGAAATTGGCGACGATTCCAATGACGCGGCGGTGAAACGGGATTTTGTATCTGAGCCGGAGTACGCGGAGGTCGGGTTTGGCGAAGAATTCGTGCGGGTCGATGCCGTTGGGGATGACGCGGTAGAGCGCGGGGTCGGCGGATTCCTGCCTGGCGGCAAACTCGGCGACGGCGCGGCTGTTGACGACGATGGCGTCGACGAGCCGGTTGGCCCGCCGCTGGATGAACAGGTGTCGGGCTTTTTTCCAGGTTGCGAGTTGGCGCCGGCTTGAAATAATGACCGGAACGCCGGCGTCGCGCGCGGCGAGATTCGCAAAATAGTCAAAACCAAACAGGAACGAGTGGAGGATGTCGGGCCTGTGCGTGTGCAGAAAGGCGCGCAACCGGCCACGGAACCGGAAGTCCCACCCGCTTATTGCTGGAACTACGCGGAGTTTGGCGCCGGCCTTTCGCGCATCGCCGGCAAGCGCGCCTTCGAGGCGGGTGCAGACGACGCTGATGTCGAAATCGCGCGCCAGGCCCCGCACGAGATGCATAAGCTGGCGTTCGGTGCCGCCCATGCCGAGAGACGGGATGACGTAGCAGATCTTGATCATGCCACCTCCCGAAGGAGCTCGAGGAGGCGCGGGGCAGCCTGTTTGAGCGAGTATCGCGACAGCACAGTCTCGCGCCCGGCCTCGCCCAGCCGGCGGCGGAGGGCGGGGTCGCGCAGCCGGTTGACGGCGTCGAGCCAGGCGTCGGTGGAGTCGGCGAAAAGGCCGTTCTCGCCGTCGCGGATGATGTCGAGTGCCGCGCCGAACGGCGACGCCACGCATGGGATGCCGCAGGCCATGTATTGGAGCGCTTTGAGCGCGCATTTGCCACGCATCCATTCGGTCTGCGGCTGGGGCATCAGGCCGACGCTGAACCGCTGCAACTCGTCAACCTCGCGCTTCAGCGACCAACGGCGAACTTCGTATGCGTCAACACGCCGTAGCCACGGGATCCGGTCGGTGTCCGCGCCCACAAGACAGATGTGGGCGTTTTGCAGTGCGACGAGCGCGTTCGCGGCCGGATCGAGGCAGACGGTGGTGCTCGAGTTGCCGATCCAGCCTACACGATAGCAGTCGGGCGGAGTCGGGGCGGGAACATACTTATCGGTATCGACAACGGTCGGGAAAAGTTCCACCTTTGCGCACACTTCGCGGGCGGCGGCGGCGAGCCATGCGTTGCCGGCGAGTACGAGGTCGGCCGATTTGATGAGGTTCACGATCTGGGCGCGATCCTCGAGCTTGCTCCACGGGTTGTTGAGCGGATGGGGCGGGGCGAGGTGGACGGCGTCGTCGATGTCATACACAAGGCGGCGGGACTTCCTGCGCAACAGGCCGTCGAGGCCGCGCAGGTAAGCCGTCATAATGGCCTTCTGGACAAACACGACGTCGTACCGGCCCGCGGACAGAATTTGTGCGATGCGGCGTGGCGTCTCGCGGAGGTGGTACCAGAACGGGCGGGCGGCTCTTCCGGGGCCGGTGAGGCGGCGGAACTCGAGCTCGGTGAGGGGACAGCGGACCGTACACTCGATGCCATTTTCGCTGAGGTATGGGATAAACTGGCCAACGCGCAACCGCGGGCTGGCGGCGATGTTTGGGTAGAGTGTCAGGAAGAGGACGCGCATGGCAATTGCGGATTGCGGATTGCGGATTGCGGGTTAAAGGATGAAGGATGAAGGATGAAGGATGACATAAGCGAAAAACGGGGACTGACTCGGTTTTCTCGGCAGTTTGAGAAAACCGTGTCTGTCCCCGTTTTTCGCGGTCCTGCAACCCGATACCCGGTCTTTTTACCGGGCCCACTGTTCCTGCTTTTCGCGGGCATGAAACAATCAGTCGAGTTTTTCAACACTGCCCTTACGAGAGGATTTTCTGGAGAGCGGCGGTGACCTGCTCTACGGAGATCTGTTGCATGCAGGGTGCGGGAGGGAGAGGTTCGTGTGTTTCGGGGCATGTGCCCGGTGTGAACGGTTGTTTGCGGTGATTCCAACATCCACGGCACTCCAGCGTGCTCCTTACTACGTGGAAAATAGGTTCGTTACGGATCAGTATGTCAGGATCCGTCGGGCCGAACAAGGCCAGAACGGGCGTGCCGGCGGCCAGCGCGAGGTGCATGAGGCCCGTATCGCCCGTTATGAGCAACCGCGCCGAATGCAGGACGCAGGCCGCCTCCCGGATCGACGTTCTCCCGGCCAGCGAGAGGCCGACGCCGATTTGTTCATCGGCGTGGCCGAGTTCAACGACCCTGTAGCCGAGGTCCTGGATTGTCCGGCAGACGGCCCGCCACCGGGCGGCCGGCCAGCGCTTGGTTGGCCAGGATGCGCCCGCGGCGACCGCGACGAACCGGTCGCCGATGTCGTCGAGGTGCGGGGTGTGCCAGTCCTGGTAGTAGAGGCACGGGCGGGCGGCGGGCAGGGGTACCCCGGCGAGGCGGGCGTAGTGGGCGAGGCGGTAGGCGTGGCGCGGGCCGCTTCGGAGGTTGATGACGCGGTCGGGCGCGGGGCCGCCGGGGTCGGCGGGTGCGGCGTAGGGGTTGTCATGCAGGAGGTCGGGGTAGTTGCACAGGACCGACACGCGGCACCGGGGGTAGCGTTCGCGCAGGGCCGGATAAATGGGCAGGGCCATGATTTCGTCCCCCAGCCGCCACCGCAGGTCCACGCGGATTTCACGCGGAGCCCGGCGCAAGGTCTTAATACGCCATCGGACCGCGCGGGCGGCACGTGCGAAGACGTTATCGACGCGGCGGGCTTGATCCCCGGAACCTGGTTGATCTAGCGTGGCTCGCATAGGGCGCATTGTAGCGCCGGAAGCGGGGGAAAGCTAAACGGTGTGAAGACGTGCTGCCCGCAAAGAAGGGAGGCGGTTGCTTGTCAATCGTGCTTTGACTTGGCCTGATCGAGCGTTACTGTCGGCGCGTCGGCTTCTTCCGCTTTGGCATTACGCAGATCAAGCAGATCCTCCATGTCTTCGATATGATCCCGGAGAAACTGGAATTCCTCGATGGTTAGCACGACGAACTCGGTTCGTCCGTCCTTTTCGATGTAGTTAGGATGTAGCTCGATCATTTGTCAGGCTCACTTTCGGTACGCGTCTCGCCTTGGGCAGATGCGGTAAACAATTATATCATTGTCTTCCAACTCAAATAACACACGGTAATCGCCAACCCGCAAACGATACTCCGGCGTGAAATTTGTCAAGCGCTTCACGTCTCCCGCCAGGTCTTTTTGAAGTCTTTCAAGGGCTATTATCAGTCTTTGCCGCATTTCTTTGTTAAGAAGCGTCAACTCCTTCTGAGCCCTCGGCTTCAGCCTGACTGTGTATTCTCTCATTCAAGCATTATATAAGAATCTTCAGCTTACCTGCCAATGCGTTAGATGGCGAAGTGGGTAACGCGCGACCGCGACCTGCATTTGCGCGCCTACGCACATTTGCGCGCCTACTGGTGGAATGGTATCATTTCAGGATGCATGGCTCCCGCCTGGCTTGGCGCGTGTTTGCGCCGGTGTCATCCTTGAACTTTTTGAGCGGGTAGTGTGGGCGCCGGTTGTGGGAAAAGGAGAACCAAGTGTCTCAGGAGCGGTCGGAGGCGGTGGTGTTGCGGGGTGTGGATTTCAGCGAGACGAGCCGGATTGTGACGCTGCTTCTGCCGGTGCGCGGCCGGATGGCGTGCCTGGCGAAAGGTGCTCGCAGGAAGAAGAGCGGGTTCGGCGGTGCGCTCGATACGTTCAACCGGATCGAGGTGGTCTATTACTGGAAGGACGGGCGGGACGTGCAGCAGTTGGGCGAGGCGAGCATCCTCGAGTCGTACGGCCGCATCAAGGGCAACTTGGAGAAATCCGCGTACGGTGCGTTTCCGCTGGAGTTGGCGCTGCGTGTGGCGCACGAGAACGAGCCGTCGCATGAACTTTTTGCCACGCTGGTACACGGGCTTGGGAGTTTGGACGGGTGGCGTGGCGATGCGCGGGCGCACGCCTGCTGGCAAGTGGTACAATTGCTGATAAGTGCCGGTTTTGGGCCGTCGCTCGATGTTTGTGTGGATTGCGGCCGGCCGGTTTCGGGCGCGGCGGGATTCGGGTATCGCGGCGGGGTGACGTGCAGGGATTGCGTGGGCGACCGCCGGCTGACGGCGCGCGAATTGGAGGAGCTGCGGGCGCTTGCGGCAAACAGTTCGTCGTGCCCGGACACAGGGACGGCGGGCTCGCTTTTCAAGGTGCTGCGGATGTATGCGTCGAGGCAGTTGGAGGTGGATTTCCGGAGCGCGCGAATCATTGACGAGATATTCAGGCTTTAAAGGACGGATGCAGGCGGGACGCCTGCGCTACAATGCGAAAACCGTGCAGGCGGGACGCCCGCACCACAATAGATGCTGTAGAAGATGGCAACTCCTATAGAACGCATACGAAACTTTTCAATCGTGGCACACATTGACCATGGCAAGTCGACGTTGGCCGACCGGCTGCTCGAGTTGACGGGGACAGTCGCGGCGCGCGAAATGAAGGAACAGACGCTCGATACGATGGACATCGAGCGCGAGCGCGGGATCACGATCAAGTCGGTTGCGGTACGGATGAATTACCGGGCGTTGGACGGGCAGGATTACGAGTTGAACCTGATCGACACGCCGGGTCACGTGGATTTCTCGTACGAGGTTTCGCGGAGCCTGGCGGCGTGCGAGGGCGCGTTGCTGCTGGTGGACGCGGCGCAGGGCGTCGAGGCGCAGACGCTTGCGAACGCGTACAAGGCCATCGAGGCGAATCTCGAAATCATACCGGTGATCAACAAGATCGACCTGCCCAGCGCCGACATCGAATCGGCCAAACGGCAAATTGAAGACGTGATCGGGCTGGACGCGGACGGGGCAATCCTGGCGAGCGCCAAGGAAGGGCGCGGCGCGCGGGAGGTGCTGGAGGCGATCGTGCACCGGATTCCGCCGCCACGAGGCGACCGGAACGGCCCGTTGCGTGCGCTCATTTTCGACGCGGTGTACAACTCGTACCGTGGCGTGATTGTTTTCGTGCGTGTGGTGGACGGGGCGATTCGGGCCGGGTCGAAGGTGTTGATGATGTCGATGAACCAGAAGTACGAGGTGGCGGAGTTGGGCGTGTTGACGCCGGGGTTGACGCCGGGTTCCGTTTTGGAGGCGGGCGAGGTGGGGTACGTGGTCTGCAACATCAAGACGTTGCTGAACACAAAGATCGGCGACACCATTACGGACGCGCAAAATCCGGCCCGCGAGCCGCTGCCGGGATACAAGGACGTTCAGCCGGTGGTTTTCTGCGGGATGTACCCGGCGGTGGCGACGGATTTTGAGGAGTTGCGCGACGCGCTCGAGCGGCTCCAGTTGAACGACTCGTCGTTTGTGTTTCAGGCAGACAGTTCGGACGCGCTTGGGCTGGGGTACCGGCTGGGCTTTCTGGGGCTGCTGCACATGGAGATTATCCAGGAGCGTCTCGAGCGGGAGTTCAACCTGACGCTGGTGTCGACGGTGCCGAACGTGGCGTACCATATCGTCAAGGCGAGCGGGGAAGAGTTCATCATCGAGAACGCCTCGAAAATGCCGCCGCCGGGCGAGATCGAAGCGATCGAGGAGCCGTATATCGAGGCGGACATCCTCTGCCCGACCGAATATCTGAGCGCGGTGATCGAGTTGTGCAAGAAAAAGCGCGGGATCCACGTCCGGGTCGATTACATCGATTCGAAGCGGTGCATGGCCGTCTATCAAATGCCGCTTGCGGAGATCGTGCTGGACTTTTACGACCGGCTGAAGACGCTCACGCGCGGCTACGGCTCGCTCGAGTATCGCATTATCGGCTACCGGCCGGGCGAGCTGGTCAAGCTCGACCTGCTGCTGAACGGGGAGCCGGTGGACGCGCTGTCGAGCATCGTGCACCGGGACCGGGCCGTAATGATCGGGCGGCGGCTGGCGTCTCGGTTGCGCAAGGCGATCCCGCGCCAGCAGTTCGAGGTGGCGATCCAGGCGGCGATCGGCAGCCGGATTATCGTGCGGGAGACGGTGAAACCGTTGCGGAAGAATGTGACGGCGAAGTGTTATGGTGGCGACATCACGCGCAAGCGCAAACTGCTCGAGAAACAGAAAGAAGGCAAGCGCCGCATGAAACAGGTTGGGCTGGTCGAAGTGCCGCAGGAGGCGTTTATGGCGCTGCTCCGCGTGGACGAGGATGATTAACTGAGCGCGCCGGAAGAAAATGTGAATCAGCCTAATCCGCAGGGGCCGGAGCCTCGACCGCGGCGGCAGACGGTGTTGCGGCTGGTTGAGGCGGTAGTGGGCCCGCTGACGGTACGCAACGCGCTGAGCTGGGCTTTTTTGGGGCTGGCGGTGCTGACGGTGTGGTGGCTGCTGTTCCAGCCGTTTGTGATTCCCACCCAATCCATGTATCCGACGCTGAACGGCGACGAGCGGTTCCTTCGCGGAGACCGGATCTTCGTCAACAAGCTTATCTACGGTCCCCGAATTCCTTTCACGAGCACCCGCCTGCGGCGGTTCAAGGATCCCGAGCGGTGGGACATCGTCGTGTTCCGGCCGGTAGAAGAAGACTCGCCGCACCCCGTGCTGATCAAGCGCATCGTGGGGCTGCCCGGCGAAAGAATTGAAATTAAGGACGGGGCGGTTTGGGCGAATGGCCGGCGGCTCGAGCCGCCCGAAGAATTGCGGGACGTCTTGCACTACACGCGCTACCTCGGGGCGTACGAAGTGGAGAGGATGCGTTTTGCGGTGACCTTGGCGGTACGTTCGGGCAACGCCGCAGATGCCGATTTAAGGAACATGATAGACGGGCAATTGATGGCGTTGACAGGCGGGGAATTGAAACGCCTGTACGAGCGATTGCCGGAATGGCTGCGGGATGTCGCGGTCAAGAACTTCGAGCAACAGTACCCGAATCCGCTGAAGTACGGGATTCTGGAGGATGACGCGTATTCGGCCGTGCCGCGGGACAACTACCTGGCGTTGGGCGACAACAGCCCCAACAGCCTCGACGGCCGGTATTTCGGCTGGCTGCCCAGCGGCAATATCCTGGGCAGGGTGTCCTGCACATTCTGGCCAATCGGGCGCGCGCGGGATTTTACGGGGTTTTGGCACGCGTGGCAGGGCCAGGCGGTGCTGTACGGTGTGCCGGCGGCGATCGCGGCCATTGAGATCATTTCTCGTCTCAGGAGAAGGCGCCGGGGCCAGCGCCGGAAGTAGGCCCGAAATTATTTCGGGCCTACAGGCTTCGGCATAATCAGGCGCGCTGGCGTCCCGCCGCCCCTAAAAGGTATAGTTACCTCTTTACCCGTGGTTTAATGGAAGATACGCAGATGGCAGCGAATCGGAAGAAATCAGCACCAAATGAAAAGGTTAAAACGGCGAGCGTGGCGAGCGTGGCGGCGCCCTGGCGCTTGTTGGTCAGCATATTGGGGCCGGGCGGCGTCGAGTGGATCAAGAGCATGCTGATCGCGATTCTGGTGGCGCTGGCGATACGTTGGGCGTTTGTCGAGCCGTTCCGGATCCCGTCGGGTTCGATGGAGCCGACGTTCTACGGCGACCCGCACATCCTGAAGGGGGATCGGGTTTTCGTTAACAAGTTTGTTTATGGGCTGCGGTATCCACTCAACGGTATCCGCATTCCATTGACGAACTATCACTTGAACTATGCCAAGGATCGGATTTGGCGGCGCTCAAAACCTCAGCGGTGGGATATCGTGGTGTTCAAGTCGGTGGAGGAAAATGCCGTTCACACGACGCTCGTCAAACGGGTGGTCGGGCTTCCCAGCGAACGCATCCACATCGCCAACGGGAAGGTTTACGCCAACGGTGTCCCGCTCGAGTTGCCGCCGGATATGCCGCCGGTTCAGTACACGTCGCCGCGGCCCGGCTACAGTACCGACATGAAGTACGGCATTTTGACGGAAGACGCCTATTCGGTGGTGCCGGAGAATTCCTACCTGCTGCTGGGCGACAACAGCAGCCAGAGCAGGGATGGCCGGTACTTTGGCTGGGTGCCGTACGAGCGCATCTTGGGGAGGGTATCATGCATCTGGCTGCCAATCATCCGGCGTCGGGATTTTACGGGGTTCAGCCGGACATGGTGGTGGCAGACGGTGGTGGCGGTTGTGGGGGTTCTGTTCGTGGGCCGAGTTTTCTTCGGGCGGTCGTGGCGGTATGAGCGGGGCGGCAAATCGAATCACGCCTATATCGACCGCTGGGCATACGGCCTGCCGGCGCCGTTTACGAAGCTGCGCCTCATGTCGTGGGGACAGCCGCGCCGCGGCGATCTGGTGCTGTACCGGCCACCCAAGGAAGGCAAGGACATTCCTCACTACCTGGTTGGCCGGATTGCGGGGCTGCCCGGCGAACGGGTGTTCCTGGACGGCGGAAAGCTGGAGGTAAACGGTGCGCCGGTGGGCAGTCCGGTTCTGGCGGAACGGCTTTTCCCGTCGGGAGACGGCGTCGGCCCTTACGCCCGGTCTAAGGGCAAGGAATACTCGCTGGTGCCGGAAGGCCGGGTGTTCATTCTCACGGAAGACGACGACCCCGAAGCGCATCTGGACAGCCGCACGGTGGGTTGGGTGCCAAGAGCCAAGCTTGTCGGCCGGGGAACGGCCGTGTGGTGGCCGCCGCACCGTGTGGGGCGCCCCTCGTAGTCTCTGAGATACAATCCAGACGAGAAGTTGGGATTTTTTCGGTTGACCAACCACAGCATGCTGGGGTAGTATTCTTTTGACCACAAGCGGAAGGAGGTGAAACGGAATGCACGTTAGGCGCATATCGGTTCCAAAGAAGGCGGTAACGATCAATGGGGACTGGCTGGAGGCGAATCTGCCGGACAGCCTGTACGACTTGATCAAGACGGTGATCGGCTGGTTTAAGGACTGAACGTATCCGAGGTTAGCGGTCGCGGGCGCTGGGGGTCTGTGGCCGTAGACAGGCGAGGATGGCCCGCGGTAACGGGGTCATTCTTTTTTTGCGGGATAGCAGGGGAACCGGAAGGGTGCACCCGGTTTGTGATAGACTTTGTGAAGTTTTTTCACCGAAGAAAGCATGTTGAGGTGCTGGAATGAACGTAATTCGCAAACCGAAGCTCGATGAAGTGGTGGGTATCAAACAGTTGCTGGACAATGCGGCCCAGCAGGGCGATCTGCTTCGCCGTCCCCTGATGGAATTGTACGAAACTGTCCGCGACTTTTATACGTATGTCGACGAGCAGGGAGTGGCGGCATGTTGCGCCCTCCATATAGACACGCTCGATCTGGCCGAAGTCCGGTCGCTGGTGGTACGTCCTGACCTGCGCGACACCGGGATTGGCGGGCGGCTGCTGGACCGTTGCCTGGATGAGGCGCGGAGCTTGAAGATTTCGAGCGTCTACGCGCTGACGCGGACGCCTTCGTTCTTTGCCCGCTACCAGTTCGAGCAAATAGAAAAGCATGACCTCCCCCATAAGGTATTTAACGATTGCATCCGCTGCCCGCTGTTCCCGGACTGCGACGAAGTGGCGATGGTGAAAACGCTGGCGCCGGCAAACAGCGAGGAAGAGGCTGCGCCGGGTTTGTTGGGCGCGGTGGGCTTCCTTGGGTTTGGGAACATGGGCAGCGCGATTGTGCAGGGGCTGATAACGACGGGCACCATAACACCAAGCGCTGCAATAGTTTACGACTTAGCGGAAGGCCGGCGGGCGGCGGCAGCCAACCTGGATGTACGTGTGGCGGAGTCACCGCGGGCGCTGGCTGAAGCGAGCGATGTCCTGCTGCTGGCGGTAAAACCGCAGAATATGGCGGAAGCCCTCGACCAGATCAGACCGGGATTGAAGGCGGGGACATTGGTGATTTCGATTGCGGCGGGTATTTCCATAGGCTACATTCAGTCGCGGCTTGGCCGGGACGTCCGGGTGGTGCGTGTGATGCCCAACACGCCCGCGCTGGTACGAGCGGGCGCGGCGGGGATCGCCATGGCGGACAATTGCACGGAATCCGACAAGTCGGTCGCTCGGGCGATTTTTGGCGCCATCGGCATCGCAGAATTTGTTTCGGAAGACATGATGGACACAGTGACGGCGCTGAGCGGCAGCGGCCCGGCGTATTTCTTTTATGTGGTTGAGTTGCTTGTTCGGGCGGCGCAGGCGCACGGGCTCGAGCCGGACAAGGCGACGCGGCTGGCGGCGCAGACGCTGTTTGGGGCGGGGCAGTTGCTGAAGGAGTCGAGCGAAGGCCCGTCGGTGTTGCGCGAGCGGGTGACGTCGAAAGGCGGGACCACGGCGGCGGCGCTGGAGGCGTTCCGCGCCGGCGGTTTTGAAAAACTGATTGCGGCCGGGGTAGATGCGGCGGTTGCGCGGTCAAAAGAGCTGGGCAAATGAATAAGCGCGCTCTGCGCGACGGCGGTGGAACTCGTTAACATTGGAGCGCCCATGAGAAAAAACAAGGTGGTCTCGAACGTGCTGGGCAAGGAACGCGTGCTGTCGCCCAGCGACGTGCTCAATTACGAATTCAGCCGGTCGCTGGTGGGCGGGTACAGCGCCAACGAGGTGGACGGGTTCCTGGCGCGCGTGGCAGACGTGCTGGAGAACCTGATCCAGCAGATCCGCGGTTTGAAGGCGCAGTTGGCCGAACAAAACGACGAACTCGACGAGCACCAGCAGATGCAAGAGACGCTGCGCGACGCCTTGGTGACTTCGCAAAAGTTCGGCGAAAACCTGATCGAGTCGGCGAAACGGGAGGCGTCGTTGCTGATCGAAGCGGCCCGGCTGGAGAAATCCAGAATCGACACGGAAAACGCGCGTCTGCCGGTTCTTCTGGCGCAGGAAATCACGCATCTGCAGGACCAGCGGGACAGGCTGCGTGCGGACATCCGGGCGATCCTCGCCTCGCACGAGGCCTTATTGGAAGACGGCGGCACACCGGATCAGCCTCGTGCCAGTGCCATCTTTAATACCCCACCGGGCTGAAACCCGGAATAAAACGAGGAACATCCGATGGCAACCATCTTGATATTGGCGGCATTTGTCGGGGCGGTGGAAAACGATGCGTTTGACGCTTTTTTCAGAGATTTCTCGGCGAAACGCGATGCCATCCAGACGCTGGAGGCCCGGTTCGAGCAGGAGAATAAGACGCCCGAAGAGACCAGAGTGACCGAGGGCTCGGTGGTCTATGTCAACCCGCGGCGGATCGTGTTCCGTTACGAAAAACCTGAAGTTGGCGCGACGTACGTGATCGATGGGTACCGGGCGTACGAATACATCCCCGAGATCGAGCAGGTCGAGGTCCACGACATCGGAGACAATCCCCAGGCGGAGATATTCTTCCTCGGGTTTGAGGACAATGCCGACGCTTTGCGGCAGGCGTATAACCTCGAATTGTTCGACCCGCAGGGGACCGCCGAGTCGGCGCCCGGTGCGACTAAAGGCCTCGCTATCCGGCCAAAGCCGCAAGAGGAGCAGCCCGTGCCATTCAAGGAAGTGAGGCTGTACCTGAGGGAGAAAGATTACCTGCCGGTGCGGATTCACGTGATCAACGACGAGGATTCAGAGGCGCGGATCGACATTTCGGAGTTTCGGATCAACGAGCCGCTGGATCCGTCGAGGGCGCAGGTGGAAGTGGCGGTAGGCACAAAGATCATCGAGAACGACCGGCTGGTCGAGACGGTGGAGATCGAGGGGCGGCGGCTTCCGGGTCCGATGGGGGTGAAGCCGGAATGAGCGCGCGGATGCGCGGGATCGTGCTGGCGTCGGCGTCGCCGCGTCGCCGTGCCCTTCTGACGGCGCTGGGCCTGCAGTTTACGATTATCCCGAGCCGTGTCGAGGAAACGTTGGAAGGCGACCCGGCCACGATGGTGGTGATCAACGCGAGGGCGAAGCGAGACGACGTGGCGGGGCGGCTCGATTCGCCGGCGCTCGTAATTGCGGCGGACACGCTGGTTTTTCTGGGTGATCATGTGCTGGGCAAACCGGCCGACTCGGCCGAGGCGCGGCGGATGCTGGAGAAACTTTCCGGGAACACGCACCAGGTGCTGACGGGTCTTTCGGTGGTGGATACGTCGACGGGCAGGGTGGCCGAGGGCTACGAATCGACGGACGTGACGTTCCGGGAACTGTCCAGTTCGGAAATTGAGGGGTTTATGCGCGCCGTTAACCCGATAGATCGCGCGGGCGCTTACACGGTGGACGGCCCCGGAGCCCTTCTGGTGGCGCGGTATGACGGCTGCTATCAGAACGTGCTGGGTCTGCCGCTGGTCCGCCTCGATGAGGTGCTCCGCCAAATTGGGTTTACTCTTTTTGAACTGATGGACACGTCGCGCTGTGCGTTCCTGTAAGCGCGCGAGGACGCGCGTGCGCGCACGCGCGCGTTACATCCGGCTTTGACAATGTTTACTTCTAACTCTTAAGATTGCACCCGTGAAGAAGGTTTCCCCGTTACAGTTTACGCCGATCGGTGGCGGCCGCGAAATCGGCGCGAATTCATACCTGATCGAACTGGAAGGCCACAGGATTCTGCTGGACTGCGGTCTCCATCCGAAAAAGGACGGCCCTCAGGCGCTTCCGGATTTTTCGCTGCTTCGCGAGGCGCCGGAAGCGGTGCTGATTTCGCACGGCCACGTCGACCATTGCGGGGCGGTTCCCGAACTGCTGCGGCGGTTCCGCGAAACCGTCCCCTACTCGACGCCGGCCACCGTGGGCGTGATGGACCGCATGCTGCACAACAGCGTTTCAGTGATGGGCACCATCGCGCGGGAGCGGAACGTGCCGGGATATCCGCTGTATACGCACGAGGACGTCGATTACGCGGTGGGAAGTGCGGTGGCCGTTGGGCTGGACGAGGAGTTCAGCGTCTGCGGCAACGGCGCCATGGTGGGCCGGTTGCGGCACGCCGGGCATGTGCTGGGCAGCGCCAGCATCCTGCTGCGGGCGGAGGGCCACACCCTGTTCTACACCGGCGACATCTGCGACACCGACCAGGAACTTATGGCGGGCCTCGATCCGCTGGACGAGGCCGAGCAGATCGATACGCTCATCATCGAGTCGACGTATGGGGCGAATCTCGAGGCCGACCAGTCCCGGTATCAGGAGCAGGCGGATCGGTTTTGCCGGCGTATCGCGGATGTGTTGAACCGGGGCGGGGCGGTTCTGGTGCCGGCGTTTGCGCTGGGCCGGACGCAGGAGATGCTCAACATCATCGCCCGATACCAAGACGCGGGAGGCCTGCCGCCTGTGCCGGTGTACGCGTCGGGTCTGGGCCGGGCCATCTACGAGGTGTACAACCGCTACCCCGATTACCTGCACCCGGATGCGATGTTGCGGCCGCTGAGCCGGTTTGGCCGTGTGGGCGACGTGTGGAACAGGGATAACGTGCAGGCTCTCCTGTCCGAGCCGGCCATTATCGTGGCGACGTCCGGGATGATGGTCGAGAACACGCCTTCGGCCCTGATAGCCGAGGAGATGGTGCAAAGCCCGCACCACGGCATATTCTTTGTGGGTTACGTGGATCCGGAGACGCTGGGATATAGGGTGTTGCACGCCAAGAAAGGGACGGTGCTTCATTTCGGCCCGTCCCGGCCGGCAGTGAAAGTGAAGCTGGAGAATGTCGCCCATTTCCATTTCAGCGCGCACGCCCCGCGAAACGCCTTGCACGAACAGATCAACCGGTTGAACCCGCGCAACGTGATTTTCGTCCACGGCGACCCCGAAGCGATTGACTGGATGTATGATCAGGCCGGGAATGGCCGCCGCAAATTCTGCTCTTCTGCCGGCGAAACCGTTGAATTGGATTGACAATCCAAGAGCAGTATAAGATTCTTACCCTTGCGCTCACGATTCAAAAGAGAGTCTGGCTTCTTACGTTCCGAGGTTTCTTTTGTGGCTGAAAAACAACCGACTTCAGGTCATGCCGAATGAGATGGCGCGGTGTCAGAAGATACCTGGCGGCGCGGGTGACGCTGATTCTTGCGTGGCTGCTTGGCCGGCTGCCGCTGAGCATGGCGCGTTGGGTAATGCTGGTGCTTGGGCGGGCGGCGTATCACGTGGTTCCACGGGTACGGCGGACGGGGTTCTCGAATCTGGACCTCGTGTACGGCGACAGCCTCAGCCGGAAGGAGAAAGCCCGGCGGCTCAAACAGTGCGTCGACAACGTCAGCATCGTGGCCGCGGAGTTTTTGAGCATCAAGCGGTTGCGCGGCCGGTTCCTCGATCGACACGTGACGATAAAAGGCCTTGACCGGCTGCCGCGGGATCGAGGGGCCATCCTCATCGGGGCGCACCAGGCCAATTGGGAATGGCTTGCGGCGGCGCTGGCAAACAGCGGGCTGAAAGTGGCGGCGGTGATGCGGCCCCTGGCCGACCCGGCGCTGAACGAGTACGTGGACAAGACGCGGCGTGCCGGCGGCATCGTCACAATACCCAAAGAAGGGGCGGCCCAGGAGGTGGCTCGCTGCCTGCGGGACGGCTATCACGTGGGCATCATGATCGATCAGAGCCCGCGGGAGAACGGGGTGCCGCTGCGATTCCTGGGCAAAGAATGCTGGGGTACGATCGGGCCGGTGGTCTTGTCGAAAAAGACCGGGGCGCCGATCTTCACCGTCTTCATGCAACGCGGCGCGGATGGCCGGTATGAGGCGGAAATCCTGCCTGAAATTGAACTGGCCGGGGGAAGACTCAGCGAGACCATCGTCGAGAATTGCCAGCGTTGCCAGGATGCCGTAGCCCGCGGGGTCGAGCGAAATCCGGGGCAGTGGCTGTGGCTGCACCGAAGGTGGAAGCGCCAGCCGCGTCTCGAACGGGAATGGCAAGAGCGCCAGGCAAAACAATAAGCTGGAAAGAAGTCCCCTGCGGGGATGCCCGTATCAGTCCTGGGCTGCTCAAAGAACGTCCCTACGGGACTGTGCAGGCGAGACGCCCGCACCACAAGGCGCCTGGGATGTGGTTTGGAACAGGTATCGGCCTATGCTTTTGCAGGCCCGCGGCGTTGCATCGGTTCCAGGCGGCGGAAACGGTCGCCTAGGTATCTCGACTGCTCCCGGCATCGGGCCACCCAGAAGCTGGGTGTAAGAAACTCGATGTCCGGAAACGTGGCTCGCAACTTCTTCTCTTGGGGCTCGGTTAACGCTATGTTGCTGCACAACGCGTACTTCTTCCAAGGCAGCGTTTTGCGTATCTCGAGCGCACGCCGCAGCGATTCCTCCGCATTGGTGATATTGAACTTGCCCGCCGCTTTCTCGACCGACTTGCATTGGAACGCCGTCTTTGTCTTTGGGCAGTACAAATCCACACCGTTTTCCGGAGGTTTCCGCTGACGAATTTTGTCTGTCTTGTAGTAGCGGTTGAGCACCTCGCAACAAAACACTTCCCAGGCATCGGGGAAAGACTTCTGCGGCGCGACAACAAACAGGGGCGGATACAGATGCGATTCCCCAAACTCGCGCAGCCAGGCAAACTCAATTCCGTCCAACATCTCTTTCACCGTATAACGCTTACCGGCGCCATCCGGGATGAAGTCTTCCACGCGCTCTTGCTCTAGGGTCAACAAATGCTCATGCGACACCACGATGTCCGGGTTGTCCCACAGTGGCACCATTTGTTTGGGCAGCAGGCCGGGGATCGTGCGGTGGATGCGGGCGAACTCGTCGCGGATGACCGACAACAACGGGCGGCGGCCGCCTTCGGGCCCCGTTACGGCGATGTACATCCGGCCTTTGTCGGTATCGCTGCGGACGAGGGCCTTACACCGGTCCATCTCGAGCACAACGCCGCTGCGCCAGTACGTCGGCGGCCTGGTGAGGTCTTCATAGCGACGGACCATGAAGCGGCAGATGATGCCGCCCGGCAGAACGTCGTAATGGTACTGGAACCGCAACGCATCTTCCCACTCCGCGAGTTTTGGCGGTTCCTTCTTGGGCAGCAGTTCGGTCACAAGCCATTTCCGGTCCTCTTTGATGGTAAAACACAGTTCAAACTTGTGCATCATGCCCACAATGAACGGGTGGCACTCGACCGGATGTGTTTTACCTTTGAGAATGCGGGGCAGGTCGTCCGCCTCGAGGACGCCGCCGGCACGTGCGAGTTGCTCGTCGTTGAGGATCTTGTACACACCCTGGGTCACCCAGTGCGGGTTGAGCACGCTGGTCTCGCGCACGGCCAGCGGGCTGTCCGGGTCCGTGAAACTGAGCACGCTGCCCAGGTCGTGCAGAAACCGAAGCAACCGGTCCTGTTCCTCGTTGTCGGTCACGCCGTTTTGAGTACACAGCGCGTAATAGTCGCGGATGTCGATATAGTTGCGCTGCTCGGCCAGCGTCTCGAGTTTTTCCTTCACCGTGAAGTAATCCTTCGGGAGCAAGTCGAACACGTAACGCATCGCCGGACCCTGGATCTGTTTCTCGATAGCCGCTTTGAGTTCTTTTATGCCGTCGCCGGTCTCGCAGGAAGTCCGGTAGAATCCGCGGATGTTCGGATAGTCCTTCTTGAGCCGGGTTTCGTTCAGTTCGAGATGATGGGCGTCGCACTTGTTGGTGATCACCAGCACCGGCGACTCGCCGCCGAAACTCCGGATGATCTTCAGCCAATAGTGGATGTTGCTCTCGTTTTCGCCTTTCCGGGCATCGACCACCAGCAGATAAACCGTACGTTTTGTAAGGAAAAACTGGTGGGTGGCATGCATGATCTCCTGGCCGCCGAAATCCCAGAAATTCACCTGCACCTTCTCCCCCTTCTTCTTCCCCGGGACGCTCCACGCCTTCTCGATGTATATGCCCTTGGTTTTTCGTTCCCGCTTATTGAACGTGTTATGAACGATCTGCTTCACGAGCGACGTCTTACCCACGGCCCCCTGGCCTACCAGGATCACCTTTACCTCGTTCAAGGCGCGCGTGCCCGCCGCGGCCCGCGTCCGGAAGTAATAATCGAGAATCGCCGACGGCGCTGCCGGCTTCTTGCCAGGTCCGACCTCGTTCCACGTGGGGCCGAGAATTTCCGGCGGTATCGCGAGGGCGTCGTTGCCGTGCAGGAAGAGCCGCTCAAGGGCGGTGAGCCGGCCGATCTCCGCCGGAAGCGTCGAGAGTTGGTTGTTGTAGAGCCACAGCGCCGTCAGGGCGGTGAGCCGGCCGATCTCCGCCGGAAGCGTCGACAGTTGGTTGCCGTTGAGCCACAGCGTTGTCAGGGCGGTGAGCCGGGCGATCTCCGCGGGAAGCGTCGAGAGTTGGTTGTTGTGGAGGTACAGTTCTGTCAGGGCCGTGAGCCGGCCGATCTCCGCCGGAAGCGTCGAGAGTTGGTTGTCGTTGAGCCACAGCGATGTCAGGGCGGTGAGCCGGCCGATCTCCGTGGGAAGCGTCGAGAGCCGGTTGTTGGAGAGCCACAGCCTCGTCAGAGCGGTGAGCCGTCCGATCTCCGGCGGAAGCGTCGAGAGTTGGTTGTTGCGGAGATCGAACCATGTCAGAGCGGTGAGCCGGCCGATCTCCGTGGGAAGCGTCGAGAGCCGGTTGCTGTCGAGGTCCAGCGACTGAAGCTGTTCGATGCCGGGTTCGTCCAGGAGCTTGCGGAGGTCCGCGACTTGGACCTGACACTGCATCAGATCTAAGTTTTCCCAGCCGCCGCGTGCGGCTTGGGCGACTCGGTCCGCGATCTCCTTGGATGAATAGTCGGGCACGAGATCCAGCTCCGTTTTGGTTGCGGCCGTTTGCATCGCCGTGCGCGTTTACGGCGCGGGCGGGTTGTTGGCGCGCGGTGGCGCGTACAACGTCGGCGCTGTTAGTACTCCCCTCGGTCGGCTAGTGTAGTACCGGCGTCGGGGCAATGCAAACTGAAAAGGTGAGGATCCTGTCACGCTTTCAGCGTGGTGGCTTTATTGTTGGGTCGTATCACCGGTGCGTTGCTCCATATGCGCTAACTTAAGCGCCTTAACAGTGCTCTTGCCTGATACTGAGAGTTGTTGCTGAAGCCGTTTTGAAGTCGCGCTAAAGCGCGCTGTCGAGAAGAGTTAAGCTATGGTCACCCCGTCTAAAGACGGGTGCAAAGAGGAGCCCGCTCAAGCGGGCTAAAACGTAGTGCGCGAGAGCGGACTCGCCTTATGTTAGCGCTTATGGGGCGTTGCCCCGGCCTATTGCGTTCCGCGCCTACAGCGCGGGCCTGCGCGGAGAGGGCAGTTCTGCGTCTGGCGCGTAGTTCTGTGCCTACAGCGCAGTTCCGTTCGTATGGCGGGGACGCCCGGCGTTTTCGGAAGTCAATCCTGTAAATCCTGTTATCCTGTCTGACTTTTTGGCTTCTAAGTTGGACGGGATAACAGGATTGACAGGATTTGTTGGTGAACCATGAAGAGGCCCTATGCGCGTCTTGATAGTGAAAGTGCAGTAGCCAACAGGCGGGTCACCCACCCCGGTGAAGCTGAGTGCAACGAGGGGCTCGCGTTGCAAGCGGGAGGCTGCGGCAGGTATGATTGAGCTTTATCAAGACGGGTTTCCGTGAATGTGGAGAGTGCGCAATGAAGAAATTGATACAAGTTGCCGTGGGTGTGGTGGTAGTGGTGGCGGGGCTGCTGGTGCTGAACCATTTTCAGCCGGATCGGCTGACCGCTGACCGGCTCGAGAAGGCGAAGGAAGTGCAAAAACAACTGGACAGCAACGCGGAGGCCGCCGCATCTGGCGGGGAAAAGGAGAAGTCCGTGAAAGAACCCGCTCCATCCGATACCAAACCGGACGCGAACGTGTTCAAAGTGAAGTTCGAGACCAGCGGCGGGGATTTTGTCGTTGAAGTCCACCGGGATTGGGCGCCGATTGGTGCGCAACGGTTTGAAGAACTGGTGAAAGCGAACTATTACGACGGCAACCGGTTTTTCCGTGTGCTGCCGGGTTTTGTGGTGCAATTCGGGCTTAACGGCGATCCGAAGGTGGCGGCCGAGTGGGAAAAGAAGCGGATTAAAGACGATCCGGTCAAGGAGACCAACGCTCCCGGGACGATCACGTATGCAACCGGCGGGCCAAACACGCGAACTGCGCAGCTTTTCATCAACCTCGAGAACAACGCCCGGCTTGACCCTCTGGGCTTTTCGCCGTTCGGCAAGGTGGTGGAGGGTTTCGACGTCGTGAAGAAGATCAACTCGGAGTACAGGGAGATGCCGAATCAAGGGCGGATCACGGCGGAAGGCAACTCGTACCTCGAGCGGACGTTCCCTCGGCTGGATTACGTCAAGACGGCGCGCATCGCCGAATAGGCGGCCGGGTCGCACCCGCCGTTGCGGAAGGGAATCGGGATGGAACAGCCAGTTCGGTGGGGCATACTGGGTACGGCGCGGATTGCGCGGCAGATTGTCCGCGGGATTGGGCAGAGCCGTGGCAGCGTTGTCAGCGCCGTGGCAAGCCGAAATCGGGCGCGGGCCGTCCAGTTTGCCAAGGAACACGGTATCGCGCAGGCATTTGGCTCATACGACGAGTTGCTGCAATCGCCGGAGGTTGAGGCGGTTTATGTCCCGCTGCCCAACAGCCTGCACGCGGAGTGGACGATCCGCGCGCTCGATGCGGGCAAGCCGGTGCTGTGCGAAAAACCGGTTGCGGTTTCCGCGGCGGAGGCGGGCGAGATGGTGTCTGCATCGCGGCGCACGGGCATGCTGCTGGCGGAAGCCTTCATGTACCGGTTCCACCCGATGTACGAGCGGGTGTTTGGGCTGATCGAGTCGGGCGCGATAGGCCGGGTGGTCACGATCAACAGCGCATTTACGTTTTTTTTGGAGGACCGCAGCGAAATCCCGGCATCGCGCGAGTTGGCGGGCGGTTCGCTGATGGACGTGGGCTGCTACTGCGTGAATCTCTCGAGGATGATTGCGAAGGCCGAACCTTCCCGAGTCTTCGCATTCGAGCGGCGGACAACGGTGGACGATTCGATGGTGGGCGCGCTCGAGTTCGAGAACGGGCCGCTGGCCCATTTCGAGTGCAGCATCGAGGCCAGCGAACGGTGCCGGGTTGAAATTGCCGGGACTGACGGCGCGATCGTGCTGGAAAATGCATGGATCCCCGGGGAAGCCGACGCGGAAGTGGTGCTGTGCCGCGGCGGCAAAGAAGAAAGAATCGTTACGCCGGGCGTGAACACGTACCGGCTCGAGGTGGAAGATTTTGCGCGCGCACTGCGAAAGGGCGAGCCGCTGCGGTGGCCGGCTGAAGATGCGATTAGAAACATGGCCGTGATAGACGCATTATATCAGTCGGCGCGGACAGGCAATGCGGTAGAAGTGAAGCGGGCGGATTAGGATTAACAGAAATGAACATCCTGGAGCTACGGAATCTGAGTTTGGAACTCGGGGGACGCCGAATCCTCAACGGGATCACGCTCGATATCTGGCCAAACCGGATCCATGCGCTGATCGGCCCGAACGGTGCCGGCAAATCGACGCTTGCCAGCACCATCATCGGGCTCGCGGGCTTCCGGCGTATCGAAGGCGACATCCTGTTCGAGGGGGCGTCCATAACAGGCCTGTCGGTGGACGAGCGTGCGCGGCTTGGAATCACGATGGCCTGGCAGGAACCGGCGCGCTTCGAGGGGCTGACGGTGCGCCAGTTTATTCGGGCCGGCGCAAAAGACAAGGGCAATACGCGGATTAAGGCGGCCTTGGACCAGGTTGGGCTGGATCCCGCCAAATACCTCGCTCGCGCCGTCGACAAGACGCTGAGCGGCGGCGAGCGCAAACGCATCGAGCTGGCGTCGATCCTGGCGATGGAACCGAAGCTGGTGTTGATGGACGAGCCGGACTCGGGCATCGACGTCGAGGCGCTCGAGAAGATCTTCGAGGCCAACCAGACGCTGAAAGCCAACGGGGCCACGGTGATCCAGATCACGCACAGCCTGGCGGTGCTGCGCCAGTCCGAGCATGCATTTTTGATGTGTTGCGGCAAGGTAATCGATAAAGGCGAGGTGGGCAGAATCGCCGGATATTTTGAAAACAAGTGCCTGCCCTGCGATCACATGAATGTCCCGGTGGCGGAGGAGTTGATGTGAGCAAAGCCGAACTGCTGGAGAAACTGCTGGCGTCGATTGGGGGTCATCCGACGGGCGACGACGTGGCCCGGATCGAGGTGCATCACAACCAGGTGTTGGGGTCCCACCTGGTGCCCGGGCTCGAGGTCGAGGTCGAAGAACAGGCCGAAGGTATCCGCGCTCGAATCACTTTCCGGGAAGGCGCGAAAATAGCGAATCCGGTCCATATCTGTTTTGGGATGCTGCCGGAGACCGGGGTGCAAAACATCGTGCTCGACATTCGGGCGCAAGCGGGAAGCCAGGCGTCGGTGATTGCGCACTGCTCGTTCCCGAACGCGGTGGACGTGGTCCACCGGATGGACGCGGAGATCACCGTGGGCGCAGGAGCAAGCTACTCGTATTTTGAGCGGCACGTGCACGGCCCGCATGGCGGGGTGCTGGTGCTGCCAAAGGCGAAGGTGAGGGTCGAGGAAGAAGGGCGGTTTCGGACGGAGTTCGAGCTGATCAAAGGGCGCGTTGGCCGGATCGATATTGATTATGAGACCACGTGCCTGGCGCACGGCGTGGTGGAGATGGTGGCGCGGATCAGCGGCAGCAAGAATGACGTGATAAAAATCCATGAGACAGCCCTGCTCGAGGGGGAGTATGCGCGGGCCGTGCTGAAATCGTACATCGCGTTGCGTGACGACGCCCAGGCCGAAGTGTTTAACACGCTGCGGGCGTCGGCCGCATACGCCCGCGGGCACGTCGACTGCAAGGAAATAGTCCAGGGCAACGCCGTGGCGAAAGCGGTGCCGGTCGTCGAGGTGAACCACCCGCTGGCGCACGTCACCCACGAGGCCGCGATCGGCAGCGTCGATTCAAAACAACTGCAAACGCTGCAGTCGCGCGGGCTCACTGAAGACGAAGCGGTGGATATCATCATCCAAGGCTTACTGAGCTGACTTTCCAGCCACAAAGAGCACAAAGATCACAAGGAAAAAGATTTGCTTTGCTTCTTTGTGGCCAGATCATTTTAAGGTTGAGATGCCCCGTGCGCTCAAGCCGCGTAATGAAAACCAGAGGGTGTAGAAGAGGCTTCCAGCCTCTTGTTCTTGAAAGCCGAGACGCAAGAACGCGGCAAGGATGCCGCGTCTACGTTAAAGCTGCATTTCAAGACGAAAATGATCTAATGGGTCTCAGGCGAAGAAGGGGTTGAATTGTTTTTCGATGGCGACGGTGGATGCGGGGCCGTGGCCGGGGTAGATTTCGCAATCGGCGGGAAGGGTGAAGATGTGCTGGCGGATGGCTTTTATCTGGTGGCGTGCGGCGTCGGATGAGCTGGTGCCGCCGACGGAGCCCGAGAAGAGCGCGTCGCCCGTGAATACGACGCCGGGAAACGCGAGGCTGATGCTGTCAAACGTGTGGCCGGGGGTGGCCAGGACGGTTCCTTTAAGCTCGCCGACGGCGATTTCGTGGCCGTGGGCCACTCGGCGGCCGGCGGTTTTTCCTGCGTTCCCGGATGCCGACCAGACTTTGACTTGGTATTGGCGCATGAGACCGGTGAGGCCGCTGGTGTGATCGTAGTGGTCGTGCGTAATGAACACGCCTTCGAGGTTGAGGTTGTTTTCTTCGATGTAATCGTGGATTCGGCTGTCGAAATCGCCGGCGTCGACGAGGATGGCGTCGCGGGTCATTTCGGAGGCTACCAGGTAGCAGTTGGACTCGTTGATGTCGAGCAGGAACGACTGAAAGATCATCGTTTCATTCCCTGCATGGTTGCGTTCTCGAAGTTGGGGGTTCCGTGGGCGGCGGTAAAATCGGTGTCGGCCAGGTTGGCGCGGCGGAAGATGGTCCTCTCGATGGTGGCGCCTCGAAACGAGGAGGCCCGCAAGTCGGCGTTGCCCGGCCGCGCATAATAAAGGTCGGCTTGCGAGAAGTCGGCGCCGTGGGCTTTTGTGCCGACGAGGTTGGAACGCCGCAGATCCGCGCCGGTAAAATCCGCGCCAGACGCGTCAGCCCCGCCGAGCACGGCGAGTTCCAGGTTGGCCCTGCGCAGGTTGGTTTCCCGGAGATTGGCCCCGTCGAGGAACGCGCGGCGCAGATCGGCCCCGGAGAGGTTGGCGCCGGCAAAGTTTGCGCCGGAAAGCCGTGCGCGCACGAAGTTGGCGTTGGACAGGTCGCGGCCGGACAGGTCGATCTCGGCGAGCCAGGCATCCACCATGGCGCTCAGGTTCAGCGAGTCGAGGAATTGGCCCTTGTTCTCGATGTGAGCCCAGCAATAGGCGGCGCCGGAGAGTGCGAATTTCCCGCACCGGCTCGCGCTGCACGGTAGAGGCGCATAATGAGAACTGGACATGGATCCGTCTTTCCAGTGAGCCGCCAAGACGGCATCGGTTAAACTTGATTGTATCAGGCGGCCGGTGTTCCCACAACAGGCCCGTGGCAAGGGATTTTTGCTTCGTTTTATGCCTCTTGGGTAAGATTGGGCTTGCTGTAATGCAGGCATCTGGCCAGCGTGGCCAAAAACCGGAGCAATCCACGTGGAAAAGACAGCCAAAATCATTGATGGCGCGAAAATAGCCGGCGAAATCCGGCAAGACCTGCGGCGGGAGGTCCAAGAGTTGGTTGCGCGTGGGGTGACGCCGGGTCTGGCCGTGGTGCTCGTGGGCGAAGACGCGGCAAGCCAGGTTTACGTCCGGCGTAAAAACAAAAGCTGCGTGGACCTGGGCTTGGCGTCGTTCTCGCACGACCTGCCGGCGGACTGCACGCAAGACCGGCTGCTGGGCTTGATCGCCGAGCTGAACGCCGACAGCCGGGTCCATGGGATACTGGTGCAGTTGCCGCTGCCCAAACAGATCGACACCCACCAGGTGCTGCTGGCGATCGACCCGAACAAGGACGTGGACGGATTTCACCCGGTGAACGTGGGCAAAATGCTGAGTGGGGAGCCGGGCTTCCTCCCCTGCACGCCGGCGGGTTGCCAGCAACTGCTGATCCGGAGCGGCTACAACCCCGACGGCCGGCACGTGGTCATCGTGGGGCGTTCGAATATTGTTGGAAAACCGCTGGCGGCTATCCTGATGCAGAAAGCGCAAGGGGCGAACGCCACCGTGACGGTTTGCCACTCGCGCACGCGGGATCTGCCGTCGATCACACAGCAGGGCGAGATTCTGATTGCGGCGATCGGTGTGCCGCGGTTTGTCAAGGCCGACATGGTGAAGGAAGGGGCGGTCGTCATCGACGTGGGTGTCAACCGCGTCGAGGACGCGAGCAAGAAATCCGGATACCGGCTCGTGGGCGACGTGGATTTCGAGGAGGTCAAGGCCAAGGTTGAAGCCATCACGCCGGTGCCGGGCGGCGTCGGGCCGATGACGATCGTGATGCTCATGAAAAACACGATCCTATCGGCGCGGCGGAGGTTAGGCTGACTGTGAAAAGTCGTGGCTAAACAA
Organism: Bathyarchaeia archaeon; assembly: GCA_035530195.1. Classification (GTDB taxonomy): domain Bacteria; phylum Hydrogenedentota; class Hydrogenedentia; order Hydrogenedentales; family SLHB01; genus JAPLKX01. Next base: position 22,438 of record DATKVG010000217.1, on the reverse strand, counting down.
ACATCTGTCCGATCCGTCGGATCTTCTTTTCCTCCAGACCTGCCTCCTACCCGGCGATGCCGATGGTTTGTGCGAAGCGGCGGAAGAAGCCTGCGCGTCCGTCTTTGTTTTCGGTTTTCTGCTGGATGAGCTTTGTGGCGAGGTCGTGGACGCATTTGGTGGCGGGCGCGTTGGGGAAGCGCAGGATGAAGGGGTGGGTCTGCATGACGCCTTGGGCGACGTGGGGGTCGCGCAGGATGTGGCCGAGGTACGACAGCCGCAGGCCGAGATATTGCTGGGCCACGCGCGTCAGGTTGGTGGTGACGGCGAGCGCCTGCTGCGAACTCGCCACCATGTTCACAATCAGCCGGAACACGGCGTCTTCCCGCATGCCGTGGATGGTCTTTATGGTGGCGTAGGCGTCGACGATGGCGGAAGGTTCGGGGGTGGTTACCACGAGGACTTCGTCGGCGGCGGCGGCAAACGAGATGGCATTCTGGCCAATGCCTGCCATCGTGTCGATGATGATGAAGTCGGTCTGTTCCTGGAGGTCTTTGAGACCCTTCAAGACATTTTGGCGGGCGGCGGCGGACAGATCGGCCAGCTTGGCCAGGCCGGACGTACCGGGCACCACTTCAATCCCGCCGGGCCCCTGGACGAGGATCTGCATGATGGTTTTCTCGCCGTCGATCACGTGCTGGAGGTTGTACATCGAGTTGAGGCCCATCAGGACCTCGACGTTGGCGAGGCCGAGGTCGGCATCGAGCACGATCGCCCGCTTTTTGTGGGAAGCCAGCGCAATGGCCAGGTTGACGCTGGTGCTGGTCTTGCCGACACCGCCTTTGCCGCTGGTGACGGCGAGGACGCGCGCCATGTTCTGGCTTTTCTTAACCAGTTCCCGAAGATTTTGCGCCTGATCCAAACAGACTTCCTCCCTCGTTAATGAGCAGCCGGGTGATGGTGCGGACGCTGGCCAATTCGATGTCGTCGGGGACGTTCTGGCCGATGCTGAGATAGCCCACGGGCAGCCCGCTTTCGACAGCGGCCGTGAAAAGAACGCCAAACCTGCGGGTTTCGTCAAGCTTGGAGAAGAGAATCTCGGTGGGGCTGAGCCGCCCAAAGCTCTCCATGGCGCTGCGCAGTTCTTCCAGTTGGGTGTTGGCACTGAGCACCAGGATAACGTCGTCCAGGTGAACCGCCTTAAGGTTGAGGTGTAGTTCCTCGATTTTTTTCTGATTGAATTGGCTGCCGCCGGCGGTGTCAATCAGGACGAGATCGTAGTTCTGGTAGAGGTTGAGGGCTTTCACGAGTTCTTCGCCGGAATGCGTGACCTGCATGGGCAGTCCAACGATATTGGCGTAGACATGGAGCTGTTCGGGAGCGGCCACGCGATAGGTGTCCGTCGTGACCAACGCGACGCGGGCACGGCGTTCGACCGCAAAGATGGCCGCCAGTTTTGCCAGGTTTGTGGTCTTGCCGACGCCGGTCGCGCCCACGAGTGCAACGACGCGTCTCTGGCCTTTTACGACCTTGATGCCGCCCGTGACGCACAGGAGTTTCTGCATCTCCATTTTCAGGCGCTCGTAGAACACGCGCGGGTGCCGAATGATGTTGAGGTCGCTGCCGGCAACGACGGACGAGACGAGCCCGCCCGCCAGTTTGCGACACACGCCGTGCTCGATCAGACGGCGGTAACATTCGGCGAACTCGGGCGGCATGCCGGATGCCGGATTCTCGGAAACCAGGATCTGGAGCATCTCGCGCATCTCGCGAAGTTCGCGTTGAACGGCGTTGAAGTCCTGCACGACAGGTGCGGCGGCTTTCGTGGGGAGAATGGGCGTTTTGGGGTCTGGAATCGGCGCGTTGGGTTCATCACCCTTCTGGCTCTGCGCCGCGTTGCGGGCAATCCGCGCCTGGGCGTCGGCGACAATCCGGCGAAAATACGCCACGGTGTCCTGCACCGCTTCATCGGAACCCACGGACGCCGCCTCCTGGTACTTTTTTTCGGGCAGGCTCGGACGACGCGGGGCGGCGGGACCCGGCACCGATGCCGTCAGCTCGATCATTTTGTTGCCGAGGAAGCCGAACAACCCGCCTTCAGTGACTTCGGTGGTGTTCACGACGACGGCGTCTTTCCCGAGTGCCCGCACCATTTGCTGGTAGGCTTCGTCGAACGTTTCGGCTTTGAATTTGTGGAAAGTGTTTGACATGTTATGCGCTCACTTGGCCTTCGCTTTCCAACTGCACCGAAGGATCGATCTCATTGTATGACAGCACCACGATCTTGGGCTGCTGCCGTTCGAGAATCCGCTTCACGTACCTCCGCGCGGCCGCCGACGTCAGCACGACCGGCTCGTGCCCCATCAGAACCAGTGGCTGGACCGCCTGGACGGCGTTGAGCGCGATCACGTCGGCGCGCCGCGGATCCAGGGGCACGTACGCGCCCGATTCCGAGTTCTGGAGCGCGTCGAGGATTTCTTTCTCGATCGCGGGCGCGAGCGTGATCACGTGCAGCACGCCCTGCTCGTCGGTGTAGGCGTGACAAATCTCCCGCGCCAGGCGGTGGCGGCAATATTCGGCGAGCAACTCGACGTCCCGCGTGCGCGGCGCATAATCGGCGAGCGTTTCGAGTATGGCTTCCAGGTTGCGGATAGAGACGCGCTCGCGCAGCAACGTATGGAGCACTTTCTGGAGCTCGCCCAGCGTCAGGATGTTCGGCAGCAGTTCGTCTACCACGCTCGGCGCCTTCTCCCGGACATGCTTGACGAGCCCCTGCACGTCCTCGCGCGACAGCAGTTCGTCTGCGTGGCCGAGGATGAGCTCCGTCAGGTGCGTGGCCAGCACGGCCGACGGCTCCACGATGGTGTAACCCAGCCGTTGCGCGCGGTCCCTGTCACCCGCAGAAACCCAGACCGCCGGGAGCCCGAACGCGGGCTCTTTGGTTGGTATTCCCTTGATTTCCTCTTCGACGAGGCCCGGGTTCATGGCGAGGAAATGATCCGGGATGATTTCGTAGGTGGCGATGAGCGCCTCGCGCAATCGGACGCAATACTGATTGGGCCGCAGGCGCATGTTGTCGATGATCCTGATCACGGGCACGATGAAACCCATCTTGGCCGCCACCTGCTGTCGGATGATCTGGATGCGCGTGAGGAGGTCGCCGCCCTGGCGTGCGTCCGCCATGGGAACCAGCGCGTAGCCGAGTTCGATCTTGAGGGGATCGACGGCGAGCAGGTCTTCGGTTTTTTGCGGGGCCTCTTTGACGGCGGCTTCTTTTTCGGCGGCGGCCTCCGCGCGGGCGGCGGCTGTCTGCTGATTGAGCGACATCTGCGCGCTGTACGCCACGAACGCCACTAGCGCGCCAACGACCAGGAACGACCGGGGCATGTCGGGCACCACGCCGAACACCCCCAGCATGGCGGCCGCCACCATCAGCGCCCGCGGATAACGGGTGAGTTGCCGGGTAAAATCGATGCCCATGTTCTGGTCGGTGGCGGTCCGGGTGACGATCAGGCCCGCCGCCGTCGACACGATCAGCGCCGGGATCTGTGTCACCAGCCCGTCGCCGATCGACAGTTTCGTGTACAGGCTCAGCGCATCCATGAGCGACCGCCCCTGCATGGCGATACCGATGATGAACCCGCCGAGGATGTTGACGATCGTGATGATGATGCCGGCGATTGCGTCACCCCGGACGAACTTGGTGGCGCCGTCCATGGCGCCGTAGAAATCGGCCTCGCGCTCGATGTCGTGGCGGCGCACCCTGGCTTGGGCTTCGGTAATGAGCCCAGCGTTGAGGTCGGCGTCGACGCCCATTTGTTTGCCGGGCATGGCATCGAGCGTGAACCTGGCGGCGACTTCGGAGATGCGTTGCGCGCCCCGCGTGATCACCACAAACTGAATGATGATGAGGATGGCGAAGATCACGAATCCCACCACGATATTGCCGCGCGTCACGAAGTTGCCGAACGAGGCGATCACGCTGCCCGCGAACCCGTCCGACAGGATCAGGCGCGTCGAGGCCACGTTGAGGCTCAGGCGAAACAAGGTCAGGATGAGCAGAAGCGAGGGGAAAACGGCAAACTCGACCGGGCGCTGAAGATAAATTGTCGCGAGCAAAACCACCACGGACACCGAAATGTTCAGCGTCAGCAGAACGTCGAGTATGCGCCAGTGGACCGGGATGATGAGGACGACCAGAATGCCGATCACGCAGACGGCCAGGGCGATATCCTGGTTTTGAGCCAGGGACCACCGCTGCGGCTGGGTCTCTGTTGCCGGCAAGGCCATTTATGACTCCCCGGTTTCTCCTAGATGCTTACGCCGGATATTATGCCCGCGCGGGGGACGAGTTCCAATTCTCGCGGCGCTCCCGTATTTTCTGCTCGCGCCTGTCGATCTGGTACACGTACGCCAGCACTTCCGCCACCGCCCGGAACAGGTCCTCGGGCACGGGCTGGTTGACGTCAATCGTCCGGTAGAGGGTGCGCGCCAGCTCCGGTTTCCGGACAATCGGCACGTCGTTTTCCACGGCAATCGTGCGGATGCGTTCGGCGAGGATTCGGGCGCCTTTGGCGACGACCACCGGCGCCCGCATGGTGGCGGCGTCATACCGGAGCGCGACGGCGAATTGCGTGGGGTTGGTGATGACGACGTCGGCCCGCGGCACTTCGCCCATCATGCGCTGCATCGCCATCTGCCGCTGGATCTGGCGGACCCGCTGGCGGATCCGGGGGTCGCCTTCGAATTCGCGGAGTTCTTCGCGGGCTTCCTGCGTGGTCATCCTCAGGTCGCGCTCGTACTGCCAGCGTTGGAATCCGTAGTCCAGCAGGCCCAGCACGAGCATCGCCGCCGCCACCCGCCACCAAATCGTGACGATCATCCCGCCAACAGCAGTCGGTAAGGCTTCCGGGGTTGCGGCCATAAGGTTTACAAACTGTTCCCGCCGGGTTTTCACGGTCAGCCACACGATCCACACAGCGAGCGTGACTTTCAAGATGGATTTGATCAACTCGACGAACGAGCGGAGCGTAAACAGGTTCGCAAGCCCATTGATCGGGTTCAGTTTGTCCAGCTTGGGGGTCAGCGGTTTGGCCGTAAACAGGATGCCGACTTGCATGACGTTGAGCAGGACGCCGGCCAGCATCATCACGAGCATGAACGGCAGCACGATCGGCGCGGCTACCCAAAGCAGTTCTATTGCGAACCGCTGGGGGGCTTCCAGGTCCTGGAATTTTTCGGGAAACGACCCGAGGTAGTAGTACATCACCCCGATCAGGCGGTCAAACGACGCCGGGCCCAGCAGCCGCAGCGCGAGCAACGCCGCCAGGAGCGCCCCCGCCGACACGAGGTCCTGGCTTTTTGCAACCTTCCCGTCCTCGCGCGCGCGCTGCCGCTTGAGCGGCGATGCCGGTAAAGTTTTATCTCCGCCGGGTTGCTCAGGCATGTCTAAATGGCTCTAATCATGGATGCGACGCCTTCGAACATATCATGGAACATGCCTTCGAGCGTCATCAGGTACATGTGGACCGAGATCGCCATCACGAACAAGCCCACCGCGATCGTCAGCGGGAATCCAACCACGAACAACTGGATCTGCGGGACCACCCGGCCTATCAGGCCCATCGCCAGATACGCCACAAACAGGGCCGCTGCCACGGGCGCCGCTATCAGCAGCCCGTCGTAAAACATCACCCGGCCCCACCGGGTGATTTCCCAGAACAGTTCGGGCCGCAATACAAACCCGCCCAGCGGGATCTGATCAAAGGTCGAAACCAGCGCGCGGATCATGACGTGATGCCCGTTGGTAACCAGCAGGAACAGGACCGCCAGAATGAACAGGAAAAAGCCGAACACGGGCACCTGGGTTTCCATGGCGGGGTTGAACACGTTGATCATGCTGAACCCGGACTGCATGTCCATGATTTGGCCGCCGACCTGGATTGCGGCGAATACGAGCGTCATCACAAATCCCAGCATCAGGCCAATCATGAGCTCGCCCACGCCCAGCACCGCCAGCGCCACCGGCTCGCTTGGAAGGGTTTGCCCCAGGCTCTGGATGCTCGGTGTAAGGATGGCCGCGACCAGCGCCGTAAAACATATTTTGGCGACGATGGGGAAGTTTCTGGAACCGAAGACGGGCGCCGAAACCACAAACCCGCTGATCCGGACCATTACGAGCAGGAAGACTTTAAAAACTTCCACCTCGAATACGGTAAATGGTTCCACAGCATAAGTCCGGATTATCTGACCAGCATGTCGAAATTGCCGAACAACGGCTGGACGAAGTTGAGCAGGGTGGCCATGATCCACGGCAGGAAAAGAATGAACGCCAGCATTACGGCCACGATTTTCGGCACGAACGCCAGCGTCATCTCCTGGACCTGCGTCACCGACTGCAAAATGCTGACCGCGAGCCCCACCATCAGCCCGGAAAGCAACATCGGCGCCGCCATCAGGAGGGTAACGAGCAGGGCGTTCCACCCCAGAGCAACAACATCATCAACGGTCATTTTTCCACCCCAGCCGCGTCCCCAGAAACCGGGCAAGTCCACTAATAAAAGCACCTTAACACAGGGTATGGGGGTTGTCAACGCATGTAGGCCCGAAATGTAGGCCCGAAATGATTTCGGGCCCTGGAATTTATACATTATCGTTGGGAGCGGCCCTTCCCGACGGTTGGTCTATAACCCGCGTAGCGGGTGATTTAGAATGTGGCCCAGGGTGACCGAAGGGAACCCTGGGACAGGGGCTGCCCCGATCAAAGAAGTCCCCGAATGGGGCCGCAGAGGCTTCGCGCGCCTGGCCGTCTACTTCCTGTCTTGTATTTTTGGTGCATGTATAAGAAGATGAATCGATAACTCTGACGTGGAGGCTGAAGTTCCAATGGGGCACTTCTATGTTAAAGCCTTGTTTTCCCTCTTTTCGCTACTGTTCTTGATTCTGAGCGTGCGCATAGTCTGGAGTGCCCTAAGAGGACTATGGCCCAAGTTGGCTCGGCAAAACTGCCTGCGCACTGAATCATGGTGGCGGCTGGCCTTCCGACTCGCACTTGGTTGTACGTATGTTCTGTTCACATCTCTGTGGCTTATCCAGGTACACCCTGTTCTGCACATTGAGTCCCATCCGTTCTACGACCCAGAACTTCATCAATGGCACTTACTGGATCAGGATGGTTCGCCTGAGGATGCAGCCGTTGTTAAGAAGCTCGACAGAATAACCCGCGCGTTCTTTAAGAGTCATAAAGTACAATCTACTCCTGTAGGAATTTGCATGGGGGCTGTTTACAAGAACCGCACATTTGTTTTCAGTGCTGGCCACGTTGCTATCGAAAGCGATGTAACGCCTGATGCGGGTACCCTTTTTGAAATCGGCTCCATAACAAAAGTGTTCACGGGCCATGCGCTTGCACACTGCGTTGAGCAGAAACTTGTCGCCCTTGACGACCCATTGTCATCACTCCTGTCAGACTGGAAAATACCCGACAATCAGATCACGCTCAAGGCTCTCGCGACGCACCATTCCGGGTTGCCAAACTTTGGAGAACTGCTTCGCCACACGTTGAAAGCTTTTCTGTCCATGAAGGAACCAGGCATCAGCTACAGTTATCTCACGGATGCAGAATCGCGAGCATATCTTGCGGGCTTCAGATCTCGAGCTATATCTTTCCGCTATTCCAATTTTGGAGTTGGCCTGCTAGGATTCGCTTTGGCCCGAAAAGTCAACATGAATTACGAAGAAATGGTCAGACAGTTCATCTGTGAGCCTATTGGCATGCAGGATACGCACGTGCAGGTTGCTGAAGGAGGCAACCGTACAGCTCAGGGATATTTGGGCCCGCTACGATTCGGGCCTCTTTCTCTCGTGATTCGCGCGGATGCAAACGCATGTACCAATGTATACGAGGGCGCTGCGGGATTACGCTCAACGGTAAAAGACATGCTGCGCTACATCAAGGCAAATATCGCGGCGCCGAAGGGTCCGGCAGGGAACGACCTCACGAGAATGCAGGGACCCATTGCAGAGACAACCATCGAGAACTCCAGGATTGGACTGTGCCTGATGATTAAGGATGCGAGGTACAAAGATCCAGTGTACTGGCATAGTGGGGCTACAAAGGGGTTCCATTCTTATTTGGCCTTTTCAAAAGAGCACGCTATCGGCGTAGTTATGTTGGCAAATGGCTGTGTCGATGACGATATTGCCAAACAAGTTCTTAACGCTCTCACAGGTTTCCGGTCTCATGACTCGGTGATCCCCAGTTTCCGACAGAGGCCATGAACAAAGGCCGGAATGCACGCGACGGCTGTTTGTTTCACCGTGGGCTGTGAAGAATAGGTCCGCTATTGGCCGGTGCCGTGGCCGGGGGTACGGGAGACGCGCGTCTACTTTCGCGTCAATCCAAGGGCGGCTTTTATTCCTTGAGTGGAGCATGCGATAAAGAAGGTTGTGGTACGAATGCGGCATTTCGCGATCCTTTCGAGGTTCTGACGGCCCCTTCGGGGACTTCTATCACGGGGGGGAGCCTCTATCCCAGGGTTCCCTGCGGTCACCCTGGGCCACATTCTGAGCCACCCGCTTTCGCGGGTTCAAGAATGTGTCCGGCAGCCTTTGATGCGTCCGGCAGCCTTGGTACGCCCGGCGGCCTTTTGGTGTGCAAGGCGGCCTTTGGTGCGCAAGGCGGCCTTTGGAAAAACGGGATCTCACGGGGGTGGAAAATGTACAAACTCCATGGCCCGAAATGATTTCGGGCCAACGCCGCCGTTGATTGAATCGGCAGGCACGGGTAGAATCTGAGCCGTGGAAACGAACGTGGAAAACAGATTGGGCGCCGCCAGGGATTGCGCCATGTTGATGGTGCTGGCGTTTCTTGTGCGGGCGGCGTTTGTGTTTGGCACCCCGCAAGTCCTTGATACGGCCGATGCGATCCACTATCTGGAGTCGGCGCGGCAGCTTTCGATGGGCCATTTCTTCGGGTTTGACCCGAAAATCCCCGTCTTGTACCCGGCGCTGACGGCGCTGGCGGGCCTGTTTATCCTTAATTGGGAAGCAGCCGGGATTTTTGTGTCGTTTGTGGCGGGCATTTGTCTGGTCTTGCCGGTCTACGCCGTGTCGCGCGACATGCACGGGCGCGGCCCTGCCCGCATCAGCGCGCTCGCCGTCGCCCTTTGGCCGTGGCTGGCCGACTATTCGAACCGCGTCGGGCCGGACATGCTGGCCGCCACGCTCTGGTTCACGTCGGTATGGCTTCTGGCGAGGGGGTTGCGCCGCGGCGGCTTGTACGTTCCCGCGGCCGCGCTCGCGTTTTTCCTGCTCCACCTGACGCGGCCGGAAGGTACATTTCTGCTGGCTGCGGCGCCAATTGCGGGTCTGTTGTTGCTCGGTCGCGGCGAGCGCAAAAAGCTGTGGCGCCTTCTACCCTACGCGGCCGTGTGCGCCGTGCTCCTCGGGGCGTACGCGGCCTATATGAGCCGGGTTGCCGGCCACGCGGCCATCAACTATCGCGCCGACAGAATCCTGATGGACTTTGAATTCGTCGAGATGGCCAAAACGGCTGTCAAGACGGTCACGGAAGTCCTGCCCGTCATGCTTGGCCCGGTGCTGCTGCTGTTCATCGGCGCGGGTTTTTTTAATCGGCCTGAGGAGGAGGGAAAAGAGGGACACCCCCCACAAAGCGCGCTAAGAAGCGCGGCGCTGGGAAGCGCGGCCGGGGGGCGTCCCGACGGTGCGCCGCTTAAGCGCGACGTGCGCCTCGAGTTTTTTGTTCTGTTCTATGCGTTCTGCCAGTGGTTTTTGAGCCTGTTTGTGCTCTCGCCGGAGCCGCGGTATCAGATGTCGGTTTTGGTTGCGCTGTCGATGTGGTCGGCGCTTGGGATTGTGGTTGTAGCGCGTCGTGCGCGCAGGTTGCGGTTTGGCAGGCTGCTGCACCTTGCGCCGGCCGCGTCGCTGGTTTTGCTGATGGTTTTCGGCGTGGCGCTCGCGCTCGCGGCCGACTACATGCACCGCCAGCCGGTGAAACCACTCGAATATAAGACGGCCGGATTGTGGATGCACAACAATCTGGCGCCGGGACTCATCTTCTCGCGCAAACCCCAGATCGCCTATTACGCCGGCATGCCGTCCACCGGCCCCGACCTCAACGACTCGCTCGAGGGCGCCGTGGCCAGGGCGAAAAAAGCGGGCGCGCGGTACGTCGTTGTTGATGAGCGTTACACGGCGCAGATGGCCCCCGGTATGGCGCCGCTGCTCAACCCGCAGCTCGCACCCGACGACCTCCGCCTGATCAAGGAGTTCGCCCCGTATCCGCGGTCGCGCGTCGTGATTTATGAAGTGGTGCAACGTTCCCCGTGATGCGCACGCTGGTCATTCATCTGGGCGGCATCGGCGACTTCCTGCTGTCCTGCCCTTCATTGGCGGCGCTCCGCGGCAGCGGCCCTATTGAACTGCTGGGCAAGCGGGAGCGGCTGCAAATAGCCGTCGATGGCGGGCTGGCCGACGCCGCCCATGACGCGGGCGCGTGCGAGTTCGACACGCTTTTCTCGATACCGTCGCCCCGGCTGCGCGGGTTTTTGGCCCAATTTGACCGATGTGTCGCGTGGCTCCGGCCGGATGCGGCCATGCTGGATGCAATGTGCGGCTGCGGCATCGAGGAGATCCACGCCTATCCGGGGCTGCCGCCCGCCGATTGGGTGCGGCACGCATCGGCCTACTATCTCGACTGCCTCGATCTCGAAGACCCCGGCCCGCCGCGGCTGTCGTTTAAAGACATCAAAGATACGCCGGATCTCGATGTGGTCATTCAGCCGGGCAGCGGCGGCCGGCAGAAGAATTGGCCCTTGGATAATTTTCGTGCCGTGGCCGATGAACTGACCCGCCGCGGGCGCCGGATTGTCTGGTGCACGGGGCCTGCCGAAGAGCAGATGCAGGGCCTGGGCCCGTCGCTGCCCCCGATGTTGCCGGCCAGTCTCGGCAGGACGCTCGCCCGCGCGCGCCTCTACATCGGCAACGACAGCGGTATCACCCACCTCGCCGCCGCCGTGGGATGCCCCACCCTCGCCATATTCGGCCCGACCAACCCCGCCGTCTGGGCGCCAAGAGGCGAGAATGTTCGCGTCATCCAAGGGAAAGAAGGTTTTCCAACAGCGGAGGAAGTCTTGTCCGCCTTGCTATAGGTCTGATCGGTCCGATCGGTCCGATCGGTCCCGATCCGTCCGATCCGTCTGATCCGTCCTATGTTCTTTCCTACGCCAACTTCCCCCTGACAAACACCGCCTGCGGCACGGCCCTGCCTTCTTCCAACCTGAACACCAGGAAGTCGGCCTTCTTCCCCGGCTCGGGCATACGACTGCGGTTCTTCAACCGGAGCACGCGCGCGGACACGTCCGATGCGCTTGCGAACGCTTGCGCCATCGTCATGGCGCCGGTCTGCGCGGCGTTGACGACACCCTGCAGCAGCGTGAGCGAACTTCCCCCGAGCAGGTCGGTGCCGCTCAGGCAGATCCGGCCGCTCGGCAGCAGTTCCACGGCCATCTCGCCCAGCATGTACCTGCCTGGCGGCTGCCCCGCGATGTGAACACAGTCGGACGCCAGCACGATGTTGCGCGGGCCTTTTGCGCGGATGAACGTCTTCAGCATCGGCGCGGGCAGGTGCTGCAAATCGGGGAGGAGTGATGCGGCCAGCCGGTCGTCGGCCAGTTGCGGCCACAGGGGGTTGGTGTGGCGGTGGATCATCGAGGCGAGCCCGTTGCCGAGGTGCGTGCACATCCGCGCGCCCGCGTCGACCGCGCGCGCGATCTGCTCGCCCGTCGCATTATGATGCCCGAGCGACACCACGACGCCGCGCGCCGTCAGTGCGCGAATGTACTCGGCCGCGCCCGGCAATTCCGGCGCGACCGTCGTATATACGATGCGGCCGGCGGCGGCATCGTACAGCTTGTCGAACGCGCGCAGGTCGGGTTTGCCCACGTACCGGCGCGCGTGGGCGCCCCGCGGGCCGTCCTCCGGCGAGATGCACGGCCCCTCGAGATGAATCCCCGGCACGGCCCGCGCTACCTCCCGGTCCTGCTCGATTGCCTGGGCAATGACCCTGCACGACCTCGCCATCGTGGCCGGCGCGCCCGTCATGACGGTCGGCACAAACCGCGACACACCCCAGCCCGCAAGATAGTCCGTGATGCCGCGAACATCCTCGATACGCAGCGCGGGACTCTGCAGGTCCATCCCCATCACGCCGTTCACCTGGATGTCGAACAGTGTCGGGGCGATGATCGAGTCGCGCCCGCCGATGTCGGCGCGCCCGCGACCAGCTTGCGCCATCGACACCACATGCCCCGCATCCACCACAACATCGGACACCTGTGTCTCGTCGAGCAGATGCCCCCGCACAATGAGCTTCATCCTTAAAGTCCTCTCATCGTAGAAGCGCCAACGCGGTGGGGTCGAGCTCCTGCTCGACCGTGGCGCCATCACCCGAACTTGGCCTCCACCGCACCGCCTCCGCCACCACCCGGTCGCGCGGGAGCGCGACCCCACCGAAACATCTTTTCGGTCTCAGCCCCATCTTTGATTGCGCCTATTATGGCCTTGTGCCGAATGTCTACTGAAACGCGCCTGTTTTCCAGGCGTCCACGAAGTTGTGCACGACATCGGTGTGGCAATCTTCCTGCCAGCCGCCTTCGCGGACGCGCGGCTCGCCGGTTTGATCGCACGGCACGCCGTCCTCGCGGATAAAATACGTCACCCACGTCAGGTTTCGGTACGCGATTTCCTTGTATTTGTCACCGCCGCCCGCGGCGTAAAACATCGCCGCGACGCCGCCCAGTTTCGAGCATGCTCCGCCCCACGCACGCCGGTCCGAGTCCTGTTCGCCCATCAGCATTACGCCGCCGGGTCGCGGGTCGCCGAAGTTGCGGATTGCGAAATCGATGCATTTCTCCGCATCCAGTTTCCAATCGGGGTCCAGCGCCTCTTTCTTCTCGATCAGGTAGCGGGCCATCTCGAGCGGCGCCCACGAGTTCCGGTTGTCCTCCTCAGTCATGTCTTCGAAGAACTGTATCCACAGGTTCGACGCGCGGTCCTCGGGCGCATTGAACTGGTACGTCTTGATCCATTTCCACAACTTCTCGCGCGGCGCACGGTATTGGTCCATCCCGAGCGCCAGCAACTCGTCGAACAGCCGCAGGATGAACGCCATGTTACCGCTGCGCTCGCCCCAGAACTGGCCCGTGGTCGAATCCATCCGGAACGGCCACGGCGAATGCAGCGCGTCGCCTTCGATCATGTTCTTCGCCAGCACGTCCGCGTTTTGGACCGCCTGATCCAGGTAGCGTTTCTCGCCCGTCTCGCGATGCAGCAGCACCAGCGCGTATCCCGCGATGCCGCCCTTGTCCGGCTCGATCACGTTGGGCCCGTGGGCCGCGTCGCCCTGCGAACTGTGCGTCAGCGGGAAGTCCGTGTTGAGGCCGGTCGAGCGGGTAAACGCGGGGTACGGCCCCTCGTTTGGCGTCAGGGTTTGATCGACGAGGTAGTCGCCCATTTTGCGCGCCCATTCGAGGATCTTTGGGTTCGGCGCGCCCGCGCGTTTGCCCGACCATTCCCAGTATTTGAGGTACGAGATGATGCCCATTCCGTCCTGGGTTGCGGGGATTACCTCGGGTTTGTACGGCTGATACAACTCGTCCATGAAAGTCGTGAACACGAAAATCGGGTAGCCGTACGGGTCAAGCGGGCAGTCGAGATACCATTTCATCTCGCGGTCCACCGCGTCCTGCCAGGTTGTCCACGGGATCAGCTTACCGTCCGCGTCGTACTGCGCCTTGTGCCAGCCCACGCGCTCGGGCAGATCCTCGCCCACCGCAGTGACGGAGGCGCCCGCCCGGTACACATCATCGTACAACCCGATCTCGTCCAACGGGATCGGCCGGAAACCGATCTTACGCAGCGCGGTCCCGTCGGCAAGCAGTGGTTTCCATCCTTGCGCGCCTGCCGCGGGATCTGGCTGCACCACCAGGTTGTTGGCCAGCTTTTCGCGGCCGTTGTCGCGCGTGAGAAACGCGCCGCAGTTGTAGACGAGATTCCGCCAGATCCTGTTGATGTCGTTGCCCTCGCCCAGCCACGCGAGGTCCGGGTACTTCGTGCTGTATGGCGGGCGCGTGATATCCACGTCTTGCTTCAGCAGTTTCTGCACACCATCGCTCGCCAGAAAATTGTCCCAGCGTACATTGCCCCACTGCGAGAAACTGATCGCGTACTTGCAGTCGGCCATGACGTTGTTGTCGACCCAGTTGTCTTTGCCGCCGTGGATTTGGACCGCGCCGAAATTGGCCCCGCTGCACCGCTCGAACACGTTGCCGTAGACGACCGTCCCGCTGATCGCGTCATCCAGCCGGATGCCCGCCTGGCCGCACAGTCGCCCGTTGCCAATGTCGTGCCAGTGGTTGTACCGCAGGACGTTGCCGCGGTAGCTCGGGTTGCCCCACATGTCCAGCCCGCCTTGATCGTCGGACTCGCGCACCACCTCGTGAATTTCGTTGAACTCGACGACGTGGTCGTTGCCTTCGAGCCGGATGCCCTGGCACGACGAGTCGTGAAACTTGTTGTGGGCGATCCGGTTGCCCGCGCCCTCGATGACGACGGCCGGCGTGTATGTGTGGTCGACCCTCGAGTAGTCGTAGATGTGGCAGTTCTCGACGAACAGGCCACCCGGCGCCAGCGTTTTTCTGTCGCCACCGGCTATCTCGACGCCGCCGCGGCCGACGGTGTAGATGTCGCAACTGAGGGCGCCGCAGTCCCGGCTGTCCTCGATTGCGATGCCCGTACCGGCCACCCTGCGCACCACACAGCCCGTGACGAAGCAGTCGCGCCCGCCGCGGATCTCGATGCCCGTCCACGCGCCCAGTTCGAACGTCAGCCCCTCGACGCGCACGTGCCACGCCCGCGTCATCTCGAGCAGCGGCTCCGTGAGCACCGACACCTCGACCGGCGCACCCTTCAGCCCGTCCAGCGGATACAAGTAAAGGCGGCCCGTCTCGCGGTCGAGGTACCATTCGCCCGGCTGGTCAATCTCTTCGAGCAGGTTCAGCGCGCAATACCACTGGCCGTCTTTGATGCCGTAGGCCGTCTGATCCGGCAGCGTAAACGTTTTCGCTACGGGGTCTATCGACGCCCGCACCGAATTGTCGGCCCAATCATAGAACCAGTAGCCGTAGAGGTAGAGGTCCTTTGCGGCGTTCCATCGCGCGGGCCGGTCCTCGGCGTACTCGAACGCCGCTTGTGTGCCTGACCCCGGCAGGCCCGCGTCAATGATTTTGCCTGTTTTGACGAAGCCCTCATTGGGCCACCGCGCCGGCTTTGTCGGCTGGCCGTTCACGTAAACTTCCAGAAACGGTTGCGGTGTTTTCGCGAATCCCCGCGATGAAAGCGCCGGAAACCGATCCAATCCCTGTGCTTTTAAATCCGCCTCCAAAACTTTTCCCCGCGCTTCCTCGGGAAGCCGCTCGAGCACCGCCGGGTCCTCGACCGGCTTCAGCCCTTCAACCACCACGCCGCCGCTGATTTTGGCGCCTTTCCCTTCAATCACGAGCGGCGCGCCTGCCCGGCCCGATGCGTCCACCGGCAGTTTCAGCCCCTCGCGAATCCGGTACACGCCCGGCAAAAACCGTATTCGCACGCCGCCCGGCGGCATCAGCCGGTCCGGCGCCGATTGTTTCAACGCCCGCACCGCATCGAGCGCACGTGCGAACGTGGCGAATGGCGCCTGCTGCGACCCTTCAGCGGAATCGGCGCCGTTGGGACCGATGAAAAACACGGCGGCCGGCGATGGGTCGGGCTCGATTTTGACACGCGTCGCCGTGGGGTCGCGCGGCGTCAGGCCCGCTTGAGTACGTTTTATGGAGTCCAGGTACTGCCCGGCTTCCCATTTATGATGCGGCGGGATTCCCTCGAGTCGCGCCAGTTCCTCACACGCACGCGCCGCGTCTTCATACCGCTGCTCGAGCACAAGGCAGTCGATCACGCGCAGTGTTGCCAGGCTGCGCAGGCCCGCCTCGATCCCTTCCATCGCTGCCGCCTGCTCGAACGCGTCGCGCGCCGGCCCGTACTGCCCCGCGTCGATCGCGGCCGCGCCCTGGTCGAATAGCCCCTGCACATCGGCGCCTTCCGCCCAAGCACCCAGCCCCGCTGCAACCAATATTCCCAGCACTACGCAAGTGCGCATCAAATATCTCCTTTTTGCCGACGCGTCGTTATATGGACTATGGCAGCTTGGAAGCTGTCCTAAAACACTGCCCACCGAACAAAAAAGCTCTGAAGGAGCCATGCATGTTAGCCTCGGGCAACGCCCCAGGACGGCGGATTGACAATGGTCAAGCCCTGAAGGGGCGCAACAAGGGTTTGTGACGCCCCTTCAGGGCTAGGTTGTTGGGATTGCTCCCTACCTGGGGCGTTGCCCCAGGCTAACATGTCACGCCCCTTTGGGGCTTCATAACAGTCGCGGCTCATTTTGAGAGAGCTTCCTTTTGGGGCTCCATAACAGTCGCGGCTCATTTTGAGAGAGCTTCCTTTTGAGGCTTCATAACGGTCGTGCCTCATTTTGAGACAGCTTCCTTTTGAGGCTTCATAACGGTCGTGCCTCATTTTGAGACAGCTTCCTTGCTGCCGCTTTTGCTGCATGCAGTCTACTTCCTCAGCCCCATCTTACGGAACGGGACGGGCCTGAACCCCACGCGCCACGCGGGCGATTCGGGGCTCAGCGTGAAATCCTGGCGCGCCGCGTCGACAAACAGCGGGTCCTCGCCCACGATGTTGTCTTCAAACCGCAGGTACGGCCGCGCGATCGGCTCGACTTCGTCCCACGTCCCGCCCCAGCAGACGTTGCGCGCGATCACGTTGCCTTCGGGCGCCTTGGGTTCTTTATCCAAGATCGTGATGAGCCGCGGGTACCGCGTGCTGTACGGCGGCTTGTTGTAGGCTATGCCGGATAGCGTTCCCTTCTCCTGCGATTCCTTGATCCAGTCGTCGGCGTGGTACGCGGCCCAGTTGAGCGCGCGGGCATCCAGGTGCAGCGCCGGTTTGCAGTCGATGAAGATGTTGTTCTCGACGGTGCAATCGCGCCCGCCGCCGAGGAAGGCGGCCCGCGTCACTTCCCAGAACACGTTGCCGTAAATGACGGCCGACGCGAACATGTCATCGAGATACACACCCACGCAGCCCCGGTCTTCAAACCCGGTCACCTGGTGCATGTAATTGTAGCGGATGATGTTCCCGCGCATCGTCCAGTCACGGCCCGAGTAGATGGCCCCTGCGTCGTTCGACTCGAGGCAGACGTGATGGATCTCGTTCAACTCGATCAGGTGGTCGTTCCCGCCGAACCCGATGGCCATGTGCGGGGCGTTGTGGATGAGGTTGTGCGTGACGCGGGCGCCCACGCCGCCAATCGAGATGCCCGGCGTGTACATCCGGTTGATCCGGCCGTAATCGTGGATGTGATTGTTGTCCGCGTACATCCCGCCGCTCGTCAGCGTCACTCGATCGCCGCCGCTCAGCGAAATGCCCCCGCCGCCCACGCCGTACACCTCGCAGTCCGTCACGCCGTGCCCTTCGCCGGACAACGACGCCGCCGACCCGCCCGTGTTACGGATCGTGCAGGACGTCATCAGCACGCCTTTTCCACCCGACACCGTGACGCCGGCGCCGCGGCACATCTCGAGCGTCAGCCCGCGCAGCGTCACGTGCGACACCTCCCGCATGGTAACGACGTTCGGCAACATGGACACCGCAACCGTCGCCCCCGCCACGTCCCGCGGCGGCCAGAGGTACAAGATGCCGCGATCGCGGTCGATGTACCACTCGCCGGGCGCGTCCAGTTCCGAGAGCATGTTGAACGCGTAATACCACTGGCCTTTTCGGTAGCCGTAGCCGTGTGCGGGAGGTTTCAACGTGATGATCGAGTTTTCCGTGTCGATCTTCTCGATAGCCTGCCGCTGGTCCGACCAGTCCCAGAACCAGTAGCCATGCAGCCACGGCGCCGGCTCGTTCAGCCACCGTTTCGGGCGGTCTCCCTCGTACTTGAACTGCGGCGTCATGCTGCCCGGAATACCATGGATCTGATGACCGTCAGCCACCACGATATCGACAATCTTTACGAAATCTTCGTTGGGCCAGCGCGCCAGCGTCATCGGCGTGTTGTTGAAGAAGATTTCCGCCCCGCCCCCTTCCGGCGGGCCGTACTCGGTTATTCCCTGCGCCTTCAAATCCGCCTGCATCACCTCCGCCGGCAGCCCGTCGGTCGTTGCGGGGGCAAAATTGGTCACGCGGACTGCGCCCGACAGCCGGACTTTTTCCCCCGGATGCGCCATGTAAACCACCGGCGCCGATTCCGTCCCCGAGTCTTCCGCCACAAGGTCAAATGGCTGTTTGAGGTGATAGGTCCCGCCACGGATGACGACCTGGACGCCTCCGGTCGGCAGCGGGCCGCCGGTCTTTAGCTTGCGGACCTCGTCCCGCGCGCGTTCGAGCGTCGCAAATGGCCCGTCGGCCGCCTGGGCGTCCGGGAGGCGGCCCGACCACGCGTCGTTCCCCGCCTCCGACACGTACAGGCGCAGCGGCTCGTCTGCGGCGGACGAATACGTCGCCGCCACAAGCGCCAAGATGAAAAGGGTTGAAGTAAGACGTCGCATGGTTCAGCCTCCCACTGCCGTTCAAGAACCGGCCTGCATTATGGCTGTTCCTGCTCATTTCGACAAATCGGAGGCAGTCAAAGCGGACAAAAGAAGGAAACCGGCGGATGAACCAATACTCACCCGCCGGCCATATAATTCTTGGTAGCGGCGGACGGGATCGAACCGCCGACAGGCGGATTATGATTCCGCTGCTCTACCAACTGAGCTACGCCGCCACGTCGTTAAATGATACCACAATGCCTACTTGATGTCCACCGACCGGCATAAAACCACCATTTTAGACGCAGGCCCGCGGGCTGCGTTGTGGTGGGTGGAAAAAGGGCTAACGAATGTGCATGGGACGGTGTATTATGAGTAAAGGGTGAGGCCGTTTCTGGAGGCGTGCCAAATGAACCGCAAGGGTGCAGGTGGGTTTACGCTGGTTGAATTGCTGGTTGTGATAGCCATCATCGCGATTCTGGCGGCGTTGTTGCTGCCGGCGCTTTCTCGGGCGCGGGAGTCGGCGCGAGTGGCGCATTGTGCGAACAACCTCAAGCAGTTCGGGCTGATATTCAAGATGTTCGCGTCGGAACACAAGGGGGACTGGCCGCTGCGGCACGTCCCCTACCACCGGGCCTACACGCCCGATCGGTCGTGCTGGAGTTTTTTCGACAGCACGGACGTCTACCCGGAGTACCTTTCGGACTACAAGGTAGCGGTTTGCCCGAGCGATAGCTTTGCCGACCCTTCCCGTCCTCAGTACGTGTGGCCGGTGGACCCGTCGTGGAATGACGATCCGCTGCCGAATAATGTGAAAGGCAAGACCGAATACGTTGGGCTGGCGGATTTTTCGTATGTCTATTGGGGCTATGTCGTCAACCCGGAGTGGGTGAAGACGACGGAGGACATGGCGGCGTTCGCCGGGTTGCTGGACAACGACGGGTGCGAGTTCTGCATCACGTACGCCAACCGCCAAGACGACATGTCGGGCACGCTGCCGAGCACGGGCGAGCAAGTGGATGTCTACCGGTTTCGGGACGGCGTCGAGCGGTTCTTGATCACCGACATCAACAATCCGGCGGCCGCGTCTTTCGCGCAGTCGCAGGTCCCCGTGATGTGGGACACCGTCCGCACGCTCCACGGCCAGCCGATTCAATACGAGGTGAACCATCTGCCTTTGGCGGCGAATGTCCTGTTCATGGACGGTCACGTCGAGTTTGCCCGATACCCTCAGCCGGAGGGTTCGGTCTTTTGGATGCTCACGACGGCGGCCACGAGTATCGAAGCCGACGATTTTCCTTGATAGGTGGCGGAACCAATCCACATGGGGGGCGTCCCGACGGCTTAGTTTCTGCCAAGGACGCGCAGACAAACGTCGGGTTTGTTGGTGATGATGGCGTCGACGCCCCAGTCGGCGAGGCGCCGCATCGTCTCCTCGTCGTCAACTGTCCATACGGCGATGGTCTTGTTCTCGCGATGCAGGCGGGCAACCGTTTCGGGATCGGTGCTGTCGGTCTCGAGGTTGAACCCGGCGGCGCCGAGCAACTGCTCCCAGCGCAGGACGTACGGCCATTGTTCGGGTTTTTCCTCGTTTTTTGCGGCGAGGAACTCGGTGCGCATTTGGGGCGCCTCGCATAAGGAGACGGCGCAAACGATCGGCGAGAACGATTGGATCACGACGTGGCGTTTCATCCGCCGGTCGCGGACCAGCTTGATGACATCCATCGTGAGTTGATAGTTGCGCGACTTGCTGTCGCGGATCATGCCGGCGACTTGGTGTCGTTGGCGTGCGGACATCATTTTACTGCCGTCGGTCGCTTCGAGGATACGGCGCCTCAGTGCGTAATCGTTCGCACTGTCTTTGATTTCGATGTACACGCCGATCTCGAGGGTCTTGGCGAGGTCGAGCGCCTCGGCGAGGGTGGGGAGGCGCTCGCCGGTGAACTCCGGCGCTTTCCATCCGCCCGCATCGAGCGGTTTCAGCTCGGCCAGGGTCATCTTGGCCACTTTTCCGGGGACGCCGGTGGTTCGCTCGGTGTCGTCGTCGTGGATAACGATGACTTCGCCGTCCCTGGTGAGCGTGCAATCGAGCTCAAACCAGTCCGCGTTGAGTTCGCGGGCGAGTTTGAACGCGGCGAGCGTGTTTTCGGGCGCATACGCGCTTGCGCCTCGGTGGGCGATCACGTCGATGGCGCCATCGGGCGCGCCTGCTCTGAATCCTGTTGTGGCACATCCGGTCATAGCCAGCACTCCCAGAATCAGCCCCAGGCTCGCGTACTTCACTACGGGTAACCTCCTTCTCGCTCCCGCCGCCCAGGGCCAACGGGCCGCCGGGACCACAGACGGTTGTTAAACCGATTATGTAGAGGTTATGCGGCTAACGCAAGCTGTCGAATCCTGATTCCCGACATCCGCGCGGGACTCGCAGATGTTGGATGAGGGTTGGCAGGGCGACATGACAACCTTGGCGGGTTTTTTGGTAGTATGGGCTGGTTGAAAAGCGGGGTTGTTATGAAAAAACGTGGTTGTTTGGCAAAGATGGTTAAGGCGGCGGTGGTGGTGTTGGTGGTGCTTGTGGCGCTGGTGTTTGGGGTTTTTCTTTACCCGTTCTGGGGGAGTCCGCTCGGTGGGCAGCGGCATGGGCGGGTACCGATAACGCCGCCGTGGGCGCTCGAATGCTGGCTGTGGGAAGACGACGTGAACACGGCCGAATTCGTGAATGAACTGGTGGCCGGGTATGCCGAAAACGACATCCCCTTCAGAACCATCCTAATCGACAGCCCGTGGAGCACCCATTACAACGATTTCAAGGTCGATGAGGCCCGCTACCCAAATCCCAAGGATTTCTTCGGGAATCTCCAGGACAAAGGATACCGGGTCGTGCTGTGGATGACGTCGATGGTGAACAGCCGGGACGGGGACACCGCGCTTAAAGACGACAGCTCGTTTTACGAAGAGGCCCGGAAGAAAGGTTACCTCGCCGCCGATGGCTACCAGATACGGTGGTGGAAAGGCAGAGGCGGGTTTATCGATTATACGAATCCGGATGCGATGCAGTGGTGGCGGGGGTTGCAGCAACAGGTTTTCGACTGGGGCCTGGATGGCTGGAAGCTGGACGGGTCGGCGACGCTTTTCATGAGCCGGCCGCGGGGCTGGATTCTCCCATACCAGAAAACGCATCAGGGCTGGATCACGACGCGCCAGTACATGGACCACTACTACCGCGACGAGTATCAGCATGGGCTGACGGAGAACCCGGAGTTCATCACGCTGGCGCGGGCCATCGACAGCCCCATGCCGTGGGGTCACCCCTGGGGGTTCAGTCCCACGGACGCCTCGCCTGTCAATTGGGTCGGCGACAATCAGCACGTGTGGGACGACGAACACCGCGGGCTGGAACGGGCGTTGCGTACGATTCTGCGAAGCGCCCGGCTGGGCTACAACGTGATCGGGTCCGATGTCGCCGGGTACCACGGCAGCATGGAGATTCCGCCACAGTTGTACATCCGGTGGGCGCAGTTCAGCACGTTCTGCGGCTTGTTCTTGAACGGCGGCCACAGCGAGCGCCGGATGTGGAAACGGAGCCCCGAAGAGTTGGAGATCGTCCGCTATTGCTCGTGGCTGCATACCGAGCTTGTGCCGTACATGTACAGCCACGTGGTTGCGTGCCATAACGGCGGCAAACCGCTCCAGCGGCCCATCAAAGGCAAGTACCACTACCTGTTTGGCGACGACTTCCTGGTGGCCCCCATCTACCAGGACAGCCTCACCCACACGGTGCAGCTTCCGCGGGGCCGGTGGCG
>DATKVG010000216.1:0-38660 GCA_035530195.1 Bathyarchaeia archaeon | reverse complement strand
GTGCCCAGCGTCTGGGGATACACGCCCGTGATCAGGCCCGACCGCGATGGCGCGCATACGGGCGCGTGCGTAAACGCGCACCGGTAGCGGACGCCTTGCCCGGCGAGCGCGTCGAGGTTGGGCGATATCGAGAATGAGTCGCCAAAGCAAGCGAGGTGGGGCCCGATGTCTTCACACGTGATCCACAGTATATTGGGGCGCAGGATGGTGGAAGGTTGGGCCTGCCCAAGCACGGGTTGCGCAGCCAAATACGCCGCGCCAGCGCCCGCCAGTTTGATAAAATCTCTGCGTTCCATACTCGACTCTCCATACCCTAGTTTTTCTGCCTGAGCCAGCGTGGTTTTCAGGTATTGCCAGATTTTTGTGGAGCCTTGGCCGGCTTGGACACCTGGCTGTAGCGTTGCTTGACTTTTGCCTGCAAACTGTTATAAAAGTATTAAATTCTGGATGCAAACATACATAATATGACCGCGCAACCCGCCAGGAATTGGTTGTGAAACAAAAAACGCTGAGCATCCTGCTGGTTGAAGACAACCCGGGGGACGTTTATCTGTTCAGGGCGGCGTTAGCGGAATCCTCGGCCGACGTTGAACTGAAAGTCTACGACAACGGCCTTCACGCCTGGAATCACCTTGAAAAGATCGCGTCCGGCAACACCGCGCCGCCCGACTTGATGGTGCTGGACCTGAATCTTCCCGGTATGTGTGGGCGCGAGATCCTTTCGGAGATGGCCACTCGGCCCGAGTTGCACAGAATACCCGTCTGCATTTTTACCGGCGCCGGGTCGGAAGCAAGCGTTGTCGACGAACACCCGCCGCTACGGCCGCGTTTCTTCGCCAAGGTCGATGATTTCACGAAGCTGTGCGACATTATCACAAGTTTCTTGAATTTCGCCGCCGAATTCTCCTCTGCTTGATCGGCCCGTTCTCAGCCCGCCGACGGATATCCCACGCTTTGAGCAAACAGGACGCGCTGTTCCGGGCGGAGCTTGAACTCACGGGGGGTGTTTTCCCGGTCGCAGTTGTGGAACCACGCCGCCAGCCCCTGTGACGCCGCAAACAGGTAGACGTTCTGCGCGATCAGGCCGGTGTCTGTGTAGTAATAGGACTTCTGTACTTCCGGGTCGCCAATCCGGCGGTCGGGCTGGCCGCTGCCCGTGTCATACCGGGCCGTGTCGACGATGTAGAAAATGTTGATCGGGGCGGAAGCCGCGCCGCGCCTTCCCGCGCGTTCACGGAAATCGCCCGCCACAACCGGCCCCAACCGATGCGGGGCCGCCTCGTACAGGTACACGCCCTCCGGCAACGCCACGTACAGGTCGATCTCCTGCGAATTGCTCGCCGAGGCCGCGGTCCGTCCGGGTTTGTTGAAGGCCGCCTTCTCCCGGTTCACACCAAACGCCGCCCACAACAGGTTCGACAACACCTGCGGCGGGAGCGGATCTTTACTGAGGGCCCGTGTGGTCTTGCGCGCCCACAGCGCCGCCAGGACGGTTTTGCCGCCGTCTTTCTCGGGCGCCGGCAACGCGATCGGTTGCAATGCCGGTTCTTGCGCCACGGCGCCTTCCGTGCCCGCCAGCGCAGTAGCCGCCGTCACTGCTTTTAAGAAGTCTCGCCGTTCCATTTTGATTCTCCTTTTTCCGAGGGTGCCGCCGTGAATGAGCTGACATGGCAATACCTCATACATAATAGCATTCAAGCATTCAAATCAGGTCGGGTTGTGCTGCCCGCACAAATGACTGTAGCTCCTTTAACTTTAACCTGAACAGCCGCTTTTTTGCTAATCTTGACAAATGTATAGACGCATGCTAATGTAGGATGGAACTGGGGGAGTCATACCATGCATGACCGGCGTGTTCTGTTGAAGTTATTGGAGGTTCAAGACCTGCCTACTCTGCCTGTCATTGTGGAAAAGATCCTGCAAATGACCAAAGATGAGAGGTCTTCTGCCAGCGATCTGACGGTGCTTCTCGAGCGGGATCATGCTATCAGCGCACGCTTGCTTCGGCTGGCAAACTCGGCATTTTACGGGTTGCCCAACAGCGTTGCCTCGGTTCGGCAAGCCGTTGTGGTGCTTGGATTTAATGAAACCCGGTACCTGGCGCTTGCGACCTCGGTGTTTGACGCGGTCATTAAGCGCAACCAGTCCGCATTTGATCCGTTGGATTTCTGGATGCACTCGTTTGGGGCCGCAAAGGCCGCGCAGATTCTGTCGGAAGAATACTGCCATGAAGGGAATAAAGAAGAATGGTTTGCCGCCGGCCTGCTGCACGACATCGGCAAGTACGTTCTGGCGGTCACCTTGAAGGCCGAATACAAGGACATTGTGGAGGAGGCTCGGGCCACGGGAAAGCCTCTTGCCGATATCGAACTGGACCGGCTGGGAATTACGCATGGCCGGGCCGGCCAGTGGCTGATGGAAAAATGGCGGCTTCCTGCCGTAATCGGTAGTGTGAGTGCGCATGCGTTCCACGCCAGGACTTATGCTGGCGCGGACCGGGAAATCGTGCTTGCCGTGGCTATTGGAAATCTGCTTTCGATCGCGGCGGGTTTTGGCTCCGCCGGCGACAGTGAAGAGGTCAAGCCGGACGCAGCACTGCTCGCCATGCTGAACATGCCTCGCGAGGACTGGGAGAAATCCCTCGGAAAGCTGTCTTTGGTGCGTGACGAGACGCGTCAGTTCTTAGAGGCGCTTTAGTGGGAAAGAGAGTCGATGACGGGTAAAGAGAAGGCCGGGCAGGAGTACGCGGAAGCGTTGCAGAACGTAACGCGCCGCTGTGAGCGGCTTGTGCAAATCCTGTCAATCCTGCGCGAAATGGATCAACTGGACGACCCGCTCAAAGGGTTGAAAAGCGTCTGCTGCCGTATCGTGGAGGCCATTGCATCAAGCCTGGCCGCAGAAAACTGTTCGCTGTTTCTGTTGAACGACTCGAAATGTGAAGTGCAGTTGCGGGCGACCTGCAGCCCGTTGGAAGACCGCGCCAGGTATTTCGAGCCTGACGCATGGCCCGCCGGCAAGTTTAAACTGGGCGAGGGGATTGCCGGCTCCGTGGCCCAGACGTGCACGCCCCTGTGCGTGGCGGATTCCAGCCTCGACACGCGATTTGTCGCGCTCAATCAGACCGCCGTGGCGCCCCGCTCGCTGTTGTGCTTTCCGCTGATGGTCGAGGGCCGGCTTGTGGGCGTGCTGAACCTCAGCCACTCCAGCCCTGGTTTCTTTACCGCCGAAAGCGAGCACACCCTGTCGTTTGTGGCGGATCGAGCGGCCCGAATGCTGGCCAACCATCTGTTGCACGAGCGGGTGCGCCAGTCCGAAGAATATTACCGACTCATTCTGGAAACGGCCGCCGACGCGGTGCTCGTGCTTGACAAGGAAGGCCACGTCACCAGCGCCAACCCGGCCGTCGAGAACATTTTGGGAATCCCACCGCAAGACTGCGTGGCAAACCGGACGACATGGGCCGCGTGTGTCCATCCTGAAGACGTGGCGCCGTTCCGGCAACACCTCGAGCAAGTGATTGCCGAAAAGCTGCCCGCAACGCTCCAATACCGATGCATCGACATCCGCGGGAATGTGCACGCGCTGGAACAGCGGGGCTGCCCGCTCTTCGATTCGCAGGGAGAAGTGCAGGGTGTGGTGTGCATTGCGCGCGATGTCTCGGAGCGGAAACTGGCCGAAGAAGAGTTGCTCCAGGCGCAAAAAATGGAGTGCGTCGGCAGGCTGGCCGGCGGCATCGCACACGACTTTAACAACCTGCTCACCATAATCTCAGGGTACGGGGAGGTCTTGCACGCCCATTTGGAGGGCATGCCGGAGGCGCTCGGCCGCCTGCATTATATCGAGGAAGCGGCGGAACGCGCGGGCCAGTTGGTCAAACAACTACTGGCGTTCAGCCGCAAACAGGTGCTCCAGCCCAAGGTGATCGACCTCAATCTTTCCTTGAAGGATACGACCAAGATGCTGCGGCGCGTGATGGGAGACGATGTCCAGCTTGTCACGCATTTTTGTGAGGATCCCGCGCGCATTCTGATCGATCCGGTGCACTTAACCCAGGTATTGATGAATCTGACGGTCAATGCGCGCGATGCCATGGAGGCCGGCGGCGTGCTCAAGCTCGAGACGTACCTGGCTGAAGTGGGGGAGACATACCCGGGCCGGCCCGAATCCTGCAATCCCGGCCGTTACGCCCGGATCGCGGTCCAAGACATGGGCTGCGGCATGAGCCAGGAAACCCAGGCGCGCATTTTCGAGCCGTTTTTTACAACCAAGCTCAACGGCACCGGCACCGGGCTCGGCCTCCCCACAGTCCGGGGTATCGTGAACCAAAACGGGGGGTTTATCACCGTCGAGAGCGAACTCGGCCGCGGCTCAACCTTCAGCGCTTATTTTCCGCTCGTGAAGGAAAAGGCCGAAACAGCCGCCGCGCCCCCATCCATGGCGGCGCTGCGCGGATCCGAAACGGTCCTGGTGGTTGAAGACGAGCGGGCGGTCCGCCACTTGATTGTGCAGATGCTTACCCGCCAAGGGTTTAACGTGCTCGAGGCCGCCTCCGCGGAAGCCGCCGCCGCACTCGAGAAGAATCATGCCGAACCGATCCATCTGCTCTTGGCGGATTTCCTGATGCCGCACATGAACGGGCATCAACTGGCGTTGCAGCTCTGCCGCAACCGCCCTCAGCTCAAGGTGCTCATCATGTCCGGCTATGCCGGGCACTCAATCGCCGACCAGGCCCTTCGCGAGAGCGGCTACGAACTCGTTCAGAAACCGTTCACCTCGCCGGAACTCATCAGGCGCATCCGCGAAATCCTCGACGGCCCTTGATTCAGCGTGATTTCCCGCGCCTTCTTACTCCGCTTGGCGCAGCCATACCACTGCCGCGGCTATGAACTCGGACGCCCACTCACACACCTGTGCCGCCTGCTCGGGGCTTACTGCGGCGCCCAGGCCGTAGTCGCCTATGTTGCGCAAATCCTGAGCGTCAATCATCCAACGGTGGAACTTCGGCGCCAGTCGCTCGACTTTGGCAAATTCACGTCCGTACGCGGCCTGAATCGCAGCATGACTTGAATAGGATTGTCCCAGCGACGCGAGAAGGGCCTCGGCCACGTAGAACATGGCATAATAAGCGCGAGATGCCGTAAAATCATTATAACCTTGCGCCCGAAGCAGATTGGCGGCAGCCAGACTCTCTTTCGCTTTCTCAAGTTGTGCCGTAGTATCGCGAGTCATACA
Organism: Bathyarchaeia archaeon; assembly: GCA_035530195.1. Lineage (GTDB taxonomy): Bacteria > Hydrogenedentota > Hydrogenedentia > Hydrogenedentales > SLHB01 > JAPLKX01. The sequence continues at coordinate 33,428 of DATKVG010000216.1, read as the reverse complement.
GGGATGCCTTCTTTTCGGATGTTCATCAAGAAGGGGAGTTGGCGCTCGTTGTATTCGTGCTCCGTAACAAAAGCACGCGACAGAACGACATCGTATTGAAGGCTCAACGCCGCGGTCAGTTCGGAAGTCTCTTCAATGACCTTTCCGTAGTCAAATGGCCCGCGCATCACGCATAAAACATCGATGTCCGAACCGTCATGGGCATTGTTGCGGGCTTGAGATCCGTAAAGGATGACGCGCACGAGGTCATGCCCTAGTGCAGCGGCAAGACCTTCGCGATACCTCACCAGGATTTCGCGTATTCTCTCGGGCGCCATCGTTTCATCCTCATGGCCAGTATACCATTCGCCAACTCGGAGTTGGGCTTTACTTGGCTGGTTGGGCGACCTGTTTGGCCATGGCGGTCGCGGCGTCGAGCATGATTTGGCCAAGCCCGTCTCCGTAAAACGACGCGGTGACTTCGTAGCCGCTCTGGGCGTATTCGTCGGCCGTAAGGATATACCCGATACCGTCGCCGGTGTTCGAGGTCACGCACGGGTGGGCGATTCCCGCCTGCCGCATCGTGTCCTTGACAGCCAACCCAAGCTGGCAGATCGGCTCGCCGGGAAAACTGACCAACTCGAAGTCGTTAATGCGCAACGCGTAGATCGGCGCCTGGTCCGGGAACATCAGCGGGAGAATCTGGTCGAGTTGTTCCTGCGTCACGTGGTATTCGTCGCCGGCGATCTTGACGAAATCGGGCGCGCCTTTCCGCGGCGGCAGTTTCACCCACTGCATCGCCACCTCGAACTGCTTAACCGGCGCCGGCTTGATCTTCTCGGCCAGCTTGGCCGCCGCGATGCCCACGTTGCGCCCATAGTTCTCGGCCTGCTGGTAGCGGCTGCCCGCTTTCGGCTCGACCGGCGACTGGTCGCCTTCCGCGCCGTTGGCATACAGGCACGTCACGCCCGGCATGAGCGCCTCGACCGTCCGCTGCATCTGGCCGGCCCATTCGCCGGACACCAGCATCTCTTTGGGGCCCACGAACGTGCCGTGGGCCGTAAAATTGACGAAAACGGCCAGCGGCTTATTGCCTGCATCCAGCCGAAACACCGTCATGCCTGGGTCGGTAAACGAGTCGCCGCGCCGGTTGCGGTTCATCCCCGGCAGATCCACGCTGCCCGAACTGGCAACTACCGGCTCGAGCGACGACGCGGCCTGCTTTAAACCCTGCGCGATACGGTCAGTCACAAAATTGAGGACCGGCTCCGAGAACACGCCGATGTGCGGGTTATTGGCGATGTTGCGGCGGTCCATCGAGAAGCCTTCGAGCCCCGTGTGGCTATGGCTGGCGGCCATCAACACGTTCTCGACGGTCAGCCCGTCCACTGCGGCTTTTTTGAGCGACTCCTCGACCACGCACAGCGGCACCGAGCAGGCATCCAGCGTGACCAGCGCCGATTTCGCACCGTTCCAGTCAAACACGAGGCATTTCGCGTTGACCGTATCCAGCACGCCGGTCGCCGGCTCGCCGTTGCGCGCACCGTAACCGCCCAGCGGCGTCGGGATGTTCTCCTCGAGCGGCGTAATGCTTACCGTCGCGACACCCGCGCGCAGGTCGGCCTGCGCCCCCATGCCATACACCAAAAACACGCATGCCGACAAGATCATTACTATTTTCATGGTTCTGTCCTCACATTTTTTTGCTGACCTGCCCTATTCTATATCCGCAGCCACCGTTTCGGCAATTCTGTTATGATGTCCACTTAACCTGGAGGATCCTCGTTATGCGGAAACATGAGCCCGACGTCAAAATTACCCATGGCGTTACGCGCCGCTCATTTCTGAAGACGGCCGCGGCAGCCGCTCCTGTTATCGTACTGCCGCACGTGGCGTTTGGCGCGTCCAAGCTCAACATCGGCGTGATCGGCGTGGGTGGCAGGGGGTCGGAAGACCTGCAACAACTGGATGATGAGAACATCGTGGCGCTGTGCGACGTTGACCAGGAACGCGCCGCAGGGTCGTTCAAAAAATACCCGAATGCGAAGCGGTACACCGACTTCCGCGTCATGTTCGAGAAAGAAAAGGGGATCGAGGCGGTCGTGGTCGCCACGCCGGATCACACCCACGCGGTCGCCGCCATGGCCGCCATAAAACACGGTAAACACGTCTATTGCGAAAAACCCCTGACCCGCACCGTCCGCGAAGCCCGGTTGCTGGCCGAGGCGGCGCGCGATGCCAAAGTCGCCACACAGATGGGCAACCAGGGGATGGCGTTCGAAGGCAACCGGCTCATCAACGAGTGGATCTGGGCCGGCGCCATCGGGCCGGTGCGCGAAATCCACGCCTGGTCGGACCGGCCTACCCACGACGGTAAACTGTTCTGGGCGCAAGGCGTCGAGCGGCCGACTGAGACGCCGCCCGTACCCGCAACGCTGGACTGGGACCTCTGGCTTGGCCCGGCGCCGTACCGGCCGTACCACCCCGCGTATGTCCCGTTTGCCTGGCGCGGGTGGTGGGACTTCGGTTCGGGCGGCCTTGGCGACATGGGTATCCACAACCTCGCGCCGGTGTGGAGCGCGCTGAAACTGGGCGCGCCCGTTGCCGTCGATTCGAGTTCGACGCTTGTCAATCAGGAAGCCGTGCCGCTCGCGTCGCTTGTTCACTACGAGTTTCCGGCGCGTGAGGACATGCCGCCCGTCCGCCTACACTGGTACGATGGCGGCCTGATCCCGCCGCGGCCCGCCGAGCTCGAACCCGACCGCGAACTCAATCGCGAGGACGGGCTCCTGTTCGTCGGCGACAGCGGCACGATACTCGTCGAAGGCTGGGGCGGAGAAAGCCCGCGGCTGATTCCCGAATCCCGCATGAAAGAGTTTGTCCGGCCGCCCAAGACGCTGCCACGGTCGGTCGGCCACTGGGCCGAATGGGTTGCGGCGTGCAAAGGAGGTGAGCCCGGCAGGTCCAATTTCGATTTCGCTGGTTCCCTGACCGAAGCCGTACTGCTCGGGACAGTCTCCGTCCGTACCGGCAAACGCCTGACGTGGGACCCGAAAAACATGACTACCGGCGACGCCCAAGCCGATGGATACCTCCACTACCAATACCGCGACGGCTGGAGCCTCTGAGCGAAAAACGGGGACTGGCTCGCTTTCTTCGGCAGTATGAAGAAAGCGTGCCTGTCCCCGCTTTTCGCGGCCTTGACCCACACTTCTCTCAGTTAACGTCCACGCCTACTTCTCGCCGAGCAGTTGTTTTAGTTTGGGCTCGATCGAATTGGCCCAAATTTCATAGCCTTTTTCGGTCAGGTGGAGGAAATCGGGCATGATGTCTACTGATATTGAGCCGTCGGGCTGTATAAACTTGTCGCCGATATCCAGGTAGAACACCTTCTGGCCGTCGTCCAGCTTTGCGATCTGCTTGTTGACCTCGATCAGTTTCGCGCGGAGTTCGCCCGGCTTTTCTTCCCTGGGGAACACGGCCAGCAACAGGATTTTCATATCCGGCAGCTTCGCCCGCAGCTTCCGCACGATGGTCTTGATGCCGCCGGCGATTTCGTCGGGCGTGTACTCGGACGCGTTGTTTGTGCCGATCATCATGATGGCCAGCTTGGGGCTGATCCCGTCGATGTTGCCGTTGTCGAGCCGCCACAGGACGTGCTGCGTCCGGTCTCCGCTGATGCCGAGGTTGACGGCGTTGCGCTTGCCGTAGAACTTGTCCCACGCGGCCTTGCCGGCGCCTTCCCACCCCTGGGTGATGCTGTCGCCGATGAAGATCATATCGGCGTTGCCCTGTTTCACACGCTCGTTGAACGAAGCATGCCGGTTTTGCCAGTCCTTGTCATTGCGCGCCGCGGGCTGGTCGGCGGGTTCCGCCGCGACGGCCATCACCGCATAACACAATACAAACACGAACGCCATTCTCATTACGCGCAACACCATCAGCTTTTTCATTACGTCTCCTTTCCACCCGGACGGGGTGAACAAAAACGGCGCAATACTACCCCCGCGCCGCCCGCCCAGTCCAATGCCGCCCGCAAAGGCTTATTGCGTCACAGCCGTGGATGTGAAATGATAGTGGCACATAACCTATAAAACGTAATGGCGCAAGGGGAACAAAAATGGATATCCACAATCTGGAATACATGGAGCCTTGGGAGTGGCCGCCGAACGCGGCCGCCGACATCCTGCGCGTTTTGCGCGACAAAGCCGCAAGCGATGAAGACCGCGCGCTCGCCGCAAGTTTCGCCGGGGATTTCGTGGTGATCAACGATGAACTGGCCGAGGAACTCATGGCTGTCGTGAAGGATCCGGGCGCGCCGGCCGAAGTTCGCGCGCGCGCCGCCGTCGCGTTTGGCCCGGCCCTGGAACACAGCGACTGCTGCGACTGGTCGGATGAGGACGACATCCTCGTCTCGGAGGAAGTTTTCAACCGGATGCGGCAGACGCTCCACGAGGTGTATCAGGACGCGACGGTGCCCAAAGTGGTGAGGCGACGCGCGCTCGAGGGGGCGGTGAGGGCGCCCGAAGAGTGGCAAAAAAAAGCAATCCGCGCCGCGTATGCCGGAGACGACGTCGAGTGGAAAACGACCGCCGTGTTCGGCATGGGCTACGTGCCGGGTTTTGACAACGAGATACTCGAGGCGCTGCAAAGCCGGATTCCGGAAGTTCAATTCGAGGCGGTGCGCGCCGCGGGGTCGCGCGAGGTGATCGCCGCATGGCCGTACATCGCCCGCCTGCTGCGTGGAGGCGCCGCCGACAAGGAACTGCTGATAGCGGCTATCGAAGTGGCGCCTTATGTCGATCGCGAGGAGGGCCTCGCGTTGCTTGGCCATCTCGCGATCTCTAAAGATGAGGAAATCGCTGAAGCCGCATCCGATGCCATGGGCATGGCCGTGGCATTGAGAGAATCTCTCGATGGAGAAGCCGATTGGGAGGGTGAAGACGACGAAGAATACGAGGAGGAGGACGAGGATCTGGATGAAGAAGACAAGGAAGACGATGACTCGTTTTGAGATTGGCCTGCTGTGCACGGTGGCGGCGGCGGTTTCAGCGGTTGCATCGGATGCGCCGCTGCCCATTCCATCAAAGCCCGATCCCCCCATCGCCATCGACGGCGACACCGCCGATTGGGCGGCAGTCCCGAACGCCATTCCGATGTCCGATCCCGCGCAGGTGGTGTGGGGTGCGGGCGCCTGGCAGTCGCCGCGCGATCTGAGCGGGACCGCCCGTGTGGCGTGGCGTGCCGAGCACCTGTTTGTCGCCGCCGAGGTCACGGATGACGTGCTCGCACAGACTCAGCGCGGCGACGGCATCTGGAAAGGCGATCACGTCGAACTGTACCTCGATGTCCAACCCGGGTTCGATCCTGCCCGCGACTCGTTCGGCGCCGGCCAGTTTCACTTTGCGTTCAGCCCGGGCAATTTCAAACACACCGGCGACCCGCTCGCCGATTGCCCGCCGGAAGCCGTCTGCTACACGCCAGCGCGCGGCTCTGTCGAAGGAATCGCCGTGGCCGCCAAACGCACCGAAGCCGGTTACACGCTCGAAGCCGCGATCCCGTGGGCGCTTCTTGGCGTCAACGGGCCGGAGGCCGGCATGCCGCTGCGCATCGAGATCGGTTTCTCAGACACGGACAACCCCGAGCCGCAGCAGGAATCCATGATGACGCGCCTCACCGCCGAATGGGGTCACACGCGCTCCCGGCTGGGATCCGCCATGCTGGCCGGGGCCGACGGCGCCGCCGTCGAAATGGCGCAGGGCCAGCCGCTGTTCGGCGAGGTCCGCGTGAAACCAAATGAAAAGTACGCACTCGAATTCAACGCACCGCCCGCGCCCGCGGGCAAGCTCGCCGTAATCCGGATGCGCGCCCGGATGCAGTATGACAAGGTGGCGGGCCTCACGACGGGGTTGCGGATGTCGCTGAACGGAACCACCATCACCGCAGACCGGCTGCTCAACAAACCGCTCCGCGTCAAGGCGCGATGCGGCGACGTGTATTCGATGGCGGCGGGCGAATCGTTTTCGACGTTTTACAGCCCGGACTTCACCAGTACCGAAACGGATCCGCACTATGGATTGCTCGACGGCGTGCAAGCGTGCGAGTTTGAACTGGTCGTGGACGGGTTGCTCAAGGAAGGCCAAAACTCGCTCATCATCGAGCACGCCGCGCCGACTGTTCCTTGTGATTTGGTCGTCGCCGACGGCCAGCTTGCGTTCCGCCTGCCGCCGCCGCCCGAGAAACAAAAGGCTGGCCCGCCTACCGGTCCGCTCGACATGATCGAGCCGCGCCCCGAGTTGCGCACCAACTACACTGTTACGGAACGGCCGGGCTGCGGGATCGAAGTCACCGTGGGTGGCGAGACGTTCGTGGTCGAGAGCCAGTTTTCGACGCCGACCCCGGGTTGGGCGCACGAGTCTAACACTTGGTTCTCTTTGCAGCGGAAAGTTGAACAACTCCCGGAAGCGGTGATTATCTCCGACACGTTCACCAACCTCACGGACGCCAACCTGCCGCTGATGCGGCGCAACCAGGTCAAGATGGGGGAGAGGGTATCGCGCCTGTGGCTGGCCGGCCTCGAGCAGAGCGCCAAGATGGGTTCTCAGGCCAACCCGGCCAATCCGACCGCGTTCGCGGCGACCGCCGCGTGTGGAATCGGCCTGCTGCCGCTGGACGACGTCGCGCGCCTCCACGTCGCCAACTACGCCGCGGATGGAACCCTTGGTCTGGCGGACAACAACCTCGTGCTTCCGCCGCGTGCGTCGTACACGGCCCAATGGGCCATCATCCCGACCGACGCCCCCGATTACTGGACGTTCATCAACGCGGCGCGCCGCCTCGTCGACGCCAACTTCACGATCGACGGCGGGTTTGCCTTCTTCCGCGCGGATCCGCTCACCGACGTTTGGACCGACGCGCAAATCGCCGATTTCCTCCGTTTCAAAGACGCCTACTACGTTTGCGCGTCCATCTCATACCCCATGTACAAGGGCCGGTACACGCACGGCACGTCGTTTCAACTCGTCACGCACGACAACTACCGCGAGTCGTTCCGCAGGTGGCGCGCGCTCAAACCCGACTCGAAATACCTCGTCTACTTCCACTGCTTCATTGACGTCACCGACGAGGCGCCACAGCAGTTCGCCGACGCCCGTGTCCTCCGGTCCGACGGCACCCACGCGGATTACGGCCAGCCTTACGACCGGATCTATTTCCCCACACAATCCAACTCGTTCGGCCGCGAAGTCGGCAAAAACGTGGACATCATCCTCGACGAGATCGGCGCCGACGGCGTGTACTGGGACGAGCACGAGTACAGCCGCTACCTGTTTCATCACGGCGAGCCGTGGGACGGGTTCTCCGGCGACGTCGATCCCACCACGATGCAGGTGGCGCGCCTGAAATCGTCCGTGACGCTGCTGACGGAACCGTGGCGCGTCGCGCTGGCCACAAAGATCCTCGAGCGCGGGCCGCTCGTCGGCAACAGCCCGCCGTACACGCGCGCCATGGCGGCCCTCAAGTTTCCGTGTTTCGTCGAGACCGGCAGCATCACCCACTGTACGCAGTCCCACCTCTACTCGCCCATCGCGCTCGGCGACCACCTCACCGAACGATCCGAAATCGACGCCTACCGGACCATGCTGGCCGCGCTCGATTACGGGTGCGTCTATCATTGGTATAACGACGTCACCGTTATTCCCACGCACCCCCATCTCACCAGCTATATGTATCCGATCACGCCGATGGAGTTGCACCAGGGCTACATCATCGGCAAAGAGCGCATCATCACAAAAGTCAGCGGCCGGTTCGGCTGGCGCGACTCATCCCAACACGAGGTCCACGTCTTCGACGACACTGGCCGCGAAGTCGAAGCGTTTAATGCGCCGTTCCTGACAGAAGGCGGCACGACATTTACCGAACTCCGCCTACCCGAAGACTGGTCCGCCGCAATCGTGCGCAGATAGTCTGGAGTCTGGAGACCGGAGTCTGGAGGTCAAACACACAGCGGCAAGGTGATGGCCGGCGACGCCACTTGATCGCAATCCTTTGTAAGGTGGCACCGCGCCGATGGCAGGAAACCAAGGGCGCGGATCGCGGAAATGACCGACAGGAGGTGGCATAGCAGAGATGGCAGGAAACCAAGGGCACGGATCGCGGAAATGACCGACAGGAGGTGGCATAGCAGAGATGGCAGGAAACCAAGGGGACGGATCGCGGAAATGACCAGCAGGAGGTGGCACCGCGCCGATGGCAGGAAACCAAGGGGACGGATCGCGGAAATGACCAGCAGGAGGTGGCACAGCAGAGATAGCAGGAAACCAAGGGCACGGATCGCGGAAATGACCAGCAGGAGGTGGCATAGCAGAGATAGCAGGAAACCAAGGGGACGGATCGCGGAAATGACCGACAGCTTCTTGCGCCGCTCACGGCGACCGGCTGATTAGCCTGCTTCAGCAGGCTCCTCTTTGCACCCGTCTTTAGACGGGGTGGAACAGACTTCCCCCATGCAGGCAGCACGCTTCAGCGCGCTTTTCCACGGCTTCAGCCGTCTTCAGCCCCGCCTTCTTCCCCGTTTCTTTCGAGAGTTTCATTAATGCTGCCCGCTTGGTGGTGCTCTTTCTGCAACTGCACATACCTCAGGATTCCAGGCAAGTTCTTTTTTGCAAAGCTGACCACACCATAACCACGCTGCCATCCGAGCGTATCGCGCCCGAACCGCTTGTTAATCTCGTGTGAATTTGCCCCCTTCACTCTGCCCACAAATTCACTGATCCCGACATAAGGCTCGATCTGGACGACCAGATGGACATGGTTCGAAGTGCCACCGACGCCCAGGAAGTGAACGCCTCTCGACTTGCGGCAATACTCAATGATCTCACCGCGGACTACCGGTTCGAGAGAAGGCACAATGAGGTTTCTGTCTCGGATGCAATGCCAGTTATAGTAAATGAAGATTTCGCTGAACGTGTGACCGGAACCGTCGTCCCCCATGCTAAAGACCTCCAAAAGCGCGCTGAAGCGTGCTGACTGTCCCGTGGGTCACACTCTCACCCCGCCTAAAGGCGGGTGCAAAGAGGAGCCTGCTAAAGCAGGCTAACATAAATCCAAGATTTCCATCAATAGCGTACACTAACAAGTCTCGAGGACGGCTTGACGCTTTGCGCCGGGGCTGCATCAGTAAATGTGTTTTCTAGCCGGTAGGCCGAGGCGCTGGTCGCAGAAATCTGAAGCGGCCGGAGAACGTTGGATTTTAGCGCCAGGTTATGTTGATGGCGGTTGGAGGCTGCTGTATTCTGGCAACCGGTTTTTTTCACAAGGAGGTTTGTCTGAATGCCCCTCATTCTTGCCTGCATTGGTTTCCTGGCCTCTGCAAACTCCCCGCAAGTCCTGTGGACGTTTGAGGCGCAATCCAACCTTTACGCGCCGCCGCTTGTGGCGGATGTGTGCCCCAATCCGGGTCTTGAAACCGTGATCAGCGACGCCGACGTCCGCCGGCTCCGTTGCATTGATGCGCAGGGCCGGCAACTGTGGGAATACGATGGCGGGTGGAGAAAACGGCTGACGTCGTCCGCCGCGCTCTCGTTTACGGTGCGGCCCGGTTTTGCGACGCTCGCGATCGGCAACAGCGACGGCACGTTAGCCTGCGTCGATGCCGCCACCGGCTCGGAGCTGTGGCAAAAGCCGCTGGGTGTGATGGAATGGGGCGGCGCGATGTGGGCCGACCTCACCGGCGATGGCCGGGACGAACTGGTTGCCGGGACGGAAGATTCCGGCATTTTCGCGCTTGATGCGAACGGCAAACAACTGTGGCACTACGCCGGCGGCGAAAACGACCGGCTGCTTATTCGCTGCCCGCTGGCGGCGGCGGACATCGACGGCGACGGCAAATCGGAAATCTTTGCGGCGAACCGGTTCGGCCCGCTGTGCCTGAAGCCGGACGGCACGCTGCGATGGAAAACGTACCTTGGCGACGACTTTTTTTCGTCGCCCCTCGTTGCGGACCCACGCGGGCAGAAGCGGCCGGTCGTCTATTGTGCGTCCACCGACGCTGACGCCTTTTGGACGTTCGACGCGGCCGACGGCACCCAGTCCGACCTCGCTGCGCTGGCAGGCGCCACAGGCGCGTACTCCGGGTCGTCGATGGCCGTCGGCGATATTGATCAAGACGGCAAGGCGGAGGCGATCGTGCCGACCGACGCCGGGCACGTTTACTGCTTTGGCGCGGACGGGCGGGCAAAATGGGTCTTTCAGACGGATGGCCGGGTCCACGCGGCGGTTTCTCTCGGTGACGTGGACGGCGACGGCGCGGTCGACGTGCTGGTGGCGTCGGGCGACCACAATCTGTACTGCGTCGACAATCGCGGCGCTGAAAAATGGCGGCACGCGTGTGAACTTCGCCTGATCCATCCGGCCACGATCGCCGATATCGACGGCGACGGACGGACGGACATTCTCGTGTGCGGCAGCGACAGAAAGTTACTTTGCCTGACTGTTGGCGGCGCGTATTCGGCGGATCGCGTGCCGTGGCCATCGCGCCGGTTTGATGTGGCCCAGTCCGGCTCGGCGTACGGCAGGGTGTCGCCCTGGGGCGGTGTTTCCAGCCCCACTGCCGAGCAGGTTGCCGCGCAACGTGGCGACCCCGAACGGGTGGAGCGCCGCGCAACGGTCGACACAATAACGGTGGAGCGGGTGCTGCCGATCAACGGCGGGTTTGAACAGCGGCGCCAAATGGGCGATGAGAAAGACTACCCGCCGCGTTTGCAGTATGAGCCGGCAAGCCTTTACACCCGGATGAAAAACCAGCCCTGCGGCTGGGTGCAGCGTGAGCCACCCGGCATGTTTCCGATGAATGAATGCGAGAAACCGTTCGAGGGCGGACAGTTCCTGAGCGTTGAAAACTCCATGAAGTTCGCCATGGCCGTGACAGAGCCCATCGAGGTTGAGCCGGAGATGTACGCACTTCGCGTTAAAGCGGCGGTGATGCCGCTCGGTCTGCGCGACGCAGGCCTGACGGTGACGTGGTCGGGTCTCCAGGGGCACATCTATGTTGATTGGATCGCCGACGTGGCGCTGGCCATCAACGAGTGGAACGTTGTCGAGAGGAAACTACGGCCGCCGAAGGGCGCGCGGTGGTTTCAAATCGGCTGTTATGTCCACGACGGCCGAAAAGCCTTGTTTGATGCCGTCGAAGTCACCGGCGTTTACGAGGTACCGAAGACGGCCGAGGTTTTCATAAACCAGGTCGGTTACGACACGGGCATGCCCAAAAAGTTTACGGTATCCAGCAATTTCGTCGCGAAACAGGCGAAGTTCGAGCTGGTCGGCGAAGACGGCGCCGCCGTTATCAGCGGCGTTCTCTCGCATGAAGGACGGATCGTCGGCGCCTACGGCAGCGATTGGGGCAGCGAGTACTGGCGCGGCGATTTCACAAAGTCCGACACGCCCGGCAAGTACCGGATCCGGATCATGCTCGATGGCCTCATCGACCTCTCCTGGCCGTTTGAGATCGGCAAAGACCTCATCTTCGCGCGAACTTCCCGCCCAGCGTATCGTTTCTTCTACTACCAACGCTGCGGCATGGCCATTCCCGGCTTTCACCAGGCCTGCCACCTCGACGACGCCGTCGGCCCGGACGGCACGCAGTACGAGTTGTGGGGCGGCTGGCACGATGCCGGCGATTACAACACCTATCACAACGCGCCTTATGTCTTTGGTCTTGCCACCGCGTATGCGGTCAAAAAGGCCGCATTTGATGCGCAAGACGCCGATGCCAACGGCGTCGGCGATTTCTTCGATGAGATCCTCTGGGGCGGCCGGCACTCGCGCAGGATGATGGCGCCGGACGGCTCCGCTTATGGCCGCATCAGTTCGGGGTACGGCTTCTGGGGGCTGCCGGAACTCGAGACAGACAACCTCCCCGGCACGGGCGATGAGCGGCGGCTGGATGCCGGCCCTGGTTGCGACTCGGCGTATCACGCGGCCGCGATGGCCAAGATCGCGCGGCTTCTGGCGCCGGGGGACGACCGTGCGGCGTATGTCGAGGCGGCGGAGCGGGGGCTGGCATGGGCGCTCTCCAAAAACATGCGCGGTCCGCTGCAGTTCAGCGCTGCCGTGGATCTGTTTGCCGCAACCGGAGACGGAAAATATTCCGCGCTGGCAAGAGAACTGCTGCCCTCGGCGAACGTGGACGTGCTCGAATCGGTCCTGTTGTATGACGCCTTGTTCAATGAGAACAATGCGGCTGCCATGAAGGACGCGCTGGTCAAACGCGCCGATGAAATCCTCGCGCTCGCGCAAAACCCGTTTGGCGTTTACACGTTCGGGCCCCCGGAGAAACCCAACTTTTTCAACACGCCCCCCAGCGGCGGCGGCTGGCACGTCGGCACCAGCAGCCACATACTCGGCGCCGCCCAGGCCGTCGCCAAGGCATACAAGTACCAGCCCGAACTCAAATACCTCCAGTTCATCTACGACCAGTTGAACTGGACGCTGGGCAATAATCCGTTCGACCTCAGCCTCATGGAAGGCTGCGGCAGCCGGTTCCTGCCGACGTACCACCACCGTTACGCGTTCAGCGGCGTGGCGCGGGGGGCCGTGCCGGGCAGCGTGGTCAACGGCATAACGTGGCGCACACCCGGCGACGACCGGCCTTACCTCGACCTGCGCGGCCTCGACATCCCCGACTTCCAGCCAAACGAGGTCTGGCTGCCGCACAACACCGCCTGGCTGGGCGTGCTGGCGTGGATGCGGGCTGGATGAGGGAGCGGACATGGTGGACATCGTGGACAATTCAAAGACCCGGTTCTGTCCACAATGTCCACAACGTCCACAGCGTCCACTTCTTTTTGCCAGCAGGTTATCGGCTTGACTATACTTTTGGAAAGGGAACTTTGCCGATGCTGGTTGACACCACCACGCAGGTTTGCGCCGTGATTGGCAATCCGGTGGGGCATTCGCTTTCACCGGCGGTTCATAATGCGGCGTTCCAGGCGGCCGGGTTGAACTACGTCTACGTGGCGTTTCGCGTCGAGGACGTGGGCGCGTGCCTGGCCGGGATGCGCGTGTGCCAAGGGTTCCGCGGCATGAGCGTGACGATCCCCCACAAGCGCGCCGTCATCCCCCACCTGGACGAACTCGAGCCGATGGCCGCGGCGGTGGGCTCCGTAAACACCATCGTTAACGACAACGGCCGGCTGATCGGATTCACCACGGACGGCCTCGGCGCGCTGCACGCCTTGTCCGAGGCGGGCGTAAAGCTCGACGGCCGCAGTGTCCTGTTCGTGGGTGCGGGCGGCGCGGTGCGAGCCGTGGCGTTCGCTTTCCTCGATCGGGTGAAACCGGCCCGGCTCACCGTACTTGGCCGCACGGCCGTGCGGGTCAAGGCGCTGGTGGACGAGCTGGCGGCCCGAGCCGGCGGCGTAAAGGTAGAAGCGGCCGACTTGCGGGTGGACCTCGAGCGGGCGATGGCCGAGCACGACGTCGTGATTCAGGGCACGCCGGCCGGCATGTATCCGGAATGGATGGGGGCCACACTGGTGCCGGCGGAGTTGTTGCGGCCCGAGCACGTCGTTTTTGACATGGTATACCGGCCCATAAAAACGCGGTTGGCCCGGGAAGCGGAAGACGCGGGCTGCCAGGTCGTGCTGGGCCTCGAGATGCTTCTCAACCAGGCCACGCTCCAATTCGAGCTTTGGACGAACGCGCCCGCCCCGGCAAACGCCATGCGCCAAGCCCTGGTTAGCGCCCTCAACAAGGACCCATAGCGGAAACGTTAAGAATCTTTGACTGGCGGAAAGGATAATCCCATGCGTGCACAGACGTTCCTCGCCCAAATCAGCCTGGAATCCCTGCGAACGATGGACGAGCAGATTAACAATTGGCTGGACAGGACCAAGGTCCGGCCAAAGCTAATCAACCAGGTGTTCGGGTACGAGCGCCAACACCACCATGAGGGCGAGGAGCCGGTGATGGTGATTACCGTATGGTACGATGCCGCAGGACCCCGCCCGGAACCCGGCGTCGAACCCTGAACAAAACTTGACAGCACATTTCTGTTGACGCGGGGCCAATATGTTCTTACTATGACGGCGGCGGGTACGCCGCTACGGCGGCGGGTACGCCGCTACGGCAGCGGTCAGGCCCGAAGTTCGGGGCGCCGCGATTGTGTGATGTGGAGATGGGGTTGGAATGATTAACCTTGCAAAGTCGGTCAATCTCAAAGACTGGCCCGGTGTGCGCAGCCAGATCGAAACTAATGTCAAAACCGTTCTTGGGGCAATGCCGCGCGAGCGCGTCGAGCTCCAGACAAAAACCGTCGACGAACTTCAGTTCCCAAGCTACGTCCGCCGGCGGGTCAACTATTTTGTCGACGAGTGGGAGCGGGTGTCGGCGTGGCTGTTTATCCCCGACCGGAAAGACGAGGTCCCCGGCATTCTGTGCTGCCACCAGCAGGTCCCCCAGGGCAAAGACGAGCCGGCCGGTCTTGAAGGCGAGGGGATGCTGGCGTTTGCCCAGCATTACGCGGAACTGGGTTATGCGACGCTGGCGCCGGACGTTATTACGGCCGGGGATCGGATTTCGAGCGGGCTGGCGGCGTTCGACACGCGCACGTTCTACAAAGACAATCCGAAAATGTCGGCCGTGGGCAAGATGCTGGCCGACCACGTTTGCGCCATCGACGTGTTGTGCGAAGCCAAACGGGTCGACAGCGCGCGGATCGGCGTGATCGGGCACGGGCTGGGTGGCCATAACGCCCTTTTGCTGACGGCGTTCGACGAGCGCGTGCAGGCCTGTGTGACTAGTTGCGGGTTTACGCGGTTCGCCGCCGACAAGGCCCCCGAACGATGGGCGCGAGACAATGGTTTTGTATGCCTCCCGCTTCTGCGCGAGGCCATCAAAACGCGCCAGTTCCCGTTCGATTGGGAGCACATCCTGTCGCTGATTGCCCCATGCCCGACGCTGGTGGTCGCTTCGTCCAAGGACGAACTGTTTTCCAACACCCAGAGTTGCGAGAAAGCGGTCGAGTTGGCCATGGGCGTTTACAGGCTGCTGGGCGCGCAAGAAGCGTTGCACATCCACACCCACGACGATGGCCACCGGATGACGCCGGATGCGTTGCAGATCTGTGACGAATGGTTTGACCGGTGGCTGTAACTTGTTTGATGTTAACACGTTGAGAATATTGAGCTACAGTATGGCCCGGCGTTTTGGCCGTGGCCTTTCCTTTTTGTCGCGCCGGCATCCGTGCCGGGAATTTCGATAATATCTCTGAGTGTTGGTCTACTTAATGACGAGGATTCCATGAATCAGTCCGTGGCGGAGAAAATCCAGAAGTTGGTCGACAATATCGAGCAGGTGATTTTCGGCAAGCGGGAGGTGGTCAAGCTGTGCGTGACGGGCTTGCTGGCCCGCGGCCACATACTCATCGAAGACATCCCCGGAATCGGCAAGACCACCCTGGCCCAGGGTTTGGCCCGGTCGATCCACTGCACGTTCAACCGAATCCAGTTCACGAGCGACATGCTGCCCTCCGACATCCTCGGGGTATCGGTATTAAACCTCAAGACGTCGGAGTTCGAGTTTCGAGCCGGCCCGATTTTCGCCAACGTCGTCCTTGCCGACGAGATCAACCGGACGCCGCCCAAAACCCAGAGCGCCCTGCTCGAGGCCATGAGCGAATTCCAAGTTTCAGTAGACGGGTTGACGCGGCCGGTGCCGCGCCCGTTCCTGGTGCTGGCCACGCAGAACCCCATCGAGTACGAGGGCACCTACACGCTGCCCGAGTCGCAGTTGGACCGGTTCATGCTCCGTGTCGAGATGGGCTACCCGCCCGCCGAAGACGAGCTTCACATCATGCGCCGGCGCGACCCGCGCGAGGCGATCGAAAATCTCAAGCCCGTCCTGACCGCGCCGGAAGTGCGCGAACTCCAGGGTTGTGTGGGCGAGGTGAAAGTGGATGAGAGCGTTGCGCGCTACATGCTCGCCATCATCCAGGGGACACGCCAGAACGAGCACATCCAGCTTGGCGCCAGCCCGCGGGCGGCCGTGGGGCTGTACGAGGCATGCCAGGCCCGCGCGCTCGTCGAAGGCAGAGACTACGTGACGCCCGGCGACGTGAAAACGATGTCGGCCCCCGTCCTGAGCCACCGGCTGCTGGTGAAATCGCGCGGCGGCGACCTGGTGAGCGCGGCCCGCGAGCGGGTCAGGTCGGTGAGAGAGGTTGTCAAGAACGTTCCCGTGCCCGTGTAGCCGCGGTCGAGACGACCGCGCCTACTTCGCTCGTCAAGAAGAATATGTTCATACGAAAGACGGCAGGTGCGCCTTTTTATGGCATTCAGGCGGAAAAAACATATAACCAGCAGCACCCGCATCCGGCTGGCAGGCTGGATGTACCTGTTGTCATTGTTTTTAGTGCTGATTGCCGCGCTCAACAACGGCACTAACCTGCTTTACCTGATATTCGGCGCCATGCTGAGCCTGTTCCTGGTGAGCCTGGCGGCGGTGGGGTGGGGGATGCGGGGGCTCAAAGTGCGGAGATCGGCGCCTCCTGCCGTCCATCGCGGCGACACCGCGCCCGTCTCGGTCCGAATCGAAAACGGCAAGCTGCTGAAATCCGCACTGTCCCTGCGCATCGACAGCGGCAACCCCGCCGGGACGCCGTCGGTCTACGTGTTGCGGATCCCGGCGCGGCGCGCCGCACAGTTTCGCATGGGCGAGATTTTCAAGGCGCGCGGCGTCCACCGTCTGCCGGAGATCACCTTGGCCACGGCGTTTCCGTTTGGCCTGATCGAGCGGCGCGTGGCTGTGCGCGACACGTCCGAAATCGTAGTCTACCCGCGCGTTCACGCGGTGCGGCCTGCCATCCTTGAACAGGTATCGGGCGTTCGCAGCATCCCGAGGATCGTCCGGGGCGAGGGCGATGACTTCTTCAGCCTGCGCGACTACCTCCCCGGCGACGATATCCGGCAGGTCGCGTGGCGGGCCAGCGCGCGCCGGGGGACGTACGTGGTGCGCGAACTGGCGCGGCAGACGTCCCGCAGCGTCGCCATCGTGCTCGATACGTGCCTGAGCGGCAACACCGCGGTCTCGGCGGACGATTTTGAAGACGCGGTAGACCTGGCGGCGTCGCTGGCGGTTACGTTCCTGAGAAAGCGTTACGCGGTGTCGATCATTACGCCGGACTTGCGGCTCGAACACGGCGAGGGCAATCCGCACGTGGTGCGCGTGCTCGAAACCCTGGCCAGAGTCGAGCCGTCCAACCTCAGCCACCTCGATCCGTTCGACTGGTATGCCCGCGGTCAGGACGGCCAGGCGGCCCACCTCTACATCAGCCCCGACCCCCATCAATGGGGCCGGTACTCGAGGCATCTGGGAGCCAAGGTGCTCCACCCGCGGGAGGTGGTCCTTGCGTAAGATCGATACCGGCCTGCGGGCATCGACGTTCCTGGTGGTTCTGAGCGGCTACCTGGGCTTGGCGACTACGGACCGGTATTCGCTGGGGGTGGTAGCGATCCCGGTGGCGCTGCTGGCGCTGATGCCGCTGGGCGAATGGCTGGACGGCCGGTTTGCCCGGTACAGGACCGCCACCTCGTTCATCAGCATCGTCTACGTAATGGTCAGCGTGGCCCTGATCCCGTTCATGGACCTGCTGGCCAACGTCGTGAACCTCGTAATCTTCATCGAGGCCTACGCGTTTCTGCACCGCAAGCGGCCCCGCGACTACCTGCACCTGTTGTTGATGGCCTTTTTCATGATGCTGGCGGCCAGCGTGTTGATGCCCGACCCGGAAATCGGCGCGGCCATGCTGCTTTTCCTGCTCTGCGCGATCGCCACCATGGTCTTGCTCCAGATCCAAGTCGAAATGGCCAAGGCCGGACCCAACGGGACCGCCGACATCCTGCCCCTCGACGAACACGAGCCTTCCCTGGCCGAACACCGCAGCGGGTTTGATCTCGGCGTGGTGAATTCTGTGTCGGCCATTTCGGCGGCCGCCATCGCGCTCACAATCGTCCTTTTTATTGCGGTCCCGCGCATGGAAGCCGGCCTGCTGGGCCGCAATGACCCGACCCTGTTCCGCACGGGCGTGTCTCAGACCGTGGACCTCGCCCAAGGCGGCCGGATTGCCCCTTCCGCGGCCGCCATCATGCGCATCGCGTTTCCCGATGAGCCCGGCGGGCGGCTCAACGGCCCGATGTTCTGGCGATGCGCCTCGCTCGACTACTACCAGGACCCGCAGTGGCAGCACATGGGCCTTACGCCCAACGCCGGCTTGACGGGTTTTGCGCTGACGCCGAGGGAAATCCTCGATGCCGCCAACCGCAAGGCCGGTGTCGTATCGCGGGAACCCGAGCCGGGGAAACGGTTGGTGCGCCAGTCAATTTACATCCAGGAAGCGCCCGCCGAAGGTGTTCCGGCCCTGGCGCTGGTCCAGCGCATGCAGGTCCCGCCGGATGAGCGCGGCGTTATTCTCACGTGGGACCGCAACGCCGACTACTCGATTCTGCTGACGCGGCGCGGCCAGAGGTGGCTGCAATACGAGGCGTGGTCCGAGATCGATGAGCACAAGCCCGAGCAGCTTCGTGCCGCGCCGGATACCTTCCGCGGCGTCATATCTGCCCGCGACTACGACCTTCTGACGTTCCACACGCTCCAGCCGAGGTCGGTAGAACTTGTCCAGCAAATCACGCTGGGAAAAACCAACACCTACGACAAAGTCGCCGCGATCGCCGCGTACCTCAGCCAGGGCGGGTTCCAATACTCGCTCGACGTGCCCGCGCTGCCACAAAAACAGCCCGTCGACGCCTTCCTCCACGAAGTCAGAACCGGCCATTGCGAACTATTCGCAAGCGCCATGGCCCTGATGACCAGGAGCCTGGGCATCCCGGCGCGGGTCGTGTCGGGATATCGCGGGGCCGAATGGAGCGACCTCGACGGCGCCTACACCGTCCGCGAAGACATGGCCCACCTCTGGGTCGAGGTCTACTTTATGGGCGTCGGCTGGGTGACGTTTGATCCCTCGCCGGCGGACGCCGAAGTCGCGGCGCTGGGCCGGAACCGGCTTCTCCGGTTTATTTCGCGGCAGATGCTGGTCGCCAAGATGTTGTGGTACCGCAACGTCGTGTCTTTTAACAGTGGCGCGCAGGTCGCGGCGTTACGCAACTTGCGCGGCGGTTTCTTCGGTTTTGGGGAAAACCTGTTCAATTGGGGGGCGCAACGGACCTCGCAGTTCCGTGCGGGCCCGGCGTTTGTCGTCTTGCTGGCGCTGCTGCTTCTCATCTCTGCGATTACGGCGGGGCTGGTGGGCTGGGTGCGGGCTACCGCCCCCGGCGGTTACGCGCTCACAGGGGATCAGGCCCGAGCCGTCAGGCTATACCGGCGGCTGTTGCGCAAACTCGAGCGGGCCGGAATCAGGTGCAAAGGACTTGCCGCAGAGGAAATCGAAACCGCCGTCGGGACAAGCCGCCCCAGCGCCCTGGCTGGCGCATCCGCCATTCTGCTCACCTATAACGAAGTCCGGTTCGGCGGCCGCCCCCTGCCCCCACAACCCTACCGCAACCTAGCCAAAAGCCTGCGCCAAATAAAGCTTAGCCGACAAGAGTAGGCGCGGACGTCTCGCCCGCGCCATCCAACCCCCAGTTGCTCACATTTCTGTCTGGCCAAGCAGAGGCAGTTCTGTCTGACTGAACACGCTGAAAGCGTGAGACGTAACAGGCCGGGGCAACGCCCCGGTGAACATGGCTCTCCCTAAACGATCGCCCTGACAGGGCAATAAGAAAAGAACCAAGGCAAGTCAATCCTGCCACCCATTCACGGTGGTTCATGCTTGGTGACAATCGGTCACCGGGGCGTTGCCCCGGCCTGTTTCATTCTGCGCTTCCAGCGCGCGCTTCCAGCGCCAAGATGCAGGCGAGACGCCCGCACCACAATCTCCGAAAAAAACCTCAGTCCCGCCGGCGAGGAGTTGACCGTGGCCGTTCTCTTTGATGACAACTTGTGGTCTAAACGGCGCGGGCAAAGATGACCGCGCCTACGACAACCGCGGCCTTTGTTGGAAAACCGCGCCGCGTGTGGTGTAAGTTAGCGGCTGGCTTGGTCAGAACCGCAACATTGGGAGGGCAGCCTCATGGTAACTCGCAGGAATTTCCTTAAAGCCGCCGTGGCAACGGCGCCGCTGTTTATTTCGGCCCGCGCACTGGGCCAGAACGCCAACAAGAAAGTCAACATCGGCCTGATCGGCCTTGGCGGCCGTTGCCGGTACCTGGCCAAGACGTGCCTGGCAATTCCCCACCTGCGGATCGCCGCCGTCTGCGACTGTTTCCAGCCGCGCATCGACGAAACCATGAAGCTCCAGCCCGCCAACCAGAAATGGAACACCTACACGGATTTCCGCCGGATGATCGAGAAGGAGAAACTCGATGGCGTCATGGTTGAAACAACCACGCACGCCCGGGCCTGGGTTGTGTGCCACGCCATGGCCATGGGGATGGACGCCTACATCGAGAAACCGATGTGCCTCACGATCGCCGAAGGCCGCGATATGGTCAATTGCGCCCGAAAATACAAGCGAGTCACCCAGGTCGGCACGCAGCAGCGGTCCATACCGCTGAACAACTGGGCCAGCGACCTCGCCAAGAACGGCGCGTTCGGAAAAATCACCCAGGTGCTTGCGCCCGACTTCATGGGGCCGGCGAAATGGACGCCCCAGCCCGCCGAACCCATGCCGCCCGGCGGCAGCGACACCTGGTGGGACGTCTGGACCAACCAGGCCGAGTTGCGCCCCTATTGCAAAGCGATCCACCACAGTTGGGCGCTCTGGCAGGATTACGACGGGGGCGGGCAATCGTTTGGCGTGACCGGCTGGGGCGCGCACAGCTACGATCAGATCCAGCGCGGGCTCGGAACCGACGAAACCGGGCCCGTCGAGGTCGTGCTCGAAGAGCCGGTGACCGTGAAACCGTGCGGGGCGTTCAACCGCGAGCCGGGCGAGAATGAAACCGGCGCGTCCTACTACCAGATGATCAAGAACGCCTCGGGCCCGCGCGCCAAGGTAAGAATGAAATTCGCCAACGGAACGGAACTGCTGTTGCACCTCGACGGCGATAACAGCCCCGGGCTCGGGTGCGTGTTTGTCGGCGAGAAAGGCAAGATCGAAATCAACCGCGACAAAATCTGGGCCGATCCCGCCGAACCGGCCGCAGGACCCGGCCGGCCCGAACCGCTCAAGGTCGAAGAGACCCAGCCGCATATCGAAAACTGGCTCGAGGGCATCAAGACGCGCGCCAAGTGCAACGCCGACATCGAGTACGGCCAGAGAAGTTCTACCGTGTGTTACCTCGTCAACATCGCACGCGACCTCGGCCGCGTCGGCGAGACTCTCAAATGGGACCCCGCCACCGAAAAATTCACCAACTGCGACGACGGCAACAAGATGCTGGTCCGCCCGCGCCGAACCGGCTACGAACTGCCAGCATAAGTCTGTTGGGTGAGACTCGGAAGATTTGTGTTGACACGTTTTTTACCTTCATCTATACTTTCAACAGGAGTTCAAGTTTTGGACTTCTGTCCAGAAGGAGGCGCGGTGACCGGAAAACAGAAAGAACTGCGGGTCCGGGAGACGTATTTCAAACAGGTGGCCCGTGAAATCCTGCTGCGCGAAGGCTACCAGGGACTGACGATCAATCGCGTGGCGGAGGTGACCGGGTTTTCGAGGGGCACGGTGTATCAGTTTTTCGGCTCGAAGGAGGAGTTGATAACGGCGCTAGGGATCGAGTGCCGGGTGAGGCTGCTCGAGACGGTGCAGAAGGCGGCGCGGCTTCCGGGCCGGCCCCGGGAGCGGATGGTGGCGATGGGGGAGATGATGGCCTACTATGCCAAGCACGACGCGAACGACCACCGCATTCTTAAAATGATCGACTCGGAAGCCATCCTCGACAAAGTGCCCGAGTCTCAACA
Organism: Bathyarchaeia archaeon; assembly: GCA_035530195.1. Classification (GTDB taxonomy): domain Bacteria; phylum Hydrogenedentota; class Hydrogenedentia; order Hydrogenedentales; family SLHB01; genus JAPLKX01. The sequence goes on along the minus strand of DATKVG010000216.1, from coordinate 11,498 downwards.
AGAACAAATGAAGCAACATGACACCCAGATCTTCAATACGCTGTTGGGAATTGTAAAAGACGCGATAGCGGTGGGCGATCTCGTTTTACAGGGCGGAAGCACCCCACAGAGCCTGACCTTCGCGTTTTGGGCGATGGTGGACGGATGTCTTGTGGCCATCATGGGCAGCGCCCCCCTGAAAGAGGCCAAAATTCACGATCCCATGGGTGAGATCGTCCGCAACGGCCACTACCTGATGGATGGCTACGGCTGGCGGCCGCTGTCCACCGAGTGCGATTATGTGAAGACGGCGCGGCGGGTCCGGGCTTTACTGGCCGGCGAGCCGGTTGAGGAACGGAAGTGGGCAGTAGCCGGCGAAAGGAGGTGAGCAGGCCGGTAGATATTGAGCCGGAAAGAAGTTATAGAAATAGAATGGTACAGTTGTAGTAACTTAAGAAAGGGCAATGCTATGGACAAGAAAAAAGGCTTTACACTCATTGAACTGTTGGTGGTCATAGCCATCATAGGCATCCTGGCGGCGATCCTGCTGCCGGCGCTGGCGCGGGCCCGCGAAGCGGCGCGGCGGGCATCCTGCGCAAACAACCTTAAACAAATGGGGCTCGTGTTCAAGATGTACGCGAACGAGTCCAAGGGCCAGAAATTCCCCCACCTGACAATCTGGAACGGAAGTGGTGTGGCCCCGACGGACTGTGAGTTGCGGACATCTACCGACGAACTTACCTGGAATGGCCCGTCGGTGTTTCCCGAATACCTCTCGGACTACAAAGTAACCGTCTGCCCGTCGGCTGCCGGCGATATCGACGAATATGAAGGCGGTCGCTACAATTTCTACCACGACCCCGAACAGGGCATCAACCCCTGCCGGTTCTCGGACTCGTCGTACGACTATCTGGGCTATGCCATTTCCGACAACGACGTCTACATCGATCCCGCGTTGAGAAACATGGACGTGGACCCGATCTCGAACGTGAATGGCGATGCGCTGACCGTCTTGGCCATGTTCACAGGCTCCAACCCCGCCGATCTTGCAGCCGGTGGCGAAGCCCCAAACAAAATTGTTGATAACGACGTAACGTTTGACCCTCTTACCCTCTATCGTCTCAGGGAAGGTATCGAGCGGTTCTTCATCACCGACATCAACAACCCGGCGGCGTCCGCTACGGCGCAGAGCGAGCTGTGGATCCTGTTCGATGCGGCAACCGAAGAAGTCTCGCAGTACAATCACATCCCCGGCGGTGGAAACGTCCTCTATATGGACGGCCACGTCGAGTTTCTCAAGTACCCCTCCGAGTCGCCGTTGACGCGCTGCATCGTCGCGATTGTATCGGCAATGTAAGACATAAGTACTCTGGAAAGACGCAGGCCGGGAAGCATCCCTTCCCGGCCGATCTCACTATTGTGGTGCGGGCGTCTCGCCTGTATGGGAGTTTTCACCATCGGCCCGTGCAGGCGGGTCGCCCGCACTACAATAGAGGCCGATCCTCCCGGCAGTTTCGTAGAAGCAGCGTCCTCGCCGTTTCAATTCCGGATCGCTGAGCTGATACAACGTGGACGTCGCGTCTGCAGCACTTTCAGCCTTTCAGCGATCCGTCCCGCTCGACGTACTGGTTCCACCGCGCCGTTATGGCATCCTGAAAGCGTTGGGCATCCTCGGCGCTGATGCCTTTGAACCGGCGCTGGGCGCCGATAAACTCCGCAACCGGCTTCAATCTTTCGCGCCGCGCCAACGTCCTGCTGCGGCCCGTCAGGCGGAATGTGGCGGGTGCCGACACGGCCGGCCGCTCGATCTCAAGCAGCACAGTCGCCCCGGTATCGACGGCAAGCCGGCCGATCTTGACAGTTTCGCGGGTGGGAAACGTCCAGCCGGGCGGACACGGCGTCGTGATGTGGATGTACCGCGTGCCGGTGATGGACTTCGCTTTCCGGACCTTGTCGTAGAGGTCGGCGGGGTACGACGGGCAGGCCGTGGCGATGTACGGGATGCCGTGGGCCTCCATGATGGCCACCATGTCTTTTGACCGCTGCTGTTTGCCGAGCACGGGCGTGGTGGCGGTTCGCGCCCCGAGCGGGGTCGCGCCCGACCGCTGCGTCCCCGTGTTCATATAGGCCTCGTTGTCGTAGCAAATATAGAGGATATCGTCGTTGCGCTCGGCAACGCCGCTCAGCGCCTGAATGCCGATATCCAGCGTCCCGCCGTCGCCCGCCATACCCACCACCGTGGCCCGCTTGCCCAGCGCGCGAAGGCCCGCCGCAACGCCCGCCGCAGACGCCGCCGTGCTGGGAAACGTCACGTTCAGCCACGGGACCTCGACCGACGACACCGGGTACATCCCGCCAAGCACCGTCAGGCAACTCGCCGGCACCACCAGGATCGCCTCGCCATCGAGCGCCTTGAATATGTACCGCAGCGCAATGCCAAGCCCGCACCCGGCGCACGTCCGGTTGCCCGGCAGCATGCGTTCCGTCCGCGGAATGTCTGAAAGCTTTGTGACTTTTGTCTGCTTTGGCGTCTGACTCATCAACAGCCTTGTTGGGACGCCCCCCGGCTGTTGTGGGGGGTGTCCCGTTTTTTACCTCCAGCGTTGTCGTGAATACAATACATGCCCGCGAAAAACGGGGACAGACACGCTTTTTCAAACTGCCGAAAAAGCGAGTCAGTCCCCGTTTTTCGCTCAGCGCGTAGCCTCATATCTGGCAGTTGATCCATCCGGTTTCTTTGTCAATCATTCCATGGTCGAGGTCGGCCATGCTCTGTTTCACCGCTTCGACCAGTTCGCGCGCCTTCACGTCACGTCCGCCAAGTCCTGCCACGTACCCGTGCACCGCCGGTCGCCGCGGTTCGGCATACAAGGCCGCTTTCACGTCGGCGCAAATGGGACCCTGGTAACCGTAGCTCAGGCTCTTGTCGAAAACCGTGACCAGCTTCGCATGGCGCACAACCTGCGCCAGTTCTTTGGCCGGGAAAGGCCGGTATACGCGTACGGCCCGCACCCCGGCTTTGATACCCTGCGAACGCAGCGCGTCTACCGCCACAGTCGCCTCGCTCGCCAAACTGCCCGCCGCCGTCAACAGCACATCTGCATCCTCGTCGCGATAGCCCCACGTCATCCCGCCCCACGACCGCCCAAATGCCTCGCCAAACTCCGCATCCACACGCCGGATTGTCTCCGGCGCCCGCATCATCGCCTCCGCAAGCAAGTACCGCAATTCCATATACCCGTGGCAAAGCGTCCCCGATGCATCGTTTCGCGGATCGGCCAGCGTGACTTGGTTGAGGTTCCTCGGGTCGTCGCAATCCAGTATCGTATGAGGTACATACGGCGGCAGAAACTTGTCCACACTCGACTGCCCAGGAACTACTACCGGCATCACGGTATGGGATAGAATGTACCCATCGTAACATACCATCACCGGCACGTAAGTCTCCTCCGCGATCCGGTACGCCTGGATCGCCGTGTCGATGATTTCCTGGTTGTTTCTCGCGTAAATCTGAATCCAGCCGGCGTCACGCTGGGACATCGAGTCTTGCTGGTCGTTGAGTACGTTCCACGGCGCGGCCATGGCCCGGTTGACGCAGCCCATGACGATGGGCAGCCGTGCGCCGGCCGCCCAATGGATGAGTTCGCACATGTAGGCGAGCCCGTTTGCGCTGGTGGCGGTGAACGTCCTGGCGCCGACGGTGGACGCGCCGATGCAGACGGACAGCGCGCTGTGTTCGCTTTCGACGGTGATGTACTGGGCGTCGAGCTGGCCGCGCTCGACGAACTGCGACAGGTTTTCGGTGACCTGTGACTGCGGCGTGATCGGGTAGGCCGCCACAACCTGGACGCGGCACAGTTTCGCGCCGAGGGCCATGGCTTCGTTGCCGGTGAGGATTTCGGTTTTCGCCTTGGGCACGCCCGGCTCCTCAACCGCCGCCGGACCGGGCTAGTGCGTCGCTGGCCGCGGTGTTTTCGGGCCCGATGTTTTCGGACCCGATGTTCTCGGGCGTCATGGTGATCGCGCCGGCGGGGCACTCCTCGCAGCAGATGCCGCACCCTTTGCAGTACTCCAATTCGACCGCGATGGGCGCTATGCGCGGGATCACGCCTTCCGGGCAGAAGTCCGAGCAAAGGTAGCAGCTTGCGCCTTTGGCCGCGGTGCATTTGGAGTGGTCGACTACCGGCCGGACGTTGCGCCACTGGCCCGTTTTTCCGGCTTCGCCGATGCTGGGCGACGCCATGGCCGAAAGGTGGTTGCACTTCCGCGTGGACATCTCACTTCTCCTGCAAGAGGGTGCTCTCGAACGTCATTCGGGCCGCGTTGAAATTCCGTTCGGCCAGTTTGGGCGGGAACTTGTGGCGGATGGCTTGCTCGAGGTGGTCGAGGCTCACCAGTTCGGTTGCCCGCGCCAGGGTCCCCAGCATGGCCGTGTTGACGATGACCGATCCCGCCACCACAAGCCCGCATTCGCGCGCCACCTGGGTCGCGTCGGCGGTCGCAATCCGGTACCGCCCGTTCAGGCCCACCGCTGCCGGCGTCCGGTGGCTGTTGATGAGTAGCCATCCATCTTTTTTCAGCCCGTTCGTGGCGTCGGCGCACTCGAGCAGCGAGTCATCGAGCACGATAACGATGTCGGGCGTCTCGATTTGCGAAAAAACCCGCAACGGCTCCCGCGACAGCCGCGTCGACGCCGTCACCGGCGCGCCACGCCGTTCCGCCCCGAACGTCGGCGCAGATGTCACCCCCTGAAAACCAGCCAGATGCGCCGCATGCGCCAAAATCTGCGCCGAAGAGATCGCCCCCTGCCCGCCGCGGCCATGCCAGCGGATCTCAAGTATGCCGTTTGGGTTTCCAGATGTAACCATGTCAATCCAGCGTCCTGCCAACCACACAGCCCTTAGAACCGCAAAATACCACTGTTTCCCACCAAAAGTCCAGAAACACAGTTCAGATTAACCACAAGAGGCACAAGACGCACAAAATTTTCTGCGCAACAGGTGTAGAGACAATGAATAGAGATGTTGAACTTATCATCTTGTGATTTTTGTGCCTTTTGTGGTTGAATAGGCGGAGTCGAGTGCGGGTAACCCGGAGGCATTATGAAGACATACGAGTACAGCGAATCGCAGGCGTTGTTTACGCGGGCGGCCAAAGTGATCCCGTGCGGGGTGTACGGCCATTTCAGCCCGGCGCCGTACGTGCCGATCACGGCCTATCCGTTTTTCGCCGCGCGCACCCAGGGGTGCCACATCTGGGACGTGGACGGCAACGAGTTTATCGATTACATGTGCGCCTACGGGCCGATGGTGATCGGCTACAAAAACCCCGTGGTCGACGAGGCGTTCCTGGCCCAGGCCCGCATCGCCGACGGGGCGAGTATGGCCTCGCCCAAAATGGTCGAACTGGCCGAGTACCTGGTCGACCTGATTCCGATTGCCGACTGGGCCTTCTTCGCCAAGAACGGCGCAGACGTCACCAACTACGCCTGCATGATTGCGCGCGCCGCAACCGGTAGGCGCAAGATCATCGCTATCAAAGGCGGGTACCACGGCTCACACGCCTGGATGCAGGGGCCGTGCCACCCCGGCGTGATCGAAGAAGACGTCGCCCACGTCGTCCGTGTCCCGTGGAACGACTACGCCGCGCTCGAACGCGCTATCGACCAGCACCACGACGATGTCGCCGGGTTTATCGCCACGCCATACCATCATCCGGTGTTCGTAGACAACGCCCTGCCGGCGGAAGGTTACTGGCAAAAAGTGGAAGCCCTGCTGCGCCGCAAAGGGATCGTGTTCATCATCGACGACGTCCGCACCGGCTTCCGGCTGCACATGGGTGGGTCGAACGAGTATTTCGGGTTCAAACCTGACCTGATCGCGTACTGCAAGGCGTTGGCGAACGGCTACCCCATCAGCGCGCTCGTCGGCGCCGACGCCCTGAAATCCGCCGCCGCTAAAGTGTTTCAAACCGGCAGCTACTGGTTTTCGGCGGCGCCGATGGCGGCGGCGTTGGCCTGCCTCGAGGAGATGAAACGGATCGACGCGCCACGCATCATGCTCGACCAGGGCAAAAAACTGCTCGACGGCATGGCCGCAATTGCCCGGGGGTATGGCCACACGTTCAACATTACCGGCGCAACGTCGATGCCGTTTCTCAGCACCGCCGGCGATGAAAGCCTCATGTTTCACCAGAGCCTGTGCGGCGAGTGCACGCGCCGCGGCGTACTGTTCACGTCGCACCACAACTGGTTCATGTCCACCGCTCATACCGACGCCGACATCCAGCGGACGTGCGACATCCTCGACGACGCGTTCCAGGCACTCAAAAAAGGCGCGGGCACAACCACCGCCGCACCGGCAGCCGGCTAATAACGCCCCAACATCGGCAGGAGCATCTTATGGCGATTACGGATCAGCGAAAAACGGGGACAGGCTCGCTTTTCCCGGCAGTTTGGAAAAAGCGAGCCTGTCCCCGCTTTTCGCGTAACCGGCAGGAGTAACCCATGGCCATTACAGATCAGGAAATCGCGGAACTCAAACAGATCGCCAGGAAGGTCCGCGAAGACATCATCGACGTGACCGGCTGGTCGGGCGGCACCCACATCGGCGGCGCGCTCAGCATGGTCGAAATCATCACCATCCTCTACTGGAAATACCTCCGCATCCAGCCGCACAACCCCCATTGGGAAGACCGCGACCGGTTCGTGCTCAGCAAAGGCCACGGCGGTGTCGGCCACGCCGTCGTGCTCGCCCTCAAAGGCTACTTCCCACCTGAAGATCTTCGCGACTTCAACAAGTCCGGGTCAGCATTCGGTATGCACCTCGACTGCCACAAAGTCGTCGGCGTCGATTGCTCGACCGGCTCGCTGGGCCACGGGCTGCCGATGGCGGTCGGCCTGGGGCTGGGCGCGCGGCTGCTCAAGAAAGAATGGCGCACGTACTGCGTGATGGGCGACGGCGAGTGCGACGAAGGCTCGATTTGGGAAGCCGCGATGGCGGCCGCACATTATAAGCTCGATAACTTGCTCGGGTTCGTTGACCGCAACGGACTGATGATTGACGGGCCCACCGAAAAAATCATGGCACTCGAACCGTTCGTCGACAAATGGACCGCGTTCGGCTGGAAAGCATTGCCGGTCGACGGCCACGATTTCCGCCAACTCGCCCAGGCGATAGACATCGCCCACGAGCACAAAGGCCAGCCCGTCGTGATCATCGCAAAAACCGTCAAAGGCAAGGGCGTCGAGTTTATGGAAAACAAGGCGGCGTGGCACTACGGCGGGCTCAACGCGGAGCTGGTCGAAAAAGCCAAACGCGGGTTGGGAGACGCATCATGAGCAGCGGCGGCGTTACCTGGAATGTTTACGATGCGGACAAACTCAGCCAGCGCGAGATCTACGGGCTGGTCCTTTGCGAACTCGGCGAGAAGTATCCAAGCATCGTCGGGTTGTCCGCCGACCTCGCTCAATCCACCAAGATCGGTGCGTTCGGCGAAAAGTTTCCCGACCGGTTCTTCAACTTCGGGATCGCCGAACAAAACATGATGGGGGTCGGCGCCGGGCTCGCCAAAGCCGGGCTGATCCCGTTCATCTCGACGTTCTCGGCGTTCGCGTCGATGCGGGCGTGCGAGTTCCTCCGCACCGACATCTGCTACCAGAACCTCAACTGCAAGATCATCGCCACCCACGGCGGGACATCGTTCGGCCCCGCCGGCACCACACACCATGCCACCGAAGACCTCTCGATCGTCCGGGCGTTAGCAAACCTCACCGTGATCGTTCCCGCAGACGCGCTCGAGACCGCCAACGCCGTCCGCGCCTGCATGGACATCGACGGGCCCGTCTATATCCGGATCGGCAGGGGGTTCGAACCGCGCGTATACGAGTCCGAAGACTACGGGTTCGAGATCGGCAAGGCCGTCGAGATGCATCCCGGCGATGATGTGACCGTTATCGCGACCGGCGTAACCGTCCTCCACGCCGTGCAGGCCGCCAAAATCCTCAAAGAAGACGACAAACTGGGCGTCCGCGTGCTCAACGTACACACCATCAAACCGATCGACCGCGAAGCCATCATCAAAGCCGTCCTCGATACGCGCCGGATCGTCACGTTCGAAGACCACAACGTGATCGGCGGGCTCGGCACCACCGTCGCAGACGTCATCGCCGAGAGCGGGAAAGGATGCGCGTTCCAAAAAGTCGGATTGCCCGACGAATACACCATCATCGGATATCCCGAAGACATCCTCCACTACAACAAAGTCGATACCGACGGCATCATCGAAAAAGTCCGCGAAATCATGGGGCGCGACTTCGAGGCCGACGAAAACTGGGAAGACGAGGTCTAACCCATGGCCACCGAAAAAGACCTGCTCGTCTCGAGGATCTTCTGCCGGGCCGTACTGCCCGTCATCAAAGTCATGATCGAAGACGACCCGAAAACTCGAGCCAAATTCGCCAACACCCGCGCCGTCGTCCAGTTTGTTGCGAAGGACCACGACGGCGACGTTGGCGCATACCTCGATTTCGACAACGGCGCGTTCACCGTCGGCCAGGGCGTCGCCGCGCGAGCCGACATCGCGTTCCGGTTCCCCACGGTTGCCAAAATGAACGCCATGTTCGCCGGCAAACCCGTGTTGCCGCGCATCCAGGGGATGTGGAAAGTCGGCCTGCTCATGAAAGTCATGGGCCTGCTCATGGGCCTCAAGATCCTCATGCCAAACGCCAAGCCCAAGACGCCACTCCAAGCCCGCCTCAAAGTCAAAATGACCCTCTACATGGTGTCAACGGCACTCAGCCAGCTCAACAAAGGCGGCTACCCCGATATGGTCGAATGGACCGCCAAACAACCCGAACGCGTGTACCAATGGAGCGTCGACGGCGAAGACATCGCCTGCTACCTCAGAGTCAAAGCCGGAAAATCACAAGCCGGCAGAGGTCTATACACCCGCCGAAAACCCATCGTCCACATGAAATTCAGCAGCATCGACAACGCACTACCCGTCCTCACCAACCAGGTCGACACCCTCCAAGCCATGAAAACAGGACTCGTCACCAACGACGGCTCCCCAGAATACGGAGCCCAACTCGGCGACCTCATGCTAAAAGTCGCCCAACTCGTCACGTGACAGATAAGGATATGCGCTGCGGAAATAGGATCGCTGAGTGTTCCCTATTTCCCCGCCCGATTCCCCGATACTGCCGCGCGCTAGATTCGTGTGCGTTGGCCCAAGGTACGCGGTAAGCGGCCACGCGTGCCGCGGAAGAACGGAAGCTGTTATCTGTCATACCGTACACCCCGTACTTCAAGTTCTCGCGCATCTGCCTTGACACAGTCAAGCAAACTCCTGCATAATCAACGGTAAACTCTTCATAACGGTGTTCATGAATGCATATGCGGAACAGGTCAACGCCATAGAAAGGAGACTGCAATGGAGAGAAACCGGGAGAGGGTAAGGGAGTTGCTCCACCAAAGAATACTACAAGGATATCGTCCCACATATACAGCCGAATCCGCGGAGGATTTTTGGGTGGACTGGGCAGTTCTTACGGAAGATGAATTTGACGCGATCATTGCACAGACAGAGGATGAGCTTGCTAAACTTAAATGATTGCTTAGAACAAGGGCTGCACGGAATATGAGTTCAATGAGGCAAGAAACTGATTTCACGGCTTTTGTCAAAGCGCTGGTGCAAGAAAGCAGCAAGTCCATTTCGAACAAGAATGTATGGTACGCGCTCCGTGGCGCGCTTGATCCAGAACTACTGATAACCAATCTTGCAGAAACCCTGCGCGTTACCCAGGATGAGACGCTTACCCTACTTCAACAGCATGGATTCGGAGACCTTGCAACACGATTTCAGCTGAAATTGAAGGCTCGTGCCACGTGCGACGCAGCAAATCAATCACCGCTTTTCATGTCAGATCACAATGTCAATTCACCAATCTCCGATCTTTTCAATATTAGCTTTGTGCCGTCCCTCACCGAACCAGTCGGATTTACAGAAGCCCTGACTTCTTCGTTTGATGATTTGGTCAACCAAGTCACCGCAACAATTCATTCTGATCCTTTCGCCAAGCTTTTCAGACACGATGTTCTTGGATACCATGACTACTTCATTAGTGGACCCGCCGTCGCCATTGATGAGTATGTTGCCAAGAGCTTTCCAAACTGCCAGTTCAGGTATATCATTACTTCTGGAATTGGAGCCAACGAACAATATAATCACTATATTTCCCACATCAATAACCTCTCCCCAAACAAGAGATGCGTTTGGCTCGTTATGAACTCACCAAGAGAGCTTCGCAATTGTCCGGCGGACGCAACAATTGAGAACACACTTTTCATGGAGTTTTCTCGGAGCGGCAAGACTGAAGAGACGCTGAAAATTCATGAATATACGCCGCGGGAAGCCAAACGCATTGTATTTGCGAACTCCGGACCACTGCGAGAAATTGGAGAGCGAGACGGCAATTTGATTCTGGAGCTTCCAGACGAAGTCTCCGGCCGATTTGGAAGAAACAAAACGCCGATACTGCTTGCCCCCATGCACGTATGCCACATGAATACGCGAAGCTTTTGGAGCACAATTGAGAAGATCATTGCGGCATTCGATCTGTCAGATCGCTATTCATTACCCGCTGTCATGGCTCAATATATTTTCTTTTATCAGTTGCGCAATAGCATTAACCACATCTACATCGGGTGCAACAATGATCACCTGATGAGGTTGGTGGACGAATTCACGCAGTTCTGGAACGAAGGCGTGAACAAGGGCGGCAACGACATCATGGCTTCCAGATACGTGGGCTTGCCAAGAGACTCTCACATGACTATAGAAGGAATTCTTGGAAACCACAAGACTAAAATGGCCATGTTTGTTTTTGCGAACGATGTGCCACCGGATAGACTTAATTCCATGATCAGCCATTACATTGATCCCATTGATCCCTCGCACGAAGGACTCGAGTTTGGCGATGAAGAAGAAATGCTTGCTGAGGCTAACTTTCAACGGTTTAGCGAATGCATGCCATGTATCAAAATCAACGTAAACGGCCTTCCATCTTTGGACCACGCTGCCGTTATTAGCCAATTATGGGCAGATGTAACATTTTTCTACTCAAGGCTAAAGGGCATTGATCCCGGATCCAATCCTGAAGTAAAATTTGTGCGGGACAGGTCAACAAAGCTTTTGGCTGAGTTCGCGCTAAAAAGAAGGTCTGGGCAAAAATAGCGTCTGCCGCCTGCTTAATCTCGTGGCAGGAAGTGGGGGGACAGAGTGTTTGACGAAGATGCGCGCTGTAAATTCTGCCGAATTGTTGGGCAACCGGGTGGCCAGCGTGATCTGGAAGACTCACTTTTGGCGGAGACAGAACATTTCCAGTGGATTCCGGGATTGGGCCCTCCGGTCGAGGGGTATTCACTGGTCGTTTCTAAAAAGCACGTTCTTAACACGGGAGCACACTCGCCTGATGTAATCAGTGAACTTGAATTACTCATTGCCCGAATACGGCACAC
>DATKVG010000215.1:0-9026 GCA_035530195.1 Bathyarchaeia archaeon | reverse complement strand
GCCAGCGGATCAGCAGCGGCACGTTCGTGAGCGTGTTGTACGGCTTGCCATAGTGGCGCCAGTGGTTTTCATGTTCGCCGAAGCCCTCCCCATGGTCCGCCGTGACAATGACCACCGTGTCTTCCGTCAAGCCGAACTCTTCAAGCCGGTCGATCAACGTTTTGAAATTGGTGTCGGCATACGAAATGGCCCCGTCATACAAGTCCATCGGTGTTTGACCTTCCGGCGACTTGAAAGCGCTCCGGAACGGCTCGGGCGGATCATACAGGAATTCCCTGCTGTCAGGCCCTCCCTGCCGGATGTCATGCGGTTCCATCGAATGGATATACAACAAGAACGGGCGGTCCCGGTGTTTATTGATAAACTCCCGTGCCCTCTGCTGCGTTACCGCCGGAAGCTCCCGCCTCTTCAGCGTCTTCCTGCCAAGTTCCGTATGCAGATGAACCGGCTCAAGGTAACTGTAGGAGGCCCGAGGAACCGTCTCCAGCGGCGTGCTCGGGTTTTCCGTCAGCGCACACGTCTCATAGCCGGCCCGCCGCAGCAATTCCGGAAACGTGGCCAGCCCTTCGGGCAATAATTCGTCTATTTCTTCGAGGCCGTGGTAAATCTGGTCGACACCCGTCGAAAAAGAAGCCGAAGACGATTTGGTCCAGGTGTCCACGGCAAAACATCTGTTGAACTTCACGCCCTCCGCCGCGAACGCCGCAAGGTTCGGCGCAGTCGGGCGTCCATATCCATATGCCTCCAGGTGGTCCGCCCGAAGGCAATCGATTACGTACAACACCACGTTGGGAAGCCGCCGGCTATCCTCGCCCTGTTCGGGCTGCTCGTACCGCTCGAACACGGCCGGATTGCTCCACAACGCCACCTGGCCCGTTCGCGTGTTGTATGAAATCAGAGACAAGTCAACCTTCCGCCCCGCGTATTTCGATAAATCAACCTCGACGTCGTACCAGTGCGCCGGGTCATCCACCGCCTTCGTAAAAACCGTCTCTACTTGTCCGCCCACCTCGATCACCAGTTGAAACGTCACGGGGCTTTTCGGCTCCACAACGCTCAGCCCGGCGCTGAACACGGCCCGGGCCGGCAGCCGCAAACGGTATCGCAACGTGGCCGGGCAATGATTGAACAGGCAAGGCCGAAGCCGATTATCCACCGAATAGTGAAGCACTCCCATCGTCGCCTGGCCAAACGGCGCACGCCGATCCACCAACTCGATCGACTCGATCTCGACCCGTGCCGCCGATAGGACCTGAAACAGTATCTGGTCGATCTCCCAATACCGCCACGTCCGTACCTTCGTCATTTGAAGGTTGTATGTCAAAAGCTCGTCTTGCTTCGGTACCTTTATTTTCAGTGTCCGGAAATATTCGACATTTTCACCGCCCATCGGTATCCAATTCAAAACGACGGACTCGGCGCCGGTTACTTTCATTTTCAGCGCAATTGTGTCCGTCGTGTCCCCCGGGATTTTCAACCCCTTCGGGCTTTCCAGGAAGTCGGCTGCATTCGCGGAAAACACCAGTCGTGATTCTGATTGCTCCACCGTCGACGCCCCCGTCCGGCTCGTCCAGCCCCCCGTCAAGCTCACAAACCGCCTTTCGCGTTTCGGTTGGCCAGCCGGACCATCCACCGATACCACGTTGGTGAAATTGTCATCAAACCGGTAATAACCGTATTTGCCTGAACATCCACCCAGCACCCCGACCAACACGACCAACGACGCCAACCGTAGAAGAAAAACACGAAACTCAAGTTCCATCCGACTGCTGCTTCTCCAGAAATTAAACCGGGTTAAAATACCGCACCGCCACGATTTCTTTATGTGCCGATCGGAGATTTCCCCTATGGCCCACCTGTAACCGCCACAGGCTCATTGCCACTCAGTGTAGTAATCCTTGGCGGTTCAGTCAATGCCGTTCCCGTTGCGTTGGTTTGCTCTCCCGCCAACAATGTGTCGCATGGCTGGATCCACACATAGCCGTTCTGCATCATTCGCATCTCCATAGCCGGCCAAGCGGTCGAACACGGGCTGACGCAACGGCGCGGTCAGGATATCGTCGCCGGTCCCCCAGAAGGGCCTTATGGCGCGAGACGGGGAAAGGTGCGTAAGAGGGAATTGACGGCGGTTTGATTGCGGGTGTACTGTGGTGGTTGGATATAACTTGAAATGGAGCGGCGTGAAATGGCGACGTTTGTCTATGAAGCGATGCGCGAGCCGGGCGAGGTGATCAAGGGTGAGCTGGACGCCGAAGACGCGACCGCCGCGGCCTCATCGCTGATTGCACGGGGGTACCACGTGATCCGCGTGAGCGACGCAAACGCGCTGGCGGGTCGGCGTGTGCGGTTGCGGCTGGGGATGTGGGGCGGGCTGAAACGGCGCGACCTGGTGCGGTTCACGCGGGACACGTCGAGCCTGCTTCGCGCGGGGCTTCCGCTGTCACAGGCGCTGGTGACGCTGCGCAACCGGGCGGGCAAATCGGGATGGCGGGCGGTGTTTGGCGGGTTGCGCGCGCGGCTCGAGGACGGCCAGACGTTTTCGCAGGCGCTGGCGGCGTACCCCAACATTTTCGACGCAATGTACGTGAACCTGGTGCGTGCGGGCGAGGAGAGCGGGAAGCTGATCGAGGTGCTGACGCGCCTGGCGGATCTCGGCGAGAAACGCGACGAGATCCAGGCGCGCGTGAAGATGGCGATGGTGTATCCGGCGGTGATGCTGGTAGTGGGGATCGTGACGGTGTTTGTGATGGTGAGTTTCGTGGTGCCGATGTTCATGGACGTGTTCGAAGAGACCGGCCAGACGCTGCCCCTGGTGACACGGATGCTGGTCGGGGTGAGCCGTTTCATGGCGAAATGGTGGCCGGCCGTGATCGGGGCCGCATGCGTGGGGGTGTTTGTGGCGGGGCGGTATGTGAAGACGCGCCCCGGGCGGCGGATGGTTGACGGGCTGGTGTTGCGTGCGCCCCTGGTGGGGCGGGTGTTGCGGCAGTACGAGATTGGGGCGTTCGCGCGGACGCTGGGCACGCTGCTGGGTTCGGGGATCCCGGTGGTGAGCGCGTTGAACATCACGGCGTCGACGTTGCGCAACACGCGGTACAGCGAGGCCGTGCGGTCGATGGTGGCGGAGGTGCGCGAAGGCGGGCTGGTGAGCGCGTGCGTGGGCGCCTGCGCGCTATTCCCGGAGTCGGTGGCCAACGTGGTGGGGGTTGGCGAGCAGACGGGGGATATCGCGGGGGCGTTTCACCAGCTTGCGGACGAGAGTGAGCGGGATATCGACCGGGAAGTGAAAGTAATGATGACGTTGATGGAGCCGCTGATGATCGTGCTGATGGGGCTGGTGGTCGGCTTTATCGTGATCGCCATGTTGTTGCCCATTTTCAGCCTCGGCGATGCAATACAAATGTAGATTAGCCTATAGGCTGTAGACTGTAGGCTGTAGGGAAATCAGGGAAGCCGCAGGGGGAGGGGTTGGCCGGTTTGGCGGTCGGTGGACCATTGGGCTTTCATTCCGGCGAGGATCGAGTTGAGGCGTTCGGCCAGGCCCGGATGGTCGAACTGCTCGTCAAAGCCAGCACTGACCTCGCCGCACTCAATAACAACAAACTCACGCCACTCGACTGCGCCCGGCAACAACGAAAACCTCAAGTTGTAGACCTCATTAAGACCCTTCAAGAGTAATGGGACAGCAAACCCCGGCCATGGGCGAAGTAAACGCTATAGGTCTGCACGAGCCGGTTGCCAATTGTCAGGAAACTACCGTGAAATCGCCCACAAATCTGAAATATCGCTCCCCTATATGCGGCAACACCGCCTTGTCCTATTTCCGTATGGTTTAGCTAGTAAACGCGCTCACTGCTAAAAGTTTTGAACGTCAATCATCTTTCTGACAGGGTGCTTCTCCCACTTGGCTTTGGCAACATGTCATCTGGTCGGGGAGTAAGCCATCTCTCTCCCCGTCCCCCCGGTCCGCATATCAAGGCCCTTCAATCTTCAATGTCGGTCCAGCGGGAGTTATGCCGTCTAAGGCTACCCGTAGTGCGTTGAGTATGTCACGGCCGATCACGACCTCGCCCCCCAACACGACAAAAGGCAAAGTGTTAACTGCAAATGAAACGCCGGGAATTTCAAAGCCAAGCTCTACAGTAGGATAAGTGTCGGTGTCATCGTCGCCGGGGCGCCTCAAGTCCATCCAACCGTACTTGCAGTATTCCGACACAAGAATATCCAGGTTTTCAGGAACAAGCGACACGTCACAACCGGAGTCGACGATTCCCGTTACGGGACATACCCAACCCGCGGCTTCGAGTCTAAGAAGAAAGCCCTCAACTACAGGAATCGAAGGCTGGATGCTTCCGTCGTAGCTGGCCGAGAAGACGCCGGGCATTGATCCTACCTCCTGGGGGGGATGCGAACACGGCCTGAACCAGTCCACGGGTTCCGCAGACGCCTAACTTCTTGCGGACCGATCTGCTGGACGAAAATCGGTCCATTCGGGATGCACTTACGGGCTTCGGCGTAGACGGCATCTTTATCCGGGCCCAGCGCCAAGCGCTTTCCCATGCGGTAGGCGACATACTCTTTGGCGTGTTCTTTCATAAGGGCCGCCTCTTCGGCATAGTACGTCGCGCGGTTCATCCGGGCTTGTTCCTGAAGGTCCTTCTCACTTGTATCCTTGGCAGAAGCACTGCTCTTGATCTCTGGTGGAAGCAGTTCCCTGGGATCAATAACGAGACAGGATCGGTCATTCAGCTCGGCAGCTATCTTAGCAGTCAAGGCAGCGGCATCCGTATGAGGAGCCGCATCGCAGAGGAGCCTTACCAGGTCCCGTATCAAGTCGCGGATTACAGTGCTGGGCATGGCAAACGGTACGGCAGGAGGCTTTGATGGTAGTACCGTACCATTGTCCGTTAAGACGGTTTGCCGTACTGACTCGCGCAGGGGTGATTCCAGCAGTGAGGCATATTGCAGTACCTGTCTTGTGGCCAATGCATCCAATGTTTCGGAGATAACCGCAGGCTTATTGCTTGTTCCTGTAAAGCATCCCTGAATGCGGAAATATCCCGACGAGAACTGCTTGACTAACTCGAAGCTAAGTTCATATTGGATATTGGGGGGAGCAGGTTCCGGGACAGTGTCCTTATAGGCACGGGATCCTTCGCCCTTTTTCTTCTCATATCTATACAACAAGAGATCCACTATGTTCTTGGCGGTCTTGTCTTCGGACATCGTTTAGATCTCCAGTAATGTCCTGTGGGCGTCATGTGTTCGCTGGTTGTTGCTGGCTTGGCTACTTCTTGCCTTGGCGTAGAAACTCACAGTCGATATGTTCCTTGAATACGTTATGCTCGGTCAACTCTGCCACATAAGGCGCACAGGACTGAACGAAATCGTTGTAAGCGTCAAGGATGAATCCGTGTAGGTTCGCGCTAAGGGCGTCTTGATCGGATGTCTTCACGTCAAAAGTAAAGATAAGATGCTGTTCCGGAGTGCTGTAGATGTTGAAAGTGATGGGGTGATTTTTGTAAACGCCTTTCAATGTCACGTCAACTTGTCGGAGGGCCGGCTTCGTAAACAGGGAGTCAACATTGCCCAACTTCGTTGCAAGGAAATACGTGCGGAGAAAATCCGCCGCGATACGAGACCCCGCCGAAATGTGCGCCACGGGCAAGACCACGTCGAATCGAATCCCGGTTGTGTTCCAAGCTTCACGGCCAACAATTCCCAAGATGCCATCCAGTGTTTCCGTAAGCTCGGTAAGCAAGTCTTGGGCTTCGGTCGGCGGCACTCGCATCAACTCGTACTGCAGGCTCTCCGCAACCAGAGAAAACTCGCGTCCATACTCGTCGTCATTACGGTCGAACCGAATCCCGTTCACTCCGACAGTTGTCTCGTAGGTGACAATTTGTTTCTTATTTCGATGCATGGTTCGGATTTGCCGCAACACCTCCTCAGAGGTCTCATGCCGCTTATCAGATGCCTCCATCCAAGCGAGCCGGTCAAAGAATACGGCGCCGATGATTCTTGCCAACTTGATTTCGTTGAATTCCATTGAGCCGTTGCTCCTTTCGGAGGGGCAATTTCGAGGTGTCCTTGCCCAGATGGGCTGGTGCTCAAAGAGTACCCCTAAACGGACGTCCTACCCGAACGCTACGACGGTTCACTCTACCCATTGTGGTGGCAATTCTACAGGCACCCGTTCTTGTTTGCAAATGGACAGAAATTCATTGTTAGAACCAATGGAATTTTACCATTTTTTGCGTCCAAGAAGAAGATACGATTGCATGCCTTACTCTACCGATACATTCATAAAATGGCGCATTCAGGGGAGTTGGATGGGGAGTGGCTGGCCGGTTTGGCGGTCGACCGGCCACTGGACCTTCATTTCGGCGAAGGCGGAGTTGAGTCGGGTGGCGAGTTGGCGGAGTTTTTTGGGGTTGGTGTCGGCGAGATCGTGCTGTTCGGGAAGATCGTGGTCGAGGTTGTAGAGTTCCCATCTGCGGGGGATGTAGAAATAGACGGCTTTCCAGTTTCCCATCCGGATGGAACTGTGGGGCTCGTAGCCGGGCCCTTTTGGCCCCCAGATGTGGGGATAATGGACGATGAGCGGCCGGTCTTCGTCCTCGTCTTTCTTGCCGAGAAACGGCCGGATATCCATGCCGTCGACGGGATGGTTTTGGGGGATGAGGTGTTGCGCCTGGGCGAGCCCGAGGATCGTGGGAAACAGATCTTCGGAAATGATGGGCTGATCGGAGGTGGAGCCGGGCTGGATGCGCAGGCCGCGCTGGGTGGGGCTGGCGGGATCGGGTTGCGCCCAGCCCGCAATGAACGGCACGCGCGTGCCCCCTTCGTAGGCGGAACCTTTGCCGGCTTTGAGCGGCCAGTTGTGCGTGTTGAGGCCGGTACCCCGCGGTGTTAGGCCGCGGGCATGGGCGCTGAGCCCGCCGTTGTCGGAAGTGAAGATAACGAGCGTGTTTTGTGCGGCGCCGAGTCGATCGAGTTTATCGAGCAGTGCGCCGAGGCTGGCGTCCATCCCTTCGATCATCGAGGCGTAATCCTCTTCGACGGGCGGGATGTCGTATTCGGTGCCGGTATAGTTGCGGTTCTCGTACTGGGGGTGAAAACGCCCGTGCGGCTGGATGGGCGCGTGAACGGCGTAATGCGCCATGTAAAGGTAAAACGGCTTCCCGGTGTGGGCGGCGGCGTCGAGCGCCTGGACGGCCTCGAGCGTGAGTGCGTCGGTGAGATGGACGTCCGTTCCGTGGTACTTGTCGAGTCCTGGGACCGCCCACTCGATGCGTTTCTCGTTCTTGTTACCGTAATCGTCGAGCCCCTGGTAGGAACCGGGAGCGCCCGCGGCGTGGCCGGCGATGTTGACGTCGAACCCGAGGTTGCGCGGGTCGGACCCGGGCGTGCCGTGTGCG
The DNA here is from genome assembly GCA_035530195.1 of Bathyarchaeia archaeon. Classification (GTDB taxonomy): domain Bacteria; phylum Hydrogenedentota; class Hydrogenedentia; order Hydrogenedentales; family SLHB01; genus JAPLKX01. Next base: position 1,605 of record DATKVG010000215.1, on the reverse strand, counting down.
CCCCAGTGGGCTTTGCCGCAGTGGATGGTGTAATAGCCGGCATCACGCAGCAGCGCGGCAAGCGTGACATCGCCCGGCTGCAGGCCCTCCATGCGCCAATCCGGCGGAGACGCGACGGGCCCCCAGTTGCCCGAGGTGTCTTTGTCGGGGCCGAAAATCCAGTTGGTGACGTGATGGCGCGCGGGGGTTTGGCCCGTCATGATAGAGACGCGCGTCGGGCTGCAAACGGGATGCGCGTGGGCGTTGGTGAACCGGATCCCGCAGCGCGCGAGCCGTTCCATGTTCGGCGTGCGGTAGTGGCGGTTGAAGGCGGTGGGCTTGCTCCAGAACGGGAGCGACGTGTCCTGCCACCCCATGTCGTCGATGAGAAAGACGAGAATGTTAGGGCGTGCCGGCGCGGTTGGTTGCGCGGACGCCGCCCAGTGCGCGGCGACGGCGCCGCCGCAGAGACCAAGGAACCGGCGGCGCGGCATGAGACGTTTTGCTCGCATAGGGAACAAGTTAGCGCAAAAGACGCTAAAGGTTCAAGAGGCGCTATAATGCCCGCGGGAGGGCTTTGGCCATGATGATTATGCTTACGCTGGCGGCGTGTGTTGGGGCGGGAGACGTTTTGCGGGGAGCGGATATTAGGCAGGTCGAGGTAGGCGGCGAGATTGGGCGCCGGTTGGACATCACTGTTGAAAACAACCTGCTGGCAATCAATCTCGAGAAGGATTTCCTTGAGCCGTTTCTGAAACGCGAGAAATCCGACGGCTACATCGGGCTGGGCAAAACAATCGACGCGATGGCCCGTTTTTGCGCTTATACCGAAGACGCCCGCCTGATCGCTCGAAAAAAAGCGGTTGTGGACGCGCTGGTGGCGTCGCAGGAACCGGACGGCTACCTCGGCATGTTCAAAAAAGAGGCGCGGACCACGAGCCTGTGGGACGTGCACGAGTGTTCGTATCTCGTGCTGGGTCTGACGTCGGATTACGCGTTCTGCGGCGAGCAGAAATCGCTCGAGGCCGCCCGCAAGCTCGCCGACTATCTGATCGCCGAACTGACGGCCACGCCGCCCAAGAAGGTTGGGCCGGACGATCTGAGCCCGGTCATGGGGACGACGGGTTTGGACCCGGCGATGCTGTACCTCGCCGAGCAGACCGGCGAATCTAAGTACCGCGACTTTGTCGTCAACGCGCGGAAACTGCCCGAGTGGCGCTATCCGATGGTGTTGGGCCGTTGGGGGAACGTGAGCGGGCACGCGTACGCGTATATGGCGGAGTGCCTGGCGCAGGTCCGGCTGAGTGAATATGTTGACGACAAGGGGTTGTGGGACGAGACGCGGAACGTGTTCGATTTTCTGCTGAACCGCGACGGGCTGGTCATCTCCGGCACCTGCGGCGACCACGAGTGTTGGCACAACACGCAGTCCGGAACCACAAACCTCGGCGAGACATGCGCGACCGCCTACCTTGTGCGGTTTTGCGACGAGATGTTGCGGAAAACCGGCGACTCGCTGTTCGGCGACTTGATCGAGCGAGCCATCTATAACGCCCTGTTCGCGGCGCAGTCGCCCGACGGACGCCGCCTGCGATACTACGCCCCGTTCGAAGCCCCGCGGCAGTA
>DATKVG010000214.1:0-5347 GCA_035530195.1 Bathyarchaeia archaeon | reverse complement strand
CCCCGCAATTGGCCAAGAGTGCCGCGATTGCCCCTCCCATAACGCCCGAACCCAGCACTGCAACACGTTTGATTTCCTGCATTGTTCAGGGTCTCCTTCCCTTCATTTGATCGAAGCCCAGTGTGTGAAACACGCCCAATGGCCCATTTTCCGCAGCGAAAAATGGGAGAACCCGTTTTTTCAACGGAAATCCCATCTTACACATTCTTTTAAATAGCGTCAAGAATACGATCTTGGCGTCTTTACCTCCACCCAATTCCAGCAAACCAGTCGGGTCAGATTGCCCGCGGTTGGGCTTCAGCCTGCCCCCGGCCCTTGTAACTGGCCACATGGTAACGGCTTAACCGCCAAGCCGCCGCGCAACCACAAAAAACTGTCCCCTACCCGCGCCCAGACACGAACCGCGGCCTCGCGCGCCAGTTTTTTCAAGATGCCGCACGGCGCATCATGCATGCAATACGACCGTTCGATGATCGTGAAGTTGTTCACAAGCAGCCGCTCGACATCACGAGACTTTTGCCACGGGCTGCTAGCGCGACGGCGTTGGGTGCCTCGAGGATGAGCGTGCCGCCGGGCCGCGTTACTCTCGCCAGTTCGCCGAGGGCAAACGCCGGGTTGTAAAGATGTTCGATCACCGAGGCAAACACGACGAGGTCGAAGTGGCCGTCAAGATACGGCAACCGCTGGCGGTCGATGTCGCACTCGATGGCGCGTACGCCTTGTCGCCGGCCTTCCTCGACGTCTGCGCCCAAATCGACGGCATGGACCTCGCCGGCGAACCGGTCGCGCAGGATGGCGCCCAACCCCGCCACGTCGCCGGCGCCGCCCGCATCGAGTGCGCGCTCGACTCTTTCCGGCGCGTGGCGCGCCAGCAGTTCAAGCAGAATCAGGTGCCGCCGCTTATGAAACTGCTGATATTCGTCCCGCGTCAGGTCTGCCATGGTGCCTTTGTCCGCGTCTGGGACGCCCCCCGGCTTTTGTGGGGGGTGTCCCATTTTTGTTCAAGCCTCAGGCCTCTCATTCTTTGCTCATGAAGCCTTTTTCCTTTACCTCGGGCTTGAACGGCTTGAACGGCAGCGTGTCGGGCACAATGCTGACTTCAGATGTAAGTTTGATAGGCACGGGCCCGCCAACGTCGTAGGTCAGCTCGACCAGAAACGCGGTCCAGCCCTTTTCCGGCTTGGGCACGCGCGCAACGTACACGCCGCCGCCCTGATCGTCGAGCGTGCTGCTGGTCCAGATTTTGCCGATGGTATCGACGCGGAAATCGCGCGCCGTCGGGTTGGTCGCCTGCCACAACAGGACCTCGCGCGGCTTGTCCAAGGACTTCACGACAATAGACCCGTCCTTCTTCACTTCCCACGAATACCGCGGCCGCGGTTTCCCCGTGACAACGGCGTTGTAGAACGCCAGCAGGGTTTCCGCCGCGTCCGAGCCTCTCATGCCGTGGTCGGCGTTGGGCACCATTCGCAGGAGCGTCTCGCCGGGCAGGTCCTTAACGAAGAACCGCGGCGAGTCCGGTAGGAAGAACTGGTCGCCAGTGGCGTTGATCATAAGTTTGGGCATAGTGTACCTGTCGCGGTACTCGTATGGCTCGACGATCTTCATGAGGGGGGCGTACTCCGGCGCGTCCATCCAGTTCATGATGCCCATCCGTTCGTAGTCGTCGACGGCCGGCGCCCAAAACCCGAGCGACCGCCAATGATGTTTGAACGACGGCACAATGTTGAGCATGTCGATCACCATCGGCACCATCGCGACCACGCGCTTGTCCACGGCGCCCGTGGTCCACGTGGTCCAGCCGCGTTTCGATCCCCCCGCCACCACAAACCGATCTACCTTCGCCCCGCCGCCGGCTTCGCTGGCGCAAAACGCCGTTATGGTGTCCATCGCCCGCACCGCGGCTTTCGTCATGGGCAGCCGCGCCGGCCACAACTCGTCGCCCGTGCGCAGGTACTTGTCCCACGTGTACGCGATCAGGCTGTCCTCGGTTCTCGATTTCGTTTCGTCGCCGATGAACGTCAACGGCTCGTTGGGTATGCCTCTCAACTCCGCCACAACCGACCCCGTCGCCACCGCCGCGCCCCGGGTCCGCTCAGACGCGCCATCCGGCGCCGGGCTGTCGATACGGCCGCCGCTGATCATCAGCAGCGCCTTGTTTGACGTGAGCTTGTCGGGTTTCTCGATGACGAGCCAATGCGTCCACACGGGCCGGTTCACTTCCTTGTCCGATCGCCACGCCTGCGACGTCATGTCGAGGACATAGGTAGTCGACCCCTGGCCGGGGATGGTCTTCTCGACCCGCCACGCGTAATTGTCATCGGGCGCCGCCACGTACCGGTCCAGCGCCGTTCGGATCGGCGCTTCCGGCGCATAAGTCGCGCAACTCACCAGCCCCGCCGCCAGCACCACCGCCAATAATAAGCGAATCACCAAGAACCGAACGTTTCTCATCCCTCGTACCCTCCATAATCATTGTTCCGTACCCGGCCACCACTGTATGACATGCGCCCGGTTTATGCAAGGTGGCACGAAAAAAGGAGAAAGTCCGTACGTTTGCTTTTGGGTGAGAAGCTGTTATATTTGTCTGTGTTAAATGCATTATGCCTCTCGGAAACGGTTCGATGCCGCTCGACAGGCAAAACATGACAACAACCGAACACTATGATCGCGAATACTTGGAAACGTTGCTGGCGCAATGAGAGTATGCGCGTCCTGCAAACCCAAGGTGGGGTTTGGCGGAAAAAATGGCTGGAGCCTTAAGGACTTGCAGAAAGCATACCGAAATGACGCATTTTACTCGTGGTTCGGACTGGACAATCCATTGATGTATGCCGCCCATAAGACCGCCGGAGGCATCACGAGCATATCATAATCAAAATTCTACCCGACGCCGTCGACGCCGAGTGGGCCCGCGTCACTCACAACAAAGCCGCACAACAAAAAGACGCCAACAAAAAGAACCAAGCATTCGGAGGCTCACCATGACCAACCCTCCCCAAGATCCTCTCGACATCGCACGCCAAAAGATCAGAGTCTGGGCCTGTGCACTCTTTATCGAATGGGCTCGCGCCATCTTTATCCTTATCGGGATCATCATCGCCCTAATTATCACCTTTGCCGTGCTTGCTCGTATCGGCCGCTCCACGCCAACAGCCACGTCCACTGCGTCCACTGCGTCCACAATGTCCACCCCGTCCACAAGCGTCATCACCGCACCCGAGGCTGCCGACCGCCTCGAAGCCGCCGATTACTCTCGCACTCAACAAGTCTCACTGTACGGTCGACGCATTATCTTTTACGAACGCGAACTACAAAAAGTGAAAATGAACGCAACCGTCACCACCTGGCTTGGCGACGACAAGATCATCAACGTCATGTTCGATTGCAGACACGACTGGCCCATCTCGACCAAAGAGGAGGCACAGGCCGCTTGCCTCACCGTCACCACTGACGCCCTCCAATTATTCAACATGCTAGAGCCGATCAAAACAGCAATGGCAAACGTCGCTATTGACCCTGAGGGCGGTGTCCTAGGCGAGTCCACGGCGCCGGGTGGCTGGCACGTAGAATTGCACTCCGCTGAATACTCCACCTGGCTCTCCTTCACAAACACCGCGCTCGACGAAGCAGAACCAACCGGAATTGCCAAGATCCAGTACGAACAACATATGGAAGAAACCCGCGAACTCATCGAGGCAAAAAATAATCCCCAATCGATAATCGATAATCGTCAATCGTCAATCGAAAATCGCCCGCCGCCCCCGCCCCGGCCCACTCCCGACGTGATTCCCCGCAATTGGCGTCTCCTCGCCGAATACCAAGCCTCCTCCGTCAAACCAACCGAGCTATTCACCATCACCCGCGCGCCCTGGGCCGTCGACTGGCAATGCGACAAAAAAATCTCCATCACCGTCAACGGCGCCGGCGCCAACGCCGACATCGAGTCCACCTACCTCGGCGGCCAGCCCGCACCCGAACCCCAGGTCGAATACCTCCGCACCACCGGGGACTTTTACCTCAACATCAACTGCCGCGACCCCTACGTCATCCGTGTCTGGGAAGCCCAATGAAAACCAACCTTTCTTCTAACAAATGAAAAAATGGGTGAAAAAATGGGGACAGGCACGCTTTTTCCCCAAACTGCCGGGGAAAAAGCGAGCCAGTCCCCATTTTTTGCTCCGGTTGTGCACGAGTTTTCAGAGCAGACTACGAAATAGCGTTCTCACAAACCTATACGGCCCTCCGAAAACTGTTTGTTCAGCCTGCGGATTCCAGTCGGGGCGGCGAGTGCCAATTCATAGGAAACCAGACTACGGATTCTTTGGCTGGTTGATTTACCTCTCTGGGAAATAGTTTAACGGCCCGTGGCAAGATTCTCGTGATGGCGAGCGCGAGCCATTTGGCAAAGGATCAAGGCGCGAAGTATCGTTTCTGGCACGGAGACATTGGGAGAGAAGACAATGGAAGATGAATTCCTTTTTCCACAACAACCATTTCACAGCGGAAAACCGCCTGCATTGGTGAGTGCTTGTCTTCTTGGAATCCCGTGCCGGTGGCATGGTCGGCGGGCGGCGCGGCGGGAAGAACTGCTACGCCGGTTGAAAGAGAAGTACGTTTTGGTGCCGGTATGTCCGGAGCAGTTGGGGGGCATGTCCACGCCTCGAACGAGCGAAACGTTGGCTGGCGGTACCGGCGCCCAGGTGCTGGACGAAGGGTTGCGAATAATTGCGCCGGAAACGCGGGAGGATGTTACGCAGTACCACGTAAACGGCGCCAACTATACGCGGGAGATAGCCGAAATAATCGGCGCTCGTGTTGCCTACATGAAAGCGGGAAGTCCCTCATGTGACATAAACGGGGTTACGGGAGAAGTTTTAAGGCGTGCTGGGATCAAGGTCATCAAAGTCGCTTGACAGGATACGGAGGGAATGGATGAAAAAAGACATGTGGTCGCGGACGTTAGATCAACTGAAGAAACAAGAAAAGCCAGAGGCGGTCTTAATAATAGCAGGGAGTATGGAATTGACGCGTCTTGAAGAGCTTGTGAAATAATCGCGCAACGTAGGCGGGGAATAATTCCCCGCCCACAGAATCAATTGACGCGTCTTGAAGAGCTTGTGAAATAATCGCACAACGTAGGCGGGGAATAATTCCCCGCCCACAGAATCAATTGACGCGTCTTGAAGAGCTTGTGAAATAATCGCGCAACGTAGGCGGGGAATAATTCCCCGCCCACAGAATCATTGCAAAGACTGCGATTTTTCATCCGCCGCTGACGTAAGAGAGACCGCCAACGGCATTGTTTCGCAGGTTCTGAACCCGGCCTTTTCAAGTCGGACCACTT
>DATKVG010000213.1:0-20214 GCA_035530195.1 Bathyarchaeia archaeon | reverse complement strand
CATAAAATCTTGCCGCGTTCGCAGGGTATGGTTTCTGAAGATTGACCTTGGCGTCTTTGCGCCTTTGCGAGAAGAACTAGTCCCGTCAAAGCGCCAACCGTTCAGGGGTGGGAAAGAGCCGGTGGCGGTGAATCAGCATGCCTACGTCTAAGGAAACAGTTGTGCCATGGCCTTTGAAGAGTGTGTGCTCACAGGGAGGGGGGGTAGACTATTTGTCATTCGAAGACAATATTTGTCATTGGACGAAGTTATTTTCAGGCCAACAAATTCAACGTCAGCCAGCAAAGACAAAAGGTTACGCAACCTTTGCCCTCGCATAAATTGCATCCAGCGTGCTTCTTGTATCGCTTAGTCCTTCAATTGTCTCTCGAAATTTCTTTGGTCTTGGCGCACAGTTCGTTTCTTCGGGTGTGCCAACCGTGGCGGCTGCCGCATCCGTGAGCAATCGCTCACACTCCGAAACGAGATCTGATGTCCAAATTGTGGGGTATTTGTAAGCTGATATCGCTACATAGAGTAGTTTCCGTCCGCCCTCGCATATGGCCACAGAATTCCCTTTCCTGATGGCACTACGGAGCGTTCTCTTGGTCATTTTTATGTTCAGCCAGACCAAAACCCAGGTAAACCACCTCATAACCTGTCTCCTCTTGGTCGATCAACGTATATACGTCTATTCCACATCTAACGCGCCATATATGCGCTTAATTCCGTCTAACGACCGGCTCATGTTGGTCAGCAACTTTTGTGCCATTGTCGCGGCCCCGTCAATAGCCACCTCATGGTTAATCCAGAACTTCCAGTAGAGAAGTGTTTGTATCTTCCGCAATGCCTCGATGGCTTTTGTGCGCTCCTGAAAATGGTTATCTCTTATCGCGGCATCCGCCGAATCCAGAATATATGGGGGAACATCGAGCAAGCCGCTATATTCAAGACCCCTCAAAGAACTCGCATGGACTCTTCGATTCCTCCAGCTTGGTTTGCTTTCGTTACTCAATTCCTGATGAACCTTGTCCAGATAATTCATTGCATTTTGATAGCTCTTCATCAGGAAACAACAGACGTCCTTCATCGGGACTGTCACATGCTTGCTCTCATTAGACGACTTCCTTCCAACAAAATAGGCTACAAAAGTCAACAGAATAACAATCACGGGTATTGCAATGCAAAGAACAGCCTTAGCTCCCAGAACGGTTAACCCTGTGATCTGTGACAATTGTTGCGCTGGCCATTCCCCCAGAATCGTACATACAACGCCGGCCAAGCCCAGAAACCATGAGATACCAACACCTATTGCCTTTGTCATCAGAAGCAAAAACCCTTTACCCCATCAAGAAATGAACACATGGAAATAGACAACTACTAACACTGCAAAGTGTTCTGTTACCCCATCGTTTCCAGCGAACGTCTTATTATGCAACTATCTGCCGTCCGAATGTCAAGCGATTAAGGGGACCTCATTTCTCTCGTAAAACTACGGATGCGGTCAGGAAGGTCCTTTAGCGCACGCAACACCTGCGCGACTATACTGCAATTCCAACGAACTGAATCCATGGTTGGAGCCCACGTTATACAGGAATCCGGCTTCAGTCTTTGAAATCGCGAGTGTTAGACCGGATTCCTAGTAGCGGTACGTGTCGGGTTTGAACGGGCCTTGGGCGGGCACTCCGAGGTAAGACGCCTGGTCGGGCGTGAGTTGGTCGAGTTTCGCGCCCAGTTTACCCAGATGAAGGCGGGCCACTTCTTCGTCGAGCAGTTTGGGCAGGACATAGACCTTGCCGACCTCGAACTTCTCGCGCTCGGTGAACAGGGCAATCTGCGCGAGCACCTGGTTCGAGAACGAGTTCGACATGACAAACGACGGATGGCCGGTGGCGCAGCCCAGGTTGACCAGCCGGCCTCGGGCCAGCACGATCAGTTGACGGCCGTCGGGGAAGATGAACTTGTCGACCTGCGGCTTGACGTTTTGCTCGCGGATATCGGGATTGTCTTCGAGCCAGGCAATCTCGATTTCCGAATCGAAATGGCCGATGTTGCACAGGATGGCCTGGTCTTTCATCACCTTGAAATGCTCGGCGCGGATCACGTCGCAACAGCCGGTCGCCGTCACGAAAATGTCGCCGATCGGGGCCGCTTCGGCCATCGGCAACACCTGGTAGCCTTCCATGCAGGCCTGCAGCGCACAGATCGGATCGATCTCCGTGATGATGACGCGCGCACCGAGCCCGCGCATGGACTGCGCGCACCCTTTGCCCACGTCGCCGTAACCGGCCACCACCACGACCTTCCCGGCGATCATCACGTCGGTGGCCCGCTTGATGCCGTCGCCCAGCGACTCCCGGCACCCGTAGATGTTGTCGAACTTCGATTTGGTCACGCTGTCGTTGACGTTCATCGCCCGCGTGAACAGCCGGCCTTCCTTCATCATCTGGTACAGTCGGTGCACGCCGGTCGTCGTCTCTTCGCTGACGCCAATGAGGTCTTTGACGACGTCGTGCCACTTGTTCTTATCTTCGGCGTGGATCTTGTGCAGCAGCGTGTCGACGATGGCGACTTCCTTGTTGGCGGAACTGACGTCGGGCAGCTTGCCCGTCTTGTTGAACGTCTCTTCGAACTCGTAGCCGCGGTGGATCAGCATGGTGGCGTCGCCGCCGTCGTCGACGATCATATTCGGCCCGAGCCCTTCGGCAAACTGCATCGCCTGGTACGTGCACCACCAGTATTCTTCGAGCGTCTCGCCTTTCCACGCGAATACCGGCACGCCCGCCTTCGCGATCGCGGCGGCCGCGTAATCCTGTGTCGAGTAGATGTTGCAACTCGCCCAACGCACGTCCGCGCCAAGCGCCACGAGCGTCTCGATCAGCACAGCCGTCTCGACCGTCATGTGCAACGATCCCGTGACGCGCGCGCCTTTCAGCGGCTGTTGCGGCGCGTACCGCTCGCGGATCGCCATCAGGCCCGGCATTTCTTTCTCGGCCAGTTCAATGGTTTTCCGGCCCAACTCGGCCAGGCCCATATCAGCCACTTTATACTCGGATTTCTGTGCGGTTGGCTTTGCAGTCGCGGACATTTTGATCCTGGCTCCCTTCTTCAAAAACTGTGGACACCGTGCAATGACCCTAAATCAAAGGCGCCACGTACGCTCGCCACAGCGTCTTAGCCTGCTTCAGCAGGCTCCTCTTTGCACCCATCTTTAGATGGGGTGTTCTTGGCCTGTCCCGTTCAACAGCCCGCTTCAGCGGGACTTTCGATGGCTTTAGCTGCCGACTTCCACGACCAAAGCCTTATCATAGTGCCATTCTGGACACAATGGATATTTTGGACGGCATCATGGGGAAAGCTCAAGTTCTTTTACGCAGACTTGCTCGGTTACACCCCGGAACCTGACTTTTTCCTGTTTCCCGAGGGCCAGTTTTTGGCGCACAGCCACAGGCAGGGCCTGAACAAATGTCTCGGTTGCGCCGACTCCGGTTCTTGTTTTCCGATCCGCCCACTCGAGCGTGAGGAACGCGATGTTTACGACCTCCCCCATAATGTCGGGCCGGGCATAATCCGGGTGGCCGACACTGCCCAAGTAGATTTCGCCCGTGCTCAGGCCGATCCGGATATCTTTACCCAGGATGGCCCGCGCCTGGGCCGCTACGTCAAACGCGCGCTCTTCTTTCCTCGAGCCGGCAAAAAAGCACAGGTACTGGTCGCCCATGTACTTGATGGGCACGCCCTCGCGGCCCAGTGTGATCTCGGTAAGCTGATAAAAGATGCCGTTCGCCCACAGCGCGAACTCGCGCGGGTGCAGGCTCAGCGCTTTTTCGTGCGCACCCCGGATGCTCGACACCAGCACAGCCGCATCGAAGACGTCGCGGCGGGTCTCCTGCGCGGACAGCAGCCAATCGGCCGACACGCCCAGCAGACGCGCCAGCGGTTCGAGCACCGTGATGTCCGGTGCGTTCTCGCCGCGCTCCCATTTCGACACCGCCTGCGGGCTGATCCCGAGCGAGTTGGCCACGTCCTGTTGTTTCAGGCCGAGTTTCTCGCGGCGCGCGCGAATGCGGTTTCCAAGATGCTGGAGATTCATACGGCATTAGCGTACCGCATGGACGGCGGCGGGGGCAATAACGGAGTTGTTGAGCGGGCTCGAGGGGGAGTTGAGTGCTCCGAGCGGCAACGGAGCGACAGCGCCGGGGCGGGTCGTTTTCGTGGTATAATCTTGCGATTTTCGCCGTTTTCTTGGGAATTCCGTAATGGCATCGAAAAACTCTTACAACGCCGGCGCAATCGTCATCAAGGGCGCCCGGGAACATAATCTCCAGAACTTGTCGGTTCGGATTCCGCGCAACAGGCTCGTGGTGGTAACGGGCCTGAGCGGGTCCGGCAAATCCAGCCTCGCGTTCGACACCATCTACGCCGAGGGCCAGCGGCGGTACGTCGAGAGCCTCTCCGCATACGCCCGCCAGTTCCTCGAACAGATGGACAAGCCCGACGTCGACCTTATCGAAGGGTTGAGCCCGGCCATCTCGATCGAGCAGAAAACCACGCACAGAAACCCCCGGTCCACCGTCGGCACCGTCACGGAAATCTACGACTACCTCCGCCTGCTGTTTGCCCGCGTCGGCAAACCCCACTGTTACCAGTGCGGCCGGCCCATCGAATCGCAGACGCCCCAGCAGATCGTCGACTGGATCCTGGCGCTGCCCGCGGGGACGCGGGTCCAGTTGCTGGCCCCGGTTATCCGCCAACGGAAGGGCACCTACCAGAAGGTTTTCGAAGACGTCAAGCGGCAGGGCTTTGTCCGGGTGCGCGTTGACGGCAAGTTCGGGAGCGTGGACGACAAGTTTGACCTCGAACGCTATGTGAAACACGACATCGACGTGGTCGTCGACCGGCTCGTGGTAAAACCGGAGATTCAGTCGCGCCTCACCGACTCCGTCGAGACCTGCCTCAAGATCGCCCACGGTATTATCCGCATCTATTACGAACTGCCCGACAAAACGGTCGGTGAAGTCTTGCAGAGCGAGCATCTGGCCTGCGTCATCTGCGGGGTCAGTATCGAAGAACTGGCGCCGCGGATGTTCTCGTTCAACAATCCGCACGGGGCATGCCCGACCTGCACCGGCCTCGGCACGACCATGGAAGTCGATCCCGAACTCGTCGTGCCCGACCCCACCCTATCCATTGCCGAAGGCGCCGTCCGCCCGTGGAGCATGCGGCGCGTCCTCGACGGTATGTACCGCCGCCTGCTTGCGAACGTTTGCGCCCATTATGGCAAGAACAGCCGGAAACCCTGGAAAAAGCTGCCCGAAGACTTCCGCCAAATCATTCTTTACGGCTCCGGCGACGACGAAGTCAACTTCAATTTCGAGCGCGAAGACCGCACCTATCGCGTGAGGCGCCCATTTGAAGGCGTGATTCCCAACCTCCAGCGGCGGTTCCGCGAAACCGAGTCCAACGCCGCGCGCGAGATGATCAGCCAGTTCATGGCGACGCGGCCCTGCCCCGACTGCAAGGGGGCGCGCCTGCGGCCGGAGTCCCTGGCCGTGACGGTTGCCGGCAGGTCGATCATGGACGTAACCGGCCTCTCCATTTCGGACGGGCTTCCGTTTTTCTTGCACCTCGAACTGTCCGAACAGGACCGGCTGATCTCCGAGCGCATACTCAAGGAAATCCGAGAGCGCCTCACGTTCCTTCACAACGTCGGGCTCGACTACCTTACGCTGGATCGGGAAGCGGGGACGCTTTCCGGCGGCGAATCCCAGCGGATCCGCCTGGCCACGCAGATCGGCTCGGGCCTCGTGGGCGTCCTGTACATTCTCGACGAGCCCAGCATCGGCCTGCACCAGCGCGACAACAAGAAGCTCATCGCCACGCTCGAACGGCTGCGCGACCTCGGAAACACCGTCATCGTCGTCGAGCACGACGAAGAGACGATCCGCCAGGCGGATTACGTGATCGATCTTGGCCCCGGCGCGGGCGTCCACGGCGGGCACATCGTCGCGCAGGGAACGCCCGCACAGATCATGCGCAACCGGAAGTCGCTCACCGGCCGATACCTGACCGGCGAGTTCCAGATCGACACGCCCAAGCGGCGACGAAAACTGTCCGGCCGCGCCATCCTTATCAAAGGCGCACAGCACAACAACCTCAAAAGCATCGACGTCGAGATCCCCCTTGGCGTGTTCACCTGCATCACCGGCGTCTCCGGCTCGGGCAAATCAAGCCTCATCTCCGAAACCCTCTACCCGGCCACCATGCGGGCGCTGCACGGCTCGATGCAGATGCGACCGGGAAAGTACGCGGCCCTCCAGGGGCTCGACCTCATCGACAAGGTCATCGACGTCGACCAGTCGCCCATCGGCCGGACGCCCCGCTCAAACCCCGCCACGTACACCGGCTTGTTCGCACCTATCCGCGACATTTTCAGCCGGACGCCGCTGGCCCGCGCACGCGCCTACAAACCCGGCCGGTTCAGCTTCAACGTCAAGGGCGGCCGGTGCGAGCAGTGCGAAGGCAACGGCGTCATCGTCATCGAAATGCATTTCCTGCCGGACGTCTATGTCCCCTGCGACACCTGCAAGGGCGCACGGTACAACCGCGACACGCTCGAGGTCCTCTACAAAGGCCGCAGCATCGCCGAGGTGCTCGACATGACCGTCGAGGAGGCCGTCTCGTTCTTCCGCAACATCCCCGCCGTCTACCATAAACTCGCGACTCTCTACGACGTCGGGCTGGGTTACATCAAGCTCGGCCAATCGGCCACCACACTGTCCGGCGGCGAAGCGCAGCGCGTCAAACTGGCTACCGAACTCGCCAAACGCCAGACCGGCCGCACCCTCTACATCCTCGACGAACCCACCACCGGCCTCCATGCCTACGACGTCGACAAGCTACTCGCGGTCCTGCGCCGGCTCGTCGAGAGCGGAAACACCGTACTCGTCATCGAGCATAACCTCGACGTCGTCAAAACGGCCGACTGGATCATCGACCTCGGCCCCGAAGGCGGAGACAACGGCGGCCGCGTCATCGCCGCCGGAACACCCGAACAGGTCGCCGCCATGAAAGGAACCTACACCGGCTTCCACCTCCGCGAAAAACTCGAACACGACGCCAAGCTAAGGGCCTCGATGCGGTAGGCGGCTGGACGGATCGGACGGATCAGACGGATCAGATTTCTTAAACAAGACCCTATTTTTCTTTGTTATTTGTGGCAAGATTTGTTAGTTTTGTTCAATTGTTGACGGGAGGGCGGCGTGATGACGGACAAAGATTTGCGCGAGTTGACGGGTCGCATCGATGCGCTGGCGCGCGGCTTTCAGAATTCTTACGTGATCTTTGCTGCCAACGAGGCGGACATATTCGCCCTCCTCGAGCAGCCGCGGACCGCGCCGGACGTGGCGCGGGCCCGCGGATTGAGCGAACGCGGGACGCGCATCCTGCTCAACGGCCTCGCCGCCATGGAACTCGTTGTCAGGCAGGGCGACACATACCGCAACACGGAAGTCGCGTCGGCCTGCTTCGTTCCCGGCGGAATAGCATACCAGGGCCACATCCTGCGCCACATGCGGCACGTCAGCGAGAATTGGGCGCGACTCGGCGAGGCCGTGAGGACAGGAACCGGCGCGCAGGCGCAAGGACCGGCTCGCACGCCCGACCAAGTGCGCGCGTTCATACTCGGCATGAGCGACATTGCGAAGATGAGTGCGAGCGAGATGCTCCCGCACCTGGACCTGGATCTGTCGGGCCGCCGCCACATGCTCGACCTTGGCGGCGGGCCTGCCACCTACGCTATCACGTTCTTGAACGCTTTCCCACAGATGCGCGCCACCGTGTTCGACTTTCCCGACGTCATCGAGATCGCCCGCGAACAGGTCGCTGAAACACGCATCGAGGACCGGTTCAGCTACATCACCGGCGACATGACGCGCGACGACATCGGGTCGGGCTACGACTTCATCCTCCTGTCGAACATCATCCACTCGATGAGCGTCGAGGAAAACCGCACCGTGGTCAGCAAATGCTACAAGGCGCTGCTACCCGGCGGCATCCTTCTGATCAAAGACTTTCTGGTCGAGAACGACAGGTCCGGCCCGCCGTTCGGGTTGATGTTCGCCATCAACATGCTCGTCGCCACGCCCGAAGGCGACACCTACACGTTTGCCGAAGTTGAAGCTTGGACGCGCGAGGCCGGCTTCAAGAACGGGCGCCCCATCGATTTGACACCGCAGTCGCGGCTTTGGCTGGTAGAGAAGTAAAGCGAGGTGGACGTATGGAAGTAGAGAAAGACGTGGCGCCGGCCATGCGCGACCGGCTGATGTCGATTGACGCGTTGCGCGGATTCGACATGTTCTGGATTATCGGCGGCAACGAAATCCTTTCGGGGCTCTTCATTGGCCTGATGGGGAAAGTCCCCGACCCGGTGGCCTACCACCTCGGCCACCCGGCGTGGCAGGGGTTCAGCGCGTGGGACATGATCATGCCGTTGTTCCTGTTTACCGTGGGCGCATCGATGCCGTTCTCGTTCTCGAAGCGGCTAAAACACGCGACCCCCGCCGAAAAGAAGAAGGTGTACGCCCACGTCCTGCGCCGCATCGTGGTCCTGTTCATCCTCGGCATGATCGCACAGGGAAACCTGCTCGATTTCAACATCGCCAAACTCCACCTCTACAGCAACACGCTCCAGGCTATCGCGGTGGGGTACGTGATCGCCGCGATCCTGCTATTGAACGTCTCGATTGCCGTGCAGGCCGGCGCGGGCGTCGCCTTGTTGGCGGCCTATTGGGCGCTCATGATGTTTGTGCCGGTTGGCGGCCATTTCGGCGTCCTCGAACCGCACAGCAACGTGGCCATGGTGGTCGACACCTTCATCCTTGGGCGGTTCCGCGACGGCAGCACCTACACTTGGCTCCTCAGCGGCCTCGGGTTTGCCGCAACCACGCTGATGGGCGTCATGGCCGGTCACATCCTGAAGTCATCCAAGCCGCCGCGGGCCAAACTCCTGTGGCTCACGGGCGCCGGCGTGGGCTGCCTTGCCGCCGGTTGGCTGTGGAGCCTGCACTTCCCCATGATCAAACACATCTGGACCAGCTCGATGGCCTTGTGGGCGGGCGGCTGGAGTTTCCTGCTGATGGCGGCGTTTTATTACCTGATTGACGTGAAAAAATACAGGAAATGGGCCTTTGTTTTCGCCGTTATCGGCATGAACGCCATCGCCGTATACATGGCTACCCACGTCTTCGACTTCCGGCTCGTCGCGGAGGCGCTGGTCGGAGGTCTCGCGGAACATTTTGGAGGTTGGCAAACCTACATGCGCGAAACCACCTCGTTCATCGTCATTTGGCTGGCGCTGCTGTTCATGTATCGCAAGAACGTCTTTATCAAGATCTAAGAACTGTTTTGTGGCTTGATTGTGGTGCGGGCGTCCCGCCTGCACACCCCAAGGAGCAGGCAACATGATTTTCGCATTGACTGCAGTGATGGCGCTTTCGCTTGGCGTTACGGCGGCCCCGGCGTTTGAAGACATCCCCAAGATCGACGTTCACGGCCACTTTTTCGACGACATGCCCGAGTTCGTGGCCATGCTCGACCGCATCGACATGCGCGTGATCAACATTTGCGTGAACAGTATCGCGCCCGAACTGCTCGAGCCCGCCGAGATGCGCGCCGAAATGCTCTACCAGACGTACAAGCCGCACATGTTCTTCTGCTCGACATTCGACCTGACGCGCCGCGACCAACCCGACTACATCCAAAACGTCATCGCCTGGCTGGACAAGTCGTACGCCGCAGGCGCGATCAGCACCAAGTTATGGAAAGACGTCGGCATGGAGATCAAATCGCCCGACGGCAAGTACATCATGCCCGACGATGACATGTTCGACCCCATCTACGATCACATCGCAAAAGCCGGCAAGCCCCTCACGGCCCATCTGGCCGACCCGCTCGAGGCCTGGCAGCCCCTCAAAGAAGGTTCCATGCACTACAAGTACTACTCGCAAAACCCCCAGTGGTATGTCTACGGTCGCGAAGGGTTCCCCACACACGAGCAAATCATGGCCGCCAGGGACAACGTCCTCGCCAAACACCCCGACCTCCTCATGATCGGCTCGCATCTGGCCAGCCTCGATCACGACCTCGATGCGCTCGCCCGGCGGCTGGACAAATACGCCAACCTCTACGTCGACGTCTCCGCACGCACCGGCTGTTTGCGCGCCTACTACACCCCGGAAAAAGTGCGAGAATTCTTCGTGAAATACCAGGACAGGATCCTGTATGGGACGGACTCAGACAAATTCAGCGGCCCCGAGCAGCCGCCCGCGGAAGTACGTGCAGCTTTCGCCGAATCCATGGAGAAATCCTACCGCAACGATTTTGACTATTACGGCCGCGAACTCGGCCTGCCCGAAGAAGTCCTCAACAAGTTTTACCACGGCAACGCCGAACGCCTGATGCCCGCACTGAAGTAGCCGCCGTTCCTACGCCCGCACCAACCGTATCTCGCCGATCTCCGGGTACACGCGGAACCGCACGGGGATTCCCGCCATCCCAACCCCCCGCGAAACCACCAGCCGGCAATGCGGCCCCGTGCAAAGGCCCCCAAGGTACTTCCGCTCGACCTTGCTGAGGCCCACCACCGGAAGCCCCGGTACGCAAACCTGCCCGCCGTGCGTGTGGCCGCTGAACATCAGATCAACGCGCCGCCCCGGCCCCACATACTCGGCCGCGACCGGGTTATGGCTCAGCACCAGGCGCGCCATGTCCCGCGGCACACCCCGCAGCGCCGCATCAAACTCGAGTTCGTCCTCCCAGTAGTCGCCGAGACCCGCAATGCAGACCGACCCTGCTGCGGGCGTGTCGCTCAGGCCGCCGGCGTTCAGGAACAGCCGGTCGTTATCCAGCAGCGGGATACCCGTGCGCTGGAACGTCCGCCGGCAATAGGCCGCACCTTCCCAATGTTCGTGATTGCCCATCACGGCGACCGCCCCGTACTTCGCCTTCAGCGTCGACAGCACGCCGATACCCGTCTTCACCGAACTCGGCGTGAAATGGACGTAGTCGCCCGTGAGCACCACCAGGTCGCCGCGCAGCGAATTCGCCGTCGCTATCGCCTGCTCGATTTGGCTCAGCGCGTTGTACGGCCCGTAATGCGTGTCCGAAACGTGGATGATGCGCATCCCGTCCAGCGACTCGGGAAGCCCCCGTATTGGCACCGTGTACCGCCGCACCTTGAGCTGCGACGGCGCGTACCATGTCGAGTAGACACCCAGCCCGCCCGACGCCACCAGCGTAGCGCCTGCTCCCGCCTGCGCCAGAAACGTCCGCCGGTCCACAATCACGCCGCCCGCCGGTTTCTCCGCCCGCGCCGCTTGGCGCACCGACTCGTGGCGCGCCTGCGAGCGGAACTTAAGGCACGCGACCGCTTTGAACAACCTCCAACCCAGCAGCGCAACCGCGAGATAAAACAGCGGCGTTCCCAGGCACGTGACCATAAAGTGCAGCATCGAGTAATGGTGGTTGATCGGCGGGAGAAACTGAAACACCAACATACGGAACGGCAGCGTGATTAAAAAGGCCGCCCGAAACGCCAGCCGGCCCGCCGGCTCGAGCCACGCCGGCAGCAACAGCTTCTCGGAAAGCATGATGGCGCCAAGCAGCACCGCACCCGCCAGCAACGACCCCGCAGCCCATTTCATCCACCGCCGCAACGGTTTCCGAATCCAGCTAAAATGAAACACAATACAGCACTTCCATAACCACAGACACTGGTTCGATTATACCCGCCGCAGGGGCCCCACGTAAAGATTTCTATTGCACTCGGGCTTCGGGCCTGTTTGACAACCGCTTTTTGCCTGTGTTACGATCTCGTCATCCGGTGATTCTCGGGCGTTTTTAGTAGTATGCCCGGGCCAAGTAGAAGCACCAGCTTCTCGCCTTGCGGCGGTGGCAGCACGATGTGTGCGCCATCTGCCAGCATGGCTGCACGGAAAAGACGTCTGGCGCCGTTGCGCCGGGCAACGGTTTGGTTTCGGCAGAGGACTGGTGCGTCTTCGGCCGAATTTTTTTTGCAGACGCGCCGCGTAGCGAAGCGTAGCGGCGCGCACATGGAGGGCCGTAAGGCCAAAAACAGGAGGACCCGCTAATCGCAAAGGTAGACGATGACAAAGTCCGTGTAAACGAGATGATTCGTACACGGCAAGTTCGAGTTATTGACGAAGAAGGAAATCAACTGGGCATCATGAGCCCGCAGGATGCGATGCGGGAGGCCGGCGAACGAGGGCTGGACCTGGTTGAAGTGGCGAGCAAGGCAGTACCGCCCGTGTGCCGCATCATGGATTACGGCAAGTACCGGTACCAGCAGAGCAAACGGGCAAAGGAATCAAAGAAACACCAGCACACGATTACGGTGAAGGAAATCAAGTACCGCCCGAAGATTGATTTGCACGATTTCACGTACAAAACCAATCACGTGCGGGAATTCCTCGAGGAAGGCGACAAGGTGAAGGTCACGATCATGTTCCGCGGGCGCGAACTCGCTCACCCGGAATTCGGCCGCGACATACTCGTCCGCGTCGTCGAAGGAACCAAGGACCTTTGCCAGGACGTGGGCGACGTTTCAAATACGAGACTCGAGGGCCGAAACATGAGCATCGTGCTCACGCCGGCCCGCTGACCGCAACGCTGCCAGCTTCAGATAGCGGTTGAACTTGAACCCGGGATGTAGCAGGGTTGCCGGTCGACACATGCGCGCGGGTGCACATTTTTTCAGGAGGGTTACAAGCATGCCAAAAATGAAAACCAAAAAGGCCGCGGCAAAACGGTTCCGGCCGACAAAGAACGGCCATTTCTCGCGCGGCCAGGCGTTTAGCCGCCATCTGAAAAGTTCAAAGTCATCCAAGCGGCGGCGAAACCTGCGCGGGGCCACCATGGCCAGCGAGGCCGATGAGCCCGCCATCAAGCGCATGCTGCCCTACAGCTAGGCTTTCAACGGATCAACCCGCTCCCGGCCAACCGGGGCGGACCCTATAAGGAATTCACATCATGCCACGTGCTACCAACAGTCCCGCATCGCGGAGCCGACGAAAGAAGTTCCTCGACAAGGCATCCGGCTACCGCGGAAGCCGGCACAGGCTGTACAAAACCGCCCGCCAGGCCGTCGAACATTCCGGCCAGTACGCCTATCGCGACCGCAAGGCGCGCAAACGCGATTTCCGTAAACTCTGGATCGCCAGAATCAACGCCGCCACCCGCTCGCTCGGCCTCAGTTACAGCCGATTCATCCTCGGGCTTAAACTCGCAAACATCGACATCAACCGCAAAGCGCTCGCCGACATCGCCGTCACCGACGAGGTCAGCTTCAGCGAGTTGGTCGAGCGCGTTAAGACACAACTGGAGTCCGCCCAGCCCCAATAGGCCGCACCGATGTCGATGCATGCCGCGGGCGGTTTGATTTAACCCGGCGACAGACGGAGGATCGGGAATCCGGTAAAATGCGTATTGTGCCGGCGGTCGATATTCGCGGCGGGTTGTGCGTCAACCTCGTCCAGGGCGATTACGACCGGGAAACCGTGTTCTCCGACGATCCCGTCGCCCAGGCCGTCAAATGGCACGAACTCGGCGGCCGGTTGATCCACATCGTCGACCTCGACGGCGCAAAGTCCGGCACGTGTTGCATCGGCCCCCAACTCCGCCGGATCGCCGCCGCCGTCGTCCCGTTCGAAGTTGGCGGCGGCATCCGAAACATGGAAACCATTCAGACGGTCGTCGACGCCGGCGCCCTGCGCGTCATCCTCGGCACCGCCGCACACCGCAATCCCGGGTTCCTCGCCCAGGCCGCCGCCAAATTCCCCGGCCGGATCGTCGCCGGCATTGACGCCCGGCACGGCAAAGTCGCACTCAGCGGCTGGTGCGAAACTACCCAAACCCACGCCATCGACTTCGCCCGACGCGTCGAAGCCGCCGGCGCATCCCGCATCATCTTCACCGACATCTCCAGCGACGGTATGATGGGCGGCGCCGACGTCGAAACCACCCGTTCCATTGCCCGTGCCGTCAACATCCCCGTTACCGCATCGGGCGGCATTTCGTCCCTCGACGACATCCGCGCGCTCAAACGCGTTGAACAGGACGGCATCGACGAGATCATCATTGGCCGCGCACTCTACCTCAAAAAGTTTACGCTCGAGCAGGCGATAGCCGCGGTCGGGGAGGCAACGTGACTCTCCATTTCCAAACCGTAACCATTATTGGCGTTGGCCTACTCGGCGGCTCGCTCGGCAAGGCACTCAAGGCAAAAGGCCTCGCCACGAAAATCAATGGCGTCGGCCACCGCCAAAGTACACTCGACAAGGCGCTGGAATCGGGCGCAATAGACCAGGCCTTTTTGGACCCGGTCAAGCCTGCACGCCGTTCCGACCTCGTCGTCCTCTGCACGCCGGCCGCCACGGTTCCCGGTTTCCTGGACATCCTCCGCCCGGTTTGCCCGCCCCGCTGCATCCTGACGGATGTCGCCAGCACCAAGTCGGCCATCTGCGCACATGTTGCCGCCACGTGGCCATCGCCAATCCGGTTCATCGGAAGCCACCCCATGGCCGGGTCGGAAAAATTCGGCCCCGAACACGCCCGACCCGACCTGTACCAAGGCTGCGTGACCGTCGTCCAGGCAGGACCGTCACTGGACCCCGCCGCCCGCGCGACCGTTGTTGAGTTGTGGCGCGCGCTGGGAGCCGAAGTCGTTGACCTCCCGCCCGACCTCCACGACCGGCTCGTCGCGCAAACCAGCCATCTGCCGCACCTGGTTGCCGCGGCGGTGGCGCAGGTCGCCGCATCTGGCGCACCCCTCGAGACGTTGCACAAGCTCGTTGGAAGAGGCTTCCAGGACGTCACCCGGATCGCCGACAGCCGGCCCGAAATATGGCGAGATATCTGCCTGACAAACCGCAAAAACATCCTGGCCACGCTCGACGACTTGGCCGCACGGCTGGACGAAGCCCGCAACGCGCTCGAGCACGCCGACGGCGATGCGCTTGACCGGTTTTTCCGCCAAGGCAAAACGGGCCGCCGCGAGGTCTTGGGCGAATGACTCCCGCAAAAGGCTTTTTCATCACGTTCGAAGGCGTTGAAGGGTGCGGAAAGACTACGCAGATTCGCCGCCTCCACCAGCACCTCGTTCACCTCGGCCACGACGTCGTCGTCACGCGCGAACCCGGCGGGACACCTGTCGCCGAGGCCATCCGCTCGATTCTGCTCGATTGCACACACGCCGGAATGCGGCCCATGACCGAACTCCTGCTTTACGCCGCCGCAAGGGCACAGCACGTCGCCGAGCTTATTGCGCCCGCACTCCAGGCCGGAAAAACCGTCTTGTGCGACCGGTTCGCCGACTCAACCACCGCATACCAGGGCGCCGGAAGGGGCGTCGAGCCCGAAACCGTCGCGCTCGTGCACCGCCTGGCCGCCGCTGGCGTCTGGCCGGACATCACCATCGTCCTCGACGTCCCCCCCGAAATCGGCCTCGCACGCGCAAACGCGGCCTGCGGTCCCGACCGGATTGAGCAGGAATCGATCGAGTTTCACCGCCGCGTCCGCGAAGGCTTCCTGGCCCTCGCCCGGCAGGACCCGCACCGCGTTATCGTGATCGACGCCACCGGCAGCGAGGACGAAGTCGCAGAGAAGGTTGCTGCAGCCGTCGCCTCGAGGAGGCCCGCATGAGCCTCGCCAGCGTCCGCGATCAGGAAGTGGCGGTGCGCCTGCTGCGCAACATGCTCGCGCGCGGCCGCGTACCCAACGGGCTGCTGTTTTGGGGGCCGGGCGGAGTGGGCAAGCGGATGTGCGCCGTCGAGTTCGCCAAGGCCATCAACTGCCGCCAAGCCGCGTCCGATGCCGCCGCGTCCAGAGACGCGGCCGCGTCCAGAGACGCGTGCGACCAATGCCTCTCCTGCCGCAAAATCCAAAACGCCAACCATCCCGACGTGGCCTTCGTCGCGCCACTGAAAAAAGCACGCATTATCGATAAAGACGCCATCGAAGCCATGAACGAAATGGCCTCCCTGCGCCCGTTCGAGTCCAAGTGGCGCGTGTTCATCATCCAGGAAGCCGAACGGATGGGTATCGCCGCCCAAAACAAGTTTCTCAAAACACTCGAAGAACCAGCCGGAAACAGCCTCTTCATCCTGATCTCGGAAAAGCCCGACCAACTCTTGCCCACAATTCGGTCGCGGTGCCAGCGCGTCCGGTTCGGGTCGTTGCGCCCGCAAACCGTCAAGGAACTCCTGCTCCAGGTGAGAGATCTGCCCGACAATCTGGCCGACTCCATAGCGGCCGTCTCCCAGGGCCAGATGTCCCGCGCACTCGATCTCGTCGACTCCGACAAACGGCCCATCGTCCTCGACATCGTCCAAAAACTCGCCGCCGGCGCCGACCCACTCGCCGTAGCCGAGGATTTTGCCGGCGTACTCGCCACCACACGCGCCCAAATCGAAGACGCCGTCAAATGCGAATTCGAGGGACCTGAAAACGAGGTGTCGCGCGACGACCGCGAGGAAATCAAAAAGCAGCAGGTCGCACTGGCCGAGATGCTTATCCGGCGTGATATAATGGAGTATCTGTATTTGTTCGAGACGTGGTGCCGGGATCAGGAAGTCTACACGTTGACAAGCGACGCCAAGCGCGTCCTCAACCGCGACCAGATACCCCGCCTCAAAGCGGCCGGGGATCAGCCCGATGCGGGCAACCTCGACCGACGGCTCGCCGCTATCGAGCGGACGCGCCTCTATCTCGAACGGTTTTTGAAGGAAGATCGGGTGTTTCGCGACCTGTTTTTCGTACTGGCGGAAGACGGGCCGCCGCGTGCGCACGCGCACGATGGAGTTTAGCGGATGGCGCAGACGATCAAAATCAGGCTCAGGAAGCCGACGCAGATGTTCGATTTTCTTGTCAAGGACATTCCCATCGCGCCCGGAGACGGCTGCATCGTCCGCAGCGACCGCGGCCTCGAGTACGGCATCTGCACCATGCCCCCCGAAGAGTGCCCCCCCGAGCAAGAAAAAAACTTCCCCATGACGATCGTACGAAAAGCTACGCACAACGACGAAACCACCTTCCGCCAGATCCTCGCCGACGAAGAAAAGGCCATGGCGCTCTGCATGGGAAAAATCGAACAGAGAAACCTCCCCATGCGGCTCGTCGACGTCGAGTACACGTTTGACCGGCACAAAATCGTCTTCTATTTCACCGCCGACGAGCGCGTCGATTTCCGCGAACTGGTCCGCGACCTCGCCCACGAGCTCAAAACGCGAATCGAACTGCGCCACATCCAGGTCAGAGACAAAGCCAAAATCGTCGGCGGGGTTGCCTCGTGCGGGCGCGAACTGTGCTGCGCAACTTGGATGGGCGAGTTCATGCCCATCTCAATGAAAATGGCCAAGCGGCAGAACCTCTCTCTCAACCCCTCCAAAATCAGCGGCCAGTGCGGCCGCCTCATGTGCTGCCTCAGCTACGAAAACCACAACTACACCGACAAAAAGAAAAAGAAAACTACGCCCGTCGTCGAGGCCGCCGCAGACGACGTAGAACTCGACGATGGTACTCCCGATAGCCTCGAACTGCAGCCGCGCCCCTGTCGCGCCATGCGCCGGGCCTGCCCCGCCGGGTCACCTCAGGAAGACGCCCTGCCCGACGACGAGTTCCCCGAAGATGCCGCCGAGTGGGATGACTCGATAGCCATCGCCGAGGACGCCGAAAACGAGGCGCTGCTCTCCGAAGAAGACGGCATGGAGGACGTCGAAGAACGCACCGAGTGCGGCGAGACCGTCTACGTGATCGATCCCGAATCCGGCGAGGAAACCAGCAACGAAGCCGCCGCCCAGCCCGAGCAGAAGCCGCGGCGAAAATCGCGACGCAGGCGAAGGCGGCGCCGACCCAACCGCGACGCCGGCCAAAAACCCTCTTCCTGAGCCGCTGATGCCGAAATTTGTCGACACCCACTGCCACCTCCAGCACGACGCCTTCAACCACGACCGGCAGGACGTGCTGGCCCGCGCACTCGATCAACTGGCTTGGCTGGTCGTCGTGGGCGATGACGCCCGTGCCGGCCTCTCCGCCGCCGCCATGGCCGCGGAACCCTCAACAGCCGGCAGAGTCTTTGCCATCGTCGGCATACATCCGCATAACGCGGCAACGGCGGATGACGACCAGATGGAAACCGTGCGGCAGTTGTTGACCGAGCCGCATGTGGTGGCACTGGGCGAAATCGGTCTCGACTACCATTACGAGTTCTCCCCCCGCCCCGTCCAGCGCGATGTTCTCCGCGCGCAATTGGACATGGCAATCGAGATGCGGGCGCCCGTCGTGTTCCACTGCCGCCAGGCGAAAGACGATTTCGTCCAACTGGTCGCGCCCGTCGCGGGGAATTTAGGGGCCGGCATCATGCACTGCTTCGGGGGAGACGCCCAGTTTGCCCTGAAGTGCCTGGAGTGGGGGTTCTACATCTCGTTCGCCGGAAACGTCACCTTCCCCAAAGCCAACGTGCTGCAAGAGTCCGCCGCGGCCGTACCGCTGGACCGCTTGCTGATTGAAACCGACAGCCCCTTCCTCGCACCCCAGCCCGTGCGCGGCCAACGCTGTGAGCCGGTACACGTCTTGCACACCGCCCGATTCCTCGCCGGCCTCAAAAACATCGACCTCGAAAAGCTGGCCGAAATCACCTCGCAAAACGCTCGCCGCGCCTTCTCAATCCCAGATCCGCCACACGTACCGGCATAAGACCGTCTGGAGCACCAGCGCACCCGCCACGTCTGCCGCCACGTCCCAGACGTCCGCGTGCCGCCCCGGCACGAACCACTGGTGAAACTCGTCCGTCATCGCATACAGAGCAGCGAACATCACAGGGACCACAAACTGGACCGCAGCCACCACCCCCGGCCGCGAACGACGGATGCCCACCGATACCGTTGCCGCCAGGCCCGCGTAAAGCACCGCGTGCAGAACCTTGTCCAGGTTCATTGTCATGTTGGGGAGTCCGACCGGGCTGACGCTCGATGAGAGAAGAAAGATCCCCGCACAATACGCGCCTGTCAGCAATACATAAACCGGTTTCACAGCGGCAGCGATCCCCCTTCCCGGAACAGCCGCCGCAAGTTGCCCCTCGGCCCCAGGCTGAACTCCCACAGTTCGCCTAACATCCGGATCGAATTGGCCTGCGGGTTGGGCAAAAAAGACACCCCTTCAGGCGTATCCGGCGAGGGCGCCACGATTTCTTCAATGAGGACTCTGCCGATCGGCGTCGGCCCGCTGGCGCCGAGGGCCGGCACAATAACCAAAACACCGGCAACCACAGCCGCCAAAACTTTGTGCAACATGTTTTGCATCAACGTCCGCCTGTTCATCTTCGGCCTGGACCAACCACCATCTCCTTAGATAAACAAGAGGAGCGAGCATGTCATTCGACATTCTCGCTCCGAGGAGTACAGAGTAAACTGATTGTTACGGCACCGGAACTTCTTCTGATGCGACGCCCGGCGGAAGCAGTGTGCCCCACTGCATCAGACGGCTCGCGGCGCCAGTAGTATCAACGGTCTGAGTTTGCACCAAGATGCCTTGTACGTCGTTGGCGCCACCCGTTGTCCATTCAATGACGATCGAGCCATTCTTCATCTCGTCGCCCGCCTGATACGCATCAGGCGCCGCAGTCGGACGGTCCGGCACTAAGAGAGCAACAGCGCTCTCTTGACCGCCTTCAGCGGTAATCGGGTCGTATGCAACCGGACGGAACGCGACTGTGGACAGAGCGGGGATACTAAACGTGGTCGCAGCCGGAGCAACCGGCCCCAGGAAGTGACCAACCTGGCTGTAGTACAAGATGTCGCACGTAACGTCCTCGTCAAGGTTGTTGTGCAGGTAGATCAAGCCGATCATACCTTTAGCTACCGGTGGGACCTTGGTCGGGGGAGCAGCGGTGTCAACGAACCAAGGTACCGACAGACTCGCTGCAAACGCGAAGCAGGCAGCCAGCATCACCAACATTCCCAACATATAAACTTTCTTCATTTCTTTACACCTCCTCTCCCTGTTAAAACTGCATCCTTATTCGGAGAGAACTGCAGCAGAAGCAGCCCTATCCTCGCCGTCGCTGACCGGCCCGTTCGATCCGAACGACCCCGCCCGCGAGCGACTGCAGATTCAATTTTCTTCGTCGGCGTTTTCATCGCCTGACTAGTTTGTATCACAAAC
>DATKVG010000212.1:0-17604 GCA_035530195.1 Bathyarchaeia archaeon | reverse complement strand
CACTGCCGTCCATAACCGGCTCGAATATGCAGGCGGGACGCCCGCACCACAATAGGCCACGAACTTGGCCGGCCCAGGGAGAGACGCCATGTCCAAGATCTCGGTTTTGGTAACGGCGGGCTGCGTTTTTGCCGTCTGCACCGGGGCGTGCCGCTCAACACACAGCGACACCAGCGACCGGTTCAAAAAAGAAACGGCCTCGCTCGCCCCGCGAGCGTTCGAGCCGCTTCCCTTGGGGAGCATCCGGCCAGAAGGCTGGCTGAAACGCCAGCTTGAAGTACAGGCCAGCGGCCTCTCCGGCCATCTCGATGAGTTCTGGCCCGACATCCGCGACAGCGGCTGGATCGGCGGCGCCGCCGAAGGCTGGGAACGCGTGCCGTACTGGCTCGACGGCATCGTCCCGCTGGCCTACGTGCTCGACGACCCCGCGCTGAAGGCGAAAGTGTCCAAGTGGATGGACTACATCCTCGCGCATCAGCGCGAGGATGGCTGGCTCGGGCCCGTCAGCAGCAAAAGGTACAAAGACTACGATCCGTGGCCAAGGTTTCCCCTGCTCAAAGCCATGGCCCAGTATCACGAAGCCACCGGCGACGAACGCGTCATACCCGCGATGCAGAAGTTCTTCCGGTTCCTCGATGCGCTCCTCGACAAGCAGCCTTTGTTCGAGTGGGGCCAGTTCCGGTGGATGGACGGCGTCTGGTCGATCCACTGGCTGTACGACAGGACGGGCGAGGAATGGCTGTTACCCCTTGCTGCAAAGCTTCACGCTCAAGGCTACGACTGGACCGCCCATTTCACCGATTTTCAGTACACCGAGCGTGTCACCAAAGGCTTCTCGCTGAAGACGCATGGCGTGAACAACGCCATGGGTATCAAGGCGGGGCCGGTTTGGTACCGCCAATCGGGCGCCCCTGTCGATCGAGACGCCGTCTACAGGGCCATCGAGATGCTCGACAAGTACCACGGCCAGGCCAACGGCGTGTTCTCGGCCGACGAGCATTTCGCCGGCCTCAGCCCGTCGCAAGGGTCGGAGCTGTGCCTCGTGGTCGAGTACATGTTCTCGCTCGAAAACGCCATCGCCATTTTGGGCGACTCAATGCTGGCGGACCGCCTCGAACGTATCGCGTACAACGCGCTGCCGGCGACGTTCAAGAAAGACATGTGGGCGCACCAGTACGACCAGCAGGTCAACCAGGTTCTGTGCAAGGTCGATAAAGACAGGCCGTTCGCGTCAAACGGCGCGGAAGCCAACATCTTCGGGCTCGAACCCAATTACGGGTGCTGCACGGCCAACATGCACCAGGGCTGGCCGAAATTCGTGTCGAGTCTGTGGATGAAAACTAAAGACGGGTTGGCCGTAATTTCATATGCGCCGTGCGAGGTCAACACCGAGATCAACGGCAAACCCGTTCATATAGAAGTAAGTTACGACTTTCCTTTCGATGAGGCGGTCACAATTGATGTCCAGGGAGAAGGCGCGTTTGCCGTGGAGTTGCGCATCCCCGGTTGGGCCAGCCTCGGCAAGATGTCCATCGAAAACGGGCCGGAAGAAGTAGTCCGCGGCCCCTGGCATCACATCGAGCGCGATTGGACCGGCTCCACCCGGATCAATCTGAGCCTCTATATCCATCCCAACCTTGAACGCAGGCTCAACAACAGCGGCGTAATCACGTTCGGGCCGCTGGTGATGGCGCTTCCGCTGGGCGAGGAGTGGAAGAAAATTAAAGGAGAAGAACCGCACGCCGATTGGGAAGTCTACCCGACGACACCGTGGAACTATGCGATCGGCCAATCGCGCGGTGAGACGGAATGGTCCATAAACATGACCCGGGGAGTGCCCGGTGACGCGGTGCCGTTTTCAGCGGAACATCACGCGCTCTATTTCGAGGTGCCGGCGCGGCAGGTGCCGGAGTGGAAACTCGAGCACAACGCGGCGGGGCCGCTGCCGGCGAGCCCCGTGAAAAGCACCGAGCCGTTGACAAAACTCAAGCTGATTCCGTACGGGTGCACGAGCCTGCGTGTTGCCGAGTTTCCTGTGTTGGAAGAAGAGCCTGAGGCGCGCGCGCACGCGGCGGAAAAAGGAGCCACAAAATGATGAAACGGAAGCCGCCCCGCGACACTCGGCGCGGGCCTCGACGTGCAGGCGAGACGCCCGCACCACAACGGGACACCAGGGGGCGCGGGCCTCGGAGTGCAGGCGGGACGCCTGCGCCACAACGCCAAAAACGCGAGCGCCCGCCACGCCAGCAGGAAGAACAGTGGTCTACGCGGCCGCCGCGAAAACCACGCCCCCCTGCCGGGCGGCCAGGGCGCGCCGCTGAACCTTCGCACCCGTTACCGCCAGCTCGGCCAGAGCGGCGCCGCCAGGCGCCCAGGCCCGTATTCGCCAAACCGTCCCGCGCTATCGAGGAAAGGGCCGCCGACCTCAAGGAGGTGTGGAAGCCGGGCACGATGCTGTATCCCGTGCCCGCGGCGCTGGTCACCAGCCTGAGCCGTGACGGCAAGCCCAACGTATGTACTGTGGCCTGGACCGGCACGGTCTGCAGCGAGCCGCCGATGCTGTCGATCAGCCTGCGGCCGAGCCGGCTTTCGCACGAGAACGTCATGCAGACCCGCCAGTTCGTCGTGAACATGCCAGCCGAAGCGCTGATCCGCAAGACCGACTACTGCGGGGTCGTGTCCGGCCGGGACGTCGACAAGTTTGCCCAAACCGGCATGACCATCGCGCCCGCATCGAAGGTTCAGGCGCCCATCATCCTCGAATGCCCGATCAACATCGAATGCCAGGTGCGGAAAACGCTCGAACTCGGCACCCACACCATGTTTGTAGCCGAAATCGTCGCCGTGCAGGTCAACAAAGATCTGATTACGCCCTCAGGGCGTTTCGCCATCGAAAAAGCCGGCCTGTTCGCCTACGTCCACGGCGGCTACTATCCCCTCGGCGAACGCCTCGGCAAGTTCGGCTACAGCGTGAAAAAGAAAAAATAGTTAGGTGGATACCAGAATGGCTCTTTGGTTGCGGATCCGCAGCGTCGCTGGACCATCGGGGGTTCGATGCGATCCTGGGAAAAAGTGAAGCGAGGCGAGAATCAATAGGAGTGTCTCTACGGGAACCTTTCGGGCACATCAGGATTTGTGCGCCAACAAGTCTTCGACCGGTAGACCGATATCGGTTGCGATTTGGCGGAGCAGCACGGGAGAAATATCCCGGCTGCCGTGAAAAGGAATCGTTGTACCGCGGCCGTCGGGATGGCGGTAGTGACGGTGAGAACCTCTCTGGCGAACCAGACGGAAACCGAGTGATTCGAGAATGGCGGCCACTTCACGGGGTTTAAGGACGGGTGGTTTGGCCATGCCTATTCGACTTTAATTGTCTGAAGACCGGCGAATTCGGTTTGCAGGTGCGGTTCTCCGTCTTCGAGCAGCATCGCGACCACCTCTTCAAGATTCTTACGCAATTCGTCGAGGCTTTCACCCTGGCTATGCGCCCCCTTAAAACCGGGTATGTACCCCACATAAAGGCCCGTATCGGGACATCGTTCCACAACCGCCGTAAATGTGCGCATTGAAAAACCCTTTCTTGCCCGTGCTTGCCGCAAAGCCAGTATACCACCGCCAACGGGCGCGTTCAGCCGGCATCTACGCAGCACGCGCACATGCAGCAGGCAAACGTTCTATTCGGCCTATTTCACAATGAAATAAGCCCCGTAGGCCGCCGCGGCCCAGGCCGCGATGCCCCCGGCCAAAATGGCCCGCGCAACCCGGCCCCGCGCCAGCAGTTCAAACCCCGCCGCGGCCAACGCGCCGTAGCAACAGGCAAGTCCGAGCGTGTACGCCGCCTTGGTGATGCAGTAATACGGCAGGCTGAGGAAGCCGTAAATCAGCATCGCGATGTACAACAGCAGCGTCCCTCCCAAAAACACCAGCCCCGGCCGTTGAGCCCGCTTTCGAAAAGCCGCGCCCGCGCCCGCGAAAATCATGCAGGTCGGGATCAGGCTAAGCAGCACGCCGCCCAGCATCAGGTTGTAGTTCCACGGCGGGGCGTAATTGGCGTCCGTGGTCGAAGAGATGTAGCTATCCGCCCACAGCGTCGAATAGAACCCGTCCCAAAAACTCACGAGGCTCGAACAAACCGGGTACACCAGCGCCTCGCCCCGCGGTATCAACTGCGCAATCGTCCTGTATCCGGGGTCTTGCCACCATTGAATGCTGCGCTCGGGTTCCCACCCGCCCCAGAACGCCCGCCCCAGCACAATGTAGTTGCGCGCATAGTACCAGCCGCCAACCAGCGCCACCGTCCCGAATACCAGCAGCAACGCCACCGCCGCGCGCCGCGCCTTCCGCTCGCCGGGCGCCGTTAAAAAGCCGTAAGCCATCAGCGCCGCCACCGGCGGGATCAGGAACAGGGCCGTCAGCTTACTCAATAAGGCCAGCCCCAGCGCGACACCCATCAGCACAAGCGCCCACTTGGTCCGCCCGCGTTCCGGCTCGTAGTAAAACCGCAGCGCCAACACCACCACGAGCCCCGCCATAACGCCCGCCAGTGGCTCGTTGCCCACGTACTGCGACATGTAGATGCTCGCCGGCAACAGCCCGCCCACCGTTGTCGCCGCCATCTGCAGTCCGTTGCGCTTTGGAAAAAGATAGCGGGCCGCGCGGTATGAAAGCTCGATCTGCGCCACGCCGCACGCCAGCGGCAGCACACGCAGCGCCTGGAGCGCCCGCTCCGGCTCGAACACCAGCGCGGCGGCGGCGTACAACGGCGCCGTCAGCATGTAATACAGCGGCGCCTGGAACATGGTCCAGCCTTGCGTGGGCAGTGGGATCGCCCAGTGTTGTACCACATATTCGATGTACTCGACGTGGCCCTTGAAATCGAACCCGTGATAAAACGGCAGCTTGAAGATATTGTTCGCCGCCATTACGCCCACCGCACCCATCAACAGCCACCGGTATGTCGAGGCGCGAGGCGTCAGCCGCCGCACCCATGGCGAGATGCGCCACTCGCCCGACAACGCCAGGCTCCACGCAAATACGCCCGCAAACACCAACCCTACCAGCGGCAGGCTCCGCAACAGCGCCGTGTCCGCCCGCGGAAACTTCCGCGACAGGCCCGCCGGCCGGTAAGTGTCCACCGTCACCGCGGCCGACCAGTTTTGCCCGTCGGCGCTCGACTCCCACTGCGGGCCGGTGGCCAGGTTTAGTTGAGGGCAATACGCGAGCAGGCACGGCGGGCCGTCGCGGTTGACAACCAGCATTTTCAATTCATGCTCGCCCGCATCGAGCCGGCCCGTCAGGTCGATCCGGCGCTCCGCTTTCCATTTGTTGAACTCCGGCCCCGTGCTGTAGACGAGATTGCCGTCCAAAAACACCTGGGCCGCCTTCATGGCCTTCATGGTCATTTCGGCGGCGCCCTGGTTTCCCTCAGCCCTGAAGCGCACACGGAACGCCGATACCGCGTCTTTCAGCGGCCGCGCGCCCAGGTTCACTTCTTCATTGAACCGGATCCACTCTGCCCCGCCTTCGCCCATCAGGAACGGATGCCGCGGGTCCGAGAGGTAGCGCGGCAAGAAAAAAGCCGCGCCTGCTACGGTCAGGGCCGCGGCCGCCAACACGCAAACCGCCGTCCATCGCCGAGACAGTCTGCCCGGCTGGCGGCTTGCCGTTCCGTTAGTGTCCAACTCCACCTCGATTTGCGGCTGCGAGTTGCGCCGCCGCCGGCTACATATAGCCGACGGCCTTCATCCGTTCTTTCTCGTCTTCGGTCATTTCCCGCTGCTGGGATTTAACCTTGTCCGGCCGCATGTTGGACTTGGCCTGGCAAAAGGCCTTGTACTGATCCAGCACTTGCCGCATCCGGGCGAGCTGCGCCTCATCCTCGATGGGCCGCTTTTCGTCCGGGTCGTCTTTGATGTTGTACAGTTCCTCGTGGACAACCGGCCCCCACGGGTCGATGACCGGCAATTTTCCCGCCCGCAACTGCTCGAGTTGTTTGTCCTGCACGCCGGCCTGATGCGCGCACTCGGCCGGCGTCAGCCAACGTTGACCCGCCAGGTATTTATAGTCGCCGTCGATGACCATGCGGACGTTGTCCCGCGTCTCCATCAGCAGCTCGGCGAACAACCGTTTCGTTCGCGGGGCGTACACCGGCGCCACGCCATTCCGCCCGAACAGTGGTTTCCCATCGAAATCGGTGCGGCCATGCTGAATCTGGGCCAAGTCCAGTATTGTGGGCGCCATGTCAATCAGCGAGACCGGCTCGCTCACCCGCGCCGGGTTCAGAAACTTCGGCGCGTAGAAAAAGAGCGGTACATGCACCGACTCCCGATACAGGCGCCATGCGTGTTCAATATAGCCGTGATCCAAGAATTCCTCGCCGTGATCCGCTGTGATGATCACCAGGGTTTTATCCAGCACCTCGTGCCGCTTCAATCCGTCGAAAAGCAGCCGGATGGCCCTGTCCGCCTCATAAATCTCCGCGTCGTACCGCAGCATCAGGTCTTCGAACCGTGCCTCACCCGGCCCAAAACCCTCTGCAACCAGTTGGGGAATCACCGGTCTCACCTGGTCGTAAAGCCTCAGCGGGTTTGGATAGATCTCTTTGGCGAATCGGAGGTACGACTCGTTCTTGGGCTGATACGGCGCGTGCGGGTCCATGTAGTGGAGATACATCATGAACTTCTGGCGCTTGTTGTGCCTCACGAACTCGAGCGCCCGCGCCGACAGCAGCGGCCCCACTTGGCTGATGCCCCACCGCGTCTCGACGTGGTCAACCTCGTCAAATCCCCGGTCCACCGGCAGTGTCGCCAGCGCCGGTTGATCCGTGAAAAAG
Source organism: Bathyarchaeia archaeon (assembly GCA_035530195.1). Classification (GTDB taxonomy): domain Bacteria; phylum Hydrogenedentota; class Hydrogenedentia; order Hydrogenedentales; family SLHB01; genus JAPLKX01. Next base: position 10,772 of record DATKVG010000212.1, on the reverse strand, counting down.
CCCGTCTTATACCCCGCGCGCCCAAAATGCTCGCCCAGATTCTCCGCCGCCGGCGGCATCGCAAGCCAGCCCGTTCCCGTGCCCCCGCTTGACGGCAGCAGGCCCGACAGCAGCGCCGGCACTACCTCACACGTGTACGAAGACATCGAGTTGGCCCGCTCGAAAAAGACCGACTCACCCGCCACCGAATCCAGGAACGGTGAGGTATCCCGCCCATACCCAAAACAGCCCAGGTGATCCGCGCGCAGCGAGTCAATCACCACCACCACCACGTTGCAGTCCGCCAGGCTCGACGCCGGCGCCGGCATCGTCAGAAGGTACACGCCCCCTGCAACCAATAAGACCGCCACGGCGGCGGTCATAATCAAAAGGCGCTTCTTCATTCGATGTAGCCCAAGGCTTTCAGTTGCTCTTCAGTTTGCGGATCGACCTTTATGGCGGGCTTAATCTTTGGAGTTGCCAGCGCGTCGTGCAGGGCCTGCTGGCGTTCGATGTATGCCTGCAGTTCCGACTTGAGGCTCTTGAGCAGTGCCGGGTTCTGCCCGGCCACGTCGGTGGTCTCGTCAAAATCGGTTGCCAGGTTGTACAGTCGCGCGTCCTGGCCTTTCATGGTACAAAACAACTTCCAATTGCCTTTAACCGCGCCGACCGTGCCAAACCACTTCGAGACAATCAGCCGGTCATTGAACGACGCCGCGCTACGGCCCCAGATCAATGGCATGAGATCCAGCCCCTGGAACTGCGCAAACGGGGCCTGCCCCGCCAAGTCCAGGATGGTCGGGGCCAAGTCCAGCAGCGCGACGTTTTCGTTTACCACACGCCCGACCGGCAAGGTACCCGGCCAGCGGATCAGCAGCGGCACGTGCGTGAGCGTGTTGTACGGTTTGCCGTTGTGCGTGTAATGGTTTTCGTGCTCCCCGAAATTCTCGCCATGATCCGCCGTCACGATAACCACCGTATTCTCCATTAAGCCGAACTGTTCGAGCCGGTCGATCACTTTCTTGAAATTCGAATCCGCAAACGAAATGGCCCCGTCATAAAGGTCCATCTGCGTTTGACCTTCCGGCGATGTAAAAATCCCCCGGAACGGTTCGGGCGGCTCGTACGAGAATTCCTTGCTGTCAGGCCTTCCCTGCCGGACGTCGTGAAGCTCCATCGTATGGACATACAAGAAAAACGGGCGGTCCTGGTGTCTTCTGAAAAAGGCCGACGCTTTCTGCCGGGTAACCTCGGGAAGCTCCCACCACTTCAGCGGATTCTCGCCCAGCTCCACATTCAGATGTACCGGCTCCAGGTAGCTGTAGGCAGCCCGCGGAACGGTTTCCGGCGGCGTGTGCGGGTTTTCCGTCAGCACGCACGTCTCATAACCTGCCCGCCGCAGCAATTCGGGAAATGTGGCCAGACCTTCCGGCGGCACGTCACCGAAGTCCCCGACGCCGTGGTAAATCTGGTCCACCCCCATCGAAAACGAGGTTGCCGACGACTTGGTCCATGTGTCCACGGCGAAACAGCGGTTAAACTTTACGCCCGTCGCCGCAAACGCCGCCAGGTTCGGCGCCGTCTGCCGATCATAGCCATATGTCTCCAGGTGGTCCGGCCGAAGACAGTCGATTACGTATAACACGACGTTGGGCAGCGGCCGATCCGCTGTGGCCTGGCCCCCCGCCTCGTACCGCTCAAACACCGCCGGATTGCTCCACAAGGCAACCTGGCTCGTTCCCGCGTTGTACGAGATCAGAGACAGGTCAACCTCCCGCCCCGCGTATCCCGACAAATCGACCTCAATGTCATCCCAGTGCGCAGGGTCATCAACCTGCTTTGTAAAAACCGTCTCGACGTTTCCATCGGTTTCCGCCACGAGTTGGAACGTTACCGGGCTGTCGGGCTCGACAACGCTCAGCCCGGCGCTGAACAGGGCCCGGGTGGGCATCCGCAATCGGTACCTCAACGTGGCCGGACAATGGTTGTACAAGCAAGACCGAAGCCGATCGTCTATTGAATACTGGATAACGCCTGCTGTCGCCTGGCTGAACGGCACCCGCCTATCAACCAACTCGATCGATTCTATCTCTAACCGTGCCGCAGACCGCACCTGAAACAGCATCTGGTCAATGTCACGATGCCGCCACGACCGAACCCTCGTCATTTGAAGGTTGTACTGGATCATCTCGTTTTGGTTCGGCACTCGGATTTTGAGTATCCGATGCTCTTCAATCCCCGCGCCCTTGGGTATCCAGTTCAAAAAGACCGTATTGGCGCCGCTCACGTTCATTTTCAGCACGATCAAGTCCGTGGTGAACCCGGCGATCTGAAGACCTTTGGGGCTTTCCAGGCGGTCGGCCGCGGAGGCCGAGAAAACCAGTCTCGATTCCGATTCCTCCACCGTCGTCGCCCCGGTCTCGCTCGTCCAGCCCCCGGTCAGGCTCAACAATCGTCTCTGGCCTTCCGGCCGGGCAACCGGGCCGTCCACCGAGACCGCGTTCCCAAAATTGTCGTCAAACCGGTAGTAGCCGTACGTTTTCTCTGTTTTGCCGGAACACCCGGCCAGTGGCCCGGCCAATGCAATGAGGGGCGCCAACCCTAGAAGGAGAATTCGAAACTTTAAATCCATCCGACGGTTGCTTCTCCCGGCATAAAAGGTTTATTCACCGCCAGCGCCGCCAACAAAGATTCTAATCTGCATTATACCGATAACGTCCGCCCGTGCAATTTTTGGCAGTGATGATTTGACTACACCGCATAGAAATATTATAATTGGCAGAACGTTTATTCAGCCTTGTGTTTAGGAAATGCCGTACTGCGCGGCATTGTAGCTTTTTTAGAGTAAGGAGAGGGTAGTGAAAAGGACGTTTCAACCTTCCAACCTCAAGAGGAAACGCAACCACGGTTTTCTGAGTCGCATGGCGACGGTGGGTGGACAGACGGTGATCCGGCGCCGGCGGCAAAAGGGCCGCAAGCGCCTTTCAGCATGAGGCCGGTACGTCGTACCGGGTAAAGAAATAGGTAGATGAGCCTTTGTGCCGGGCCAGCAGAGATTTCCTCAGCGTGAGCGCCTCACCCGTAGAAGCCAATTTCTACGTGTTTACTCGACCGGTGAGAAATACGTCGGGGAGGCGTTCATCGGCTATTGGGTCCGGCAGGCAGGCCAGGGACGGAAAATGGGGTGCGCCGTGTCGCGTAAAGTCGGCGGGGCCGTGGTGCGTAACCGCGTTAAACGCTACATCCGCGAAGTATACCGCAAGCACCGCGAGCAGTTGCCGCAAGACGTCCACATCGTAGTAGTCGCCCGGCCCGCCGCGGCGGGTTGGAGCTACGGCCAATGGGAGTCGGCGATACGGCAGTTCTTCCAGACGGGAGATTTGGTTGGTGGCTAGAGTTCTGGTGGCGCTGATCCGCGCGTACCAAATCGCCATCTCGCCCATGCTCGGCGACAATTGCAGGTTCACCCCCTCCTGTTCCCAGTATGCCATCGACGCCATTCGTCTTCACGGGGCCATCATCGGCTTCGGCTATGCGATCTGGCGCATCCTGCGGTGCCAACCGTTCTGCCGTGGCGGGAGCGATCCGGTCCCGAAACGGCGCGGGCAAGGCGCATAAGGCTCATCCAACGCCACGCGCGTTCTTACGCGCGCGGCTTGGAGTCCAGAAGTTTGGAGGATAAGCACGAGAAGGAGATGATGCGCAATCAACTGATTGCCTTCATTCTCATGGCCGTACTGGTTGTTGTTTATTTCAAGTTCTTCCTTCCGCCGCCCCCGAAACAGCCCGCGCCGGCGCCAAAGCCCATCCAGTCCCAGCAGGAGTCGACACAACGGGATGCGGCACAGACTGAACCTGCCCAGCCGGTCTGGCCTGAACTCCCTCCGGTCCCGGACATTGACGATCCCGCTGCATACGAGGCGCGCCTGTCGAACCAGAACCTGGATCTCGTTTTTACGCGGATCGGGGCCCGGCTCAAGCAGGCGTCCGTCCTGGCCCAGAACAGCGGCGGGGTGCAACAACTCGTCCCCCAATCCGCCAAACCCGACACCCAAGCCGTCTATCCCCTCGGGCTCAGCTTCACCGAGGAGGGGCTACGAGACCAACTCGACCACCGGCTGTGGGAAGTGGCGCAAAACGGCGGCAATTCGATCGTTTTCGAACTCACGATCCCCGGTCGCGGCGCGATCCAGAAGAAATTCACGCTCGACCCGCAAACCCACGTGCTCGAGATCGAGGTGGCCTATCGCAGCTTGGCTGCCGAAGACCTCGCGTTCGGGTTGGACCAGACGCCCGCGTACTACCTCAATTGGGCTCCCAACGTCACCTCCGGCGACCAAAAAATGCGTGGTGGGCAGCTCGTTGTCTGGCATAAGGGCGGCCAAAACGAGGAAGTGCCGACCGCCAAGATGTCCAAGAATGGCGCTCCCTATTTCATGACGACCCCCGCCGTCGACTGGATCGCCGTGAAAAGCACCTACTTTGTCGTAGCGCTCAAGCCCGAGTTTGAAGGGGCTGCCGGCCTCGCCGAAGGCGTGCCCGGCGATTTCTGCGTCGGGCTCGGAACGCCCCGGTTCAGCCTCGCGCCCGGCGAAACCCAGACCCACGGGTTCCGTGTGTATCTCGGCCCCAACGAGCAGGTAGCACTGACGCAAGGCTGGAAAACCCTTGAGACGGCCCAGCAATTCTTTGGTAAGAGTTGGTGGTGGATGGACTGGTTCGCCAAACTGCTGCTGGCCCTCCTGAACTGGTTCTACGCACACATAATCGCCAACTACGGGCTTGCCATCATTTTTCTGACGGCGGTGGTTCGGATAGCGATGTTCCCGCTGACGCTCAAGAGCATGAAAAGCATGAAGAAAATGCAGCTTCTTGGGCCCGAACTCGAGCAACTCAAGGAAAAATATGGCGAAAATCAGCAGGAACTGAACAAGAAAATGATGGAGATGTACCGGGAGCGAGGCGTGAACCCGGTCGGCGGCTGTTTTCCCATGCTGTTGCAGATGCCGGTGTTCATTGCCCTTTACCGGATGCTGTGGCAAGCGTACGAACTGCGCGGCGCCCATTTCTTGCTGTGGATAACGGACCTTTCCCAGCCGGACCACCTGTTCCACCTGCCCGGGCTGGCGAACGTGCCGCTGGTGGGCATGTTTGAGTACATCAACCTGCTCCCGATCCTGATGGGCATCAGCATGGTGGCCAGCCAGAAAGTCATCCCCACCACCGGCCCCGCCACCAACCCGCAGCAGAAGCTGATGATGAACATCATGCCGGTGTTCTTCAGCTTTATCTGCTACAACATGGCCTCCGGCCTCAACCTGTACATCCTCACCAGCACCGTGCTGGGCATGCTCCAGCAGAAGTTCGTCCGTGTGGGCGAAATCGAATTGCAACCCAAAAAGACCCCTCCTAAAAAGCAGCATTTTTACACCGCTGCCATGGCTAGAAAGCGCCAGTTGGAGAAAGAAGCCAAGAAGGACTCCAAGAGGAAATCCAAATGACATCCACCACCGGCGGCGCAGCCAACAAGGGCAAGTGGGTCACAACCCAATGGCCGGCAATGAGACCGGCCTCTCAGACGGAGGAACGTTTTTAAGATGAGATCGGTGGAAACTACCGCCAAAACAAGACAAGAAGCCATTAAAAAGGCACTCGAACAACTCGGAGCCGAACTTCACGAAGTTCAAATTGAAATCCTCGACGAAGGCAGCCGCGGCATCTTCGGCATCGGCGCCCGCGACGTCAAAGTAAAGCTCACGCTCGAAAAAGACGTCCCCACACGCCGCCGCGGTGAACGTGAACGGGACAGAGACCGGGATCGGGACAGAGATCGCGAACAGCCGCGCGGCGAACGAGAGCGTGACCGGGACAAAGACCGCGAGCGGCCACGTAGCGACCGCGGCGACAGAGACCGAGACAGAGGCCGCCGAGGCGAACGGCCCGCCGCTCGCGAAGAACGGCCTGCCCGGCCCGAACGGCCCGCCCGGCCCGAGCGGCCCGAGTGCGGCCCGCGCCCGGAACGGCCGCCGCGTCCTGAGCGCGGCCCGCGGCCTGAGCGGCCAGCAAGGCCTGAACGGGCCGAACGGCCACAGCGGCCAAAGCGGCGCGAACCGCGCGAAGCCCGGCCCGAACCGCCGTCCGCAGAAACCTCGCCGGCACCTGAGCCGGCCCCCGCGCCGGTGCGGGAAGAGGAGCGCGACTTGGCGCCCGTCAGCGATACCCGGCGCGAAGAGGCGGCCTCCCTTCTGGCCGAGATTGTCAACAAGATGGGAATCGAGGCCCAAGTAACCAGCAGCCTGACCGAAGACGGCCGCGCCCGTGTCAACGTCGAATCTCCGGATTCCGCCATACTGATTGGCCGGAAAGGAAGAAACCTCCAGGCCCTCCAGTACCTGCTCAACAGAATGATGCGGCCCGGCGACGGCGAAACCGTTGAACGATTTATCGTTGATGTTGAGAGCTATCTCGACCGGCGGCGTGAAAACCTCGAGGAGATGGCGCGTCATCTCGCCGAGCGTGCAAAAGAAACCGGCCGCGACGTTCGTGTCAAGCCGCTTAGCCCCCAGGAGCGGCGCATTATCCACCTCACGCTCCAGGACGACCCCGACGTCCGCACGTTCAGTCTGGGCACGTCTTCGATCCGTACCGTCGTCATCTCGCCTAAGAATCTGGTCCGCACCGGCGACCGCGATACTGGCCGCCCACGCCGGCCCCGCGGCGGGCGAGGACGGCGGAACGGCCGCGGCGAGTCATCGCGTCCCTCCTCCGAGCCTGCCGCCGTTGCGACGGAAGACGAGGACATCATCGCCCCTGATGAGGACGTCGTCGCTCCCGATGAGGACATCATCGCTCCCGATGAGGAGGCAGCAGACAGCGACGCGCAAGAGTCTTGAGGACACGATTGCGGCGATCTCGACGCCGCCCGGCGAAGGCGGCATCGGGATCGTCAGAATCAGCGGGCCTTCCGCGATGCCCATAGCGGCAGCGCTGTTCAGGCCTGCTTCAGGCAACGGAGTGGCGAAAGGCCGTGGGCGGGTCCAGTACGGCCATGTTGTCACGGCTCAAGGCGCCATTGTCGACGAAGTGCTGCTCCACATTATGCGCGCGCCGCACTCTTACACGCGCGAGGACGTGGTCGAGATCAACTGCCATGGCGGGGCCGGCCCATTGAACGCCGTGCTCGACCAGGTCTTGACCGGCGGCGCGCGCCTCGCCGAGCCCGGCGAGTTCACCCAACGGGCGTTCCTCAACGGCCGCATCGACCTCGTCCAGGCCGAGGCCGTCATCGACACGATCCGCGCGAGAACCCAGGCCAGCCTCAGGGCCGCCGCGTCCGCGGCCTCCGGCACACTTTCGCGCGACATTGGCCTCATCAAGACAGTCTTGGTTGACGCGTTGGCGCGTGTCGAAGCCGCCGTGGATTTCCCCGACGAAGACCTCCCCGACCTGGTCGGCCCGGCCCTCCGCGACACACTTGATGGCGCACTCGCCGGCATGCAGGCCCTGCTCGATACCGCCGAAGCCGGCAGGCTTTACCGAGAAGGTGCAGGGATGGCCATCGCCGGGCGGCCCAACGTCGGCAAATCCAGCCTGTTTAACGCCCTGTTGCGTGACTCCCGCGCCATCGTCTCCGCCGTACCCGGCACTACGCGCGACCGCATCGAGGAGCTTATTACGCTTGCCGGCATCCCCATTCGCATCACGGATACCGCCGGCTTGCGAGACACCCACGACGCCGTCGAGCGGATCGGCGTGAAAATCGCTCGGGATGCCGTACGGAACGCCGACTTTGTCCTGCTGGTTGTGGATGCGGCAGCCGCCGGGCCGGAAGATGAGGCGCTTGCCGCGGAACTCGAGGCGTTGGAGCGCCCCGTTTGGGTTGCATGGAACAAAATCGACCTGGCGCCGACCGCCCCGCCGCCCGGTTGGGCAGGCCGGTTTGCGGGGTGCACCCCCGTATCCGCAATCATGGGCGACGGATTGAACGATCTCGAAGAGGCCCTCGGAAGGCTGTTGCTGGGTTCGGCCGCAATCGCGCCCGAGCACGGCCTGATCTCGCGCGCACATCAACGCGACAGCCTGCACAGGGCCGCCACCGCCGTCACGCGCCTACTCGACAACTTCAACGCATCCCCCGAATTCCTCGCCGCCGACCTCCGCGAAGCGCTCGATGCGCTCGGAGAAATCACCGGCGAAACCACCCCCGAAGACATCCTCGCCACCATCTTCTCCTCATTCTGCATCGGGAAATAACCGCCTCGGCTGTGTCCCAGGCCGTTCCAAGGAGTGCGGGCGAGATGGGGCTTTCCTTTGTGGCCGATTTTTCTGCTTGACAGGGAGTGTCTACTTTGGTAAATTTACTTTAGTAACAACCTGTCGGCTGGGAGGGCGTTGAGATGTTACTGCCGCGGCTTGGAAAGATTCAGCTTCACATAATGCAATTGTTGTGGAGCCGGGGCCCTCTCACGGCCCGCGAAATCACGCTGGCGCTGAACGAGTCCAACCCGCTTGCGCGCAGCACGGTGCAAACCCTCTTGCGGAAACTCGAGACGAAGGGGGCTGTGGGCCACACGACCCGCGACCATACGTTTTATTTCCGCGCTTTGGTTGAACCCGACGCGATCCGGGTTCCGGCTGTCCAGGGCTTTATCGATCGAATGTTTGAAGGTTCGGCATCAAGCCTGATTTCGTACCTTCTGAAGAATGAGCGGATTTCCGGTGAGGAACTCAATAATATCCGTAATTTGATCCATGAAGCGCGTGGGAAAAAGAAGAGGGAGGAACAGCCATGAGTGCTTTTGCAGCGTTCCATGCAGAGGGCATTGGCGTGCTATGTGAGCAGTGGGCGTTTTGGGTGGTAAGCGTGCTGGTTCAATCGACGGTGTTGCTGTCGGTGGGTTTTCTGGCGGTACGGCTGGCACGAAGCCAGGGGCCGGCGATGCAGTCGGCGATTATGCGGGTGGTACTGGCGGCCGTTTTCCTGAGCCCGCTTGTGACGGGACTCACGGGCGCGGCGGGGCTGAACAAAGGCCTTCTCGACAGCGTTCGGACCCCGCCGGGGCGGCCCGAACCCGTCGCGGCTGTGCCGGAACTCTCTCCAGCGCTTGCTCCGCGTCACGAGATCTTGCGCATCGAGGCTCGACCAGCATCAGCTGCCCCGGAGAGCCGAGGTTCCGTGTTGTACATAGTGCTTGCGTCAGCCGCCCTGGTGACGACGGCAGTCCTGCTTTTAAGGATTGCCGGGGCTTGCATCTGGATGCGGCGGATGCGGTTGGACGCCACTCCTGCCCCTCATTCCGTGCAGAAGGCCTGTTCAGGGTTGGCGTCGAAGCTAAGAGTGCCTGCACCGACCGTGCTGGTAAGCGGCGAAGTCAACAGCCCATGCCTGGTGGGCATTCTCAATCCGGCGGTTGTCCTGCCCGAAGTGAGCATGACCAGTTCGCAATTGAGATACGTGCTGTACCACGAGTTGGCCCACTTGGCCCGGCGCGACGGCCTCTGGAACCTCGCAGGGCGCGTCATGCGGGCGTTGCTTTTCTTCCAGCCCCTGATCTACGCATTCACGAGCAAGATGGAATGGATGAACGACGAGATTGCCGACGATTACGTGGTTTTGATGGGGGGTGGCGGGGCCGATTATGCCGAACAACTGACCAGCGTCGCCGAAAGATGCCTGAGGGACCCGTCGAGATTGGCGTGCGCCGGCGTGATGGCGTTCAACTGCTCGCTGGGCCACCGGGTGCAGCGCATCCTGGATTCGGCCCGGCCTATGGCGCTCTACGTGGCCCGGCCCGTCGCCGTCGCCATAGCGGCTGCGGGACTCGTAATGGTGGCGGCCACGGCTCTTCTTTTCGGCACGGCCGGCGGACAGCAGCAGGGCGTGCCGGCTGTAACGGTTTCCGACGAAGGAGCCTCGGTTCTGGGCAGGTGGAAAGCTGTTGACTTCGTGAATTCGCCCGCCAAGTTCAAGCCAGGCAAGCGCCAGTTCAGAGGCGAGTTGTATCTCAAGCAGTTGGACTTCCTGCCCAACGGCCGCACATCCGGCCCCTGGTCGTGGGGCAATGGGTCGCTCTACCATCCCGGCGACCAGTCCAACGCCAAGTATGAGACCAAAACCATCCGCGGCAAGCGTTACCTGTTCATGGAATGGATGAGCGGGGATGTGCTGATACGCGGCCAGAAGCCCAGCTACTATGTCCTTGAATATCAGGGTGCCATCGAGGATCAAGGGGACGTCCCCCCGACGCCGGTTGAACGGGCTATCGTGCGCGGATCTGAACAATACCATGCCGATTCGGCGCCGCCGTTCGTCAACGACCGCCTGCTCGTCGGCAAATGGGAGACGGTCGATTTCGTCGATACCGTGGAAGAGTTCGACCCAGAACACGGATCCTGGCAAGGCGACTTCTATCTTAAAGGGATGGAGTTCATGCAGGGCGGCCGCACATCCGGGCCGTGGAGTTGGAGCAATGGGACCATCTACCACCCCGGAGACAAGTCGCTGGCCCGTTACGTCATCCAAGACATGAACGGCCAACGGTACCTCCTGTTCGAGTGGATCAGCGGCGACGTTAGTATCAGGGGCATGGCACCCAAATATTACGTGCTCAAGTATGTCGGCCCTTCAACGGCGCCCACCGCGCCCGCTCATGTCAAAATCAATCCCGCCGACTACATCTCCGAAAACCCGCCCCAGTTCGTTGACGATCCCTACGTCATCGGTAGGTGGGAAAGTGTTGATTTCGTCAGTGAAATGGCCGATTTCGAGCCTGGCGTCAAGAAATGGCCGTCGG
>DATKVG010000211.1:0-29998 GCA_035530195.1 Bathyarchaeia archaeon | reverse complement strand
TTCGTGGTATGAAGCATGTGAAGTCGACGACGCGGGGCCGCCCCAATGGGTCGGGCCGCGTCAAAGCGCCATAAAGACTTACGGGCGCGTGCTGGCCTATGCGTGGCACTACAAGCTGCGGCTCGCGGTGTCGGTACTGTTTGCCATAGCCGTCGCGGGCTCGCTCACCTCGATGCTGCTGGCCGCCGGGACCGTCCTCAAGCTGCTCTACCTGGACGAGCCGGCCGTGATGGCGGAAGTCAGTAAATATGTATCGGTCGGGCAGGAATGGGCGGACAAGAGCTTCGTGACGCGCTGGATTGTGCCGGAAGACGCACAGGCGCGCGCCGCCGCACTGGTGCTGGACATGCGGGCCAACCGCGCGTTCGCCTTGGCCCTGCTTTCCGGCATTGTTCTGGCTCTCGCCGCAATCGGCGGGACGGCCCGGTTCGTGCAGGAATATTTCGCCGGCTCGATCGGCGCGGGCATCAGCGTCAAACTGGGCGAAGAGATGTTCACCAACATCATGAAAATGCCCATCTCGTTCTATGAGCAACACTCGACCGGCGAGATCCTCGCCCGGTTCACCAACGACATCTTCATGGTGAACCGCGGGCTCGCCAACACCTTCGTCAAACTCTTCCGCGAGCCGTTCAAACTGGCCTTTTTCCTCAGTGTCGCCCTGAGCTTGGACTGGCAGCTCACCCTGATCGTCCTGCTGGTCCTCCCCGCCGTGGGCTACGTCATCGTCACCGTCGGCAGAAAAGTCAAGAAGAGCGTGCGGAGGTCCCTCCAAAAAATCGCCTCAACCGCCACCGTCGCCGCCGAAGCCGTCCGCGGCATCATGGTCGTCAAAGCCTACAACATGGAGGACTACGAGACCTCCCGCATCAAAACCGAGCTCGCTAAACTCCGCCGATACCTCATCCGGATGGTCCGGTACGACGCCGCCATCGAACCCGCAACCGAATTCCTGCTTGTAGTCGGCCTGCTCATGTTCATGTTGCTGGCGAATCGCCGGATTGAAGCGGGCCGCGTCGACGTAATCGACGTCGCCGTCCTGCTCGGCGCGCTGGTGATGATGATGGACCCGCTGCGCAAACTGTCGTCCGTAAACAACATGATCCAATCGAGCGTGGCCAGCGCCGAGCGCGTGTTCGAGTTCATCGACGCCAAGTCCGACATCATCGAGGCCCAGGACGCGGTCGAGTTGCCCCCGCTCCAGAACATGCTGGCCTTCCAAGACGTCCATTTCACCTACAACGGCAAAGACCCGGTGCTGCGCGGCGTGTCGTTCGAGGTCAAGAAAGGCGAGATGGTCGCGCTCGTCGGCTCGAGCGGCGCCGGAAAGAGCACCATCGTAAAGATGATCCCCCGCTTCTACGACGTCGCCGCCGGCTCCGTCGCCATCGACGGCGTCGACATCCGCAACGCCACGTTCAAAAGCCTCCGCGACCAGATCGGCATCGTCACGCAGGACACCATACTGTTCAACGAAACCGTCCAAGAAAACATCTCTTTCGGCCGAGAGACTTACGCGCTCGAACGGATTCACCAGGCCGCCTTGGCCGCGCACGCCGCCGAGTTCATCGAGAAGCTCCCGCTCAAGTACGACACCACGATCGGCGAATCCGGCGCAACGCTCTCGGGCGGCCAGCGCCAGCGGCTGGCCATCGCCCGCGCCGTCATCAAAGACCCCGCGATCCTCATCCTCGACGAGGCCACATCGAGCCTCGATTCCGAAAGCGAGCAGGCCATTCAAAAAGCCATCGAAGAATTCGTCGTCGGCAGGACCACCATCGTCATCGCACACAGACTCTCAACGGTGCAGCGCGCCGACCGGATTCTCGTGATCGAGGGCGGCCAAATTGTCGAGCAGGGACCGCACCGCGAACTCATGGCCAAAAACGGCATCTACCGCCGCCTCTACGACGTCCAGTTCGGGTCAACCCAACCGTGAAATCCATGCTGGAAGTTGCGCATGCAGCAACACGGTGGGGTCGCGCTCCCGCGCGACCGTGCGGTGGCGAAGGAGGAGGCGTACCTAAAACCAAGGTCTGTTTCATTATCCCACGGTCGCGCGGGAGCGCGACCCCACCGCGTTGTGCCAATTTCTTAAAGCTCTTCTTGCTTCATCCTTTGTCCTTTGTCCTTTCCTTTCTTGCTCCAGACTCCGGTCTCCGGACTCCAGTCTGTCTTTCATTTTTCATTTGTCCTTTGTCCTTTGTCCTTGTTTTGGCCCTCGCCGCGTGCTCGAATCCGCCTGAACCGCCCGCCGCGCCAGCCAAGTCCCCCGAGCCCGCTCACACGGCGGCCGTACCCGAGCCGCCCCACGAAGGCTGGGCGCCCGTGCGCGTGAAAATAGTCGACCTCGACGGCAATCCCCTGCCGGGCGTTGCGCCCGTCGCCGTCGCCCAACCCAACGCGTTCGAGAAACCCGTCGCCATCGGCGAACCCGCCAACCAAAACGGCGACGCCGTACTGTTCGTCCCGCCCGACCAGCGGCTCTACATCCGCGGCTGGGATTTCACCCTGGGAACGTTCGCCAACAACTACTACGACGTCTTTCCCGGCCCCGTTACCGAACCCGGCATCCTGAAACTCGTGATGGTGCTCAGCGGCACCCTCCGCGCCGAACTCGTCGCGCCCGACGGCGCCGCCGCCGCACACCAAAAAGTCGCCCTCATGATGTACCACCCCACGCAAGGCCCATGGTGGCCTACCGAAGCCACCACCGACCAAAAAGGCGTCGCCCTCTTCGGCCCCGTACCCGCAGGCATCTTCACCCTCAAACTCCGCACCGACTCCGGCCTATCCGCCGAAACCCCACAAATCACCATCCAACCCGGCGGCCTCCAAGACTTGGGCCAAATTAAGCTCACGCAGGGAAGCGCAGGCGAGACGCCCACACCACAATAGCGGTCGCGCGGGAGCGCAACCCCACCGCGCCGCCACCACCAGCACCTCCGGCCGACATCGGCACGGCGGCCTACTATTCAACGTTGGTCGGGGTACATTGGCGGTCATGGCAGCGGATTCAAGCGCGCGGCCGCGCGTTGGCGTGCGCGGATGGTTTTGCGGAGGCGTGCGGTCAAGTTGTCGGTGAAGGACGGGTCGGCGAGAGAGGCTTGCCGCCATTGCTCGAGTGCTTCGGTTGTGTTGTTGTCGTTGGCGAGTAGTACGGCTCGGGTCAGGGCTTTTCGGGCTTGCGATTTGGCGTTTTGTGCGCGTTGTTTGGTGAGTTCTTGCTGGTCGGGCGGGACGTAGTCGAACTGGTCGGGACTGGGTCCGGGTTTAGATTCCCGGCAGTCTCTGCGGCGTTGCTGGTAGAAGGCCCAGTCGGCATCTCTGGAGGAACGCTTTGATATAACTTTTCGGAAGCCTGCTGGCAGTGGAAGCAGACCGGATACAGCAACGGCGGTTCCTGCTGCATGAGAATTTCGGCGGCATCCAGATCCTGAGCCGCCTTGTCTGTCCAAAGGCTGACAAGTTTTCTTCGGACTTCTTCCTCAGGCGGCGTCATAGATTACCTTTCCATACTTGTTGGCTGGATAGGCGATGCCGCCTATGACGTTCTTGCTGGCTTCGAACCATTCGGCGCCTATCGCTATGTATAGCATACGGCATATCAGACAGGATAACAGGATTTACAGGATGGGTTTCCGGAAACGCACCGGCAATTCGTTCGGAGACTGGCGGCCGTCGATCGTCAAACACTTGTGGGTAGCCACGGAGGCGCGGGAGACGCGAGTGGTGCAAGAGGGGGTTTAAGCGGGGTGGTCGTGGGGGGGGCGGGCATGCGTGGCTTGAGTTGGGCAGGCGACTGGATTGCGGCAGGAGGTGATTAGTTGGCCAGAGACGCATAGTCCGGAAATAGGTGGCTGTGGAGTTGGTGAAAAAGGCAGGCGCGTTTGTTGGAGGCCGCGAAAAGCGGGGACAGACACGATTTTCAAACCGCCTACGGGCCGAAAATCGAGTCAACCCCCGTTTTTTGCTTAGGTTTGTTGCCGTTTTTGAAGGTGTTTTGTGGACTGGTGCAGGTTTCTTACCAGCTTGTCAATCCCTGTTTTGGCTCTACTTCTTCGGGTGCTGAAGCTTTTTCACGGGTTTCACATGATGCTTTGTCTCAGCCCGTCGTGGACGGCGCTTTCAGGACGCGCGTCACGAAGTGATAGTGGTAGACAATGACGGCCGTGATCATAAACAGCAATGCGTAATAAAGGCAGAAAGCGACCTCGCTCCAGTTGGTGTGGGGGCCGGTGATGAGTTGCGCAATAATGTTCTGCACCAAAAGGACGGCCCACATCAGCCCGTAGGCGCGCGGGAACGGGTCGTCCCGCGGGCCGGCGGGACGTGGCCGGAAGAGAATCCACAGCGAGACGCCTGCCAACCCGAGAATCATGGCCGGCCCGAGGATGTTTATGAACACGTTATCCCAGTAGCCTTCGTTTCCGAGGTAGATGTTCGCCCAGCCTTTCAGGCCGTTCTTGATGGAGAGGCCGAGCCCGAGGATCAAGCCCGTGTAGGCGCCCCACCGCTCGAGGTTCGGGCCGTAAGGCGACCAGACCGCGGCGTTTGCCTGCTTTCCGGCCCTCGCGTAGTAGGCGACTGCAAAAACGACGGCGACAAGGGTCAGCAGGACCGTGCACCATATGGGCACGATCTCGAGCGAAACAACGCCGATGATCAACGCCGTGACGATGAACGCCGCCAGCCAGCCCAGGCTCGGAGCCGCCTGTGTAACAGGCGCGGCCTGGACGCCGCGTTTTGGACGCCGGTTGACGAGCCAGAACGCTACGCCATAAGCGATGCCGATACTGATGCCGCCGGACGTTTCCCAGCAGCGCCAAAAGTTGAAATGGGCATCAGGCCACCACGCGCTGGCCCACGACCAGTTCTGCAACAACGACCAGCCCACGCCGTTCAGCAGGCCCACCGTCGAAATCAGCGTCACGTTTCTCCAATCGCGCCGTGCGACTTCAAATAACAGGAAACCCAGGTACAACCCCATTTGGATCATGGATTCCCGGTTGTCGCGGACGAGTTTCCAAAGCGCATTGTTCGTTCCGAGGTCCTGGTACTTGTCCTTCAGGCTCGAGTAGAGCGGCAAAAACACTTCCGGGTACCGGTTGTACAAGACCACGCTCAGGATATAGGCGCCGCCGATCCCGCACGCAAGCCGGGCCAGCCATTGCAGCGCAGACGTCCGCCGGGCGGACGCGCACCACGCAATCCCGCACGCACCGAGGCCTGCCCACGGGATGCCCGCTATGAACAGCCACGCGAACCCGTACGCGCGCGAGATATAAACGGACTCCCGCGTGTCGTAGTTAATGATGAGCTGGTTGTTCCAGAAGCTGGGCCATTGCATCCAGCCGCGGTTGCCGGCTATCCCGAACGCCACGGTCATCGCCAGGATGATCCAACCCGACGTATACCGCCGCGACTGGACCCCGGCCGGGTCGCGCGAGATGAACCACCACGCCGTGCCCAGCATCACACCGGCAAAAATGCAGCCCGCCGACGCACCAAACCCCGAGCATCCACGCACCGCCCACGTCAACCCGCCAATCGATGCAAACAGCAACGTCGGAAGCAAAAGGTCATGCGTCAAGTCTCTCCGCCCAATTGAATTCTGTTCCATACAACCTCACCGCGTGAACAACATCCAAGTACGTTTTCGCCGTGTTCTCCCCGGCCTCCGTGGTTCACTACATCAACCACGGAGGCCACGGACTACACGGAGAATATATCTAGACCTCGCCCGTTAAGCAAGCCGCTCAATAGTCACTTGGGCTTGTGTCGAATTCTTTTTCATCCTTCATCCTTCGCTCCCCAAACCCCATACCCCCTTCTATCTTACCGCGCCCGCCAGCGGTTTTACGGATACGACTTGCGACATGGATTCCGCCTCCGATTCGGTCCCGCGTCTGGGACGCCCCCCGGCAGTTGTGGGGGGTGTCCCACTTTTGTTGGCAAGAAGGGCATGTTCAAAAAAAGGGACACCCCCCACAACTGCCGGGGGGCGTCCCAGACAGCGCGAAATTCTTCAACGGCTGACAAGTTTTCTTCGGACTTCTTCCTCATGCAGCATCGTAAATCACCCGCCCATACTTGTTTGCCGGGTAGGCGATGCCGCCGATGACATTCTTACTGGCCTCGAACCATTCGGCGCCTATCACTATCACGTCGAACGGATAGCCCAGCCCGCGCAGCGCACTATGGATTCGGACGCTTTCCTTGCGCCGATCGCCTGGGTCGGCTTGCACTACCAAAAGGTCAACATCGCTGTCGGGCGTGATTTGGCCTGTCGCCGCCGAGCCGAAAACAATGATCTTCTTCGCGGGCACGACGCTCGTCACACGCCGCACAATTTCGTCTATCGTTGTCTGGTCTATTCCCATGAGTCGCATTATATAGCATACGGCATATCAGACAGGATAACAGGATTTACAGGATGGGTTTCCGGAAACGCGCCACCGCCCAGCGCGCAATGGGTTCGCTGTCTTTATACGCTGAAAGCGTAACAGGTAAAAGGCCGGGGCAACGCCCCGGTGAACCTTGCAGACGTAAACGGGGCCGGAGTTGGCATCGACCGGTGCGGGAGCACCGGGCGCATTTGCCGACTCCGCATCTCATTCGATTTTCGAGGCTGGTGTAGATGTCTTTTTTGGCCATGCCCATTTTGTCGAGCACGGGGAGGGTGAACCGGATCATGATGGGCGGGCTGACTACGAGTGCGACACTGTTTTCGGCGGAAGGGCGCGGCTAAATGATGTGATTTATGGGACTTATAGGACTTATGGGACCTATATGACCCATGCCCAAATCGCGGCCTTGTCGAACCTGTGTGCGGAGGGTGGTAGGGTGGCGGCTTGGGTGAGGCAAAACCTATGGGAAAATCGGGTGGTGAGGGTTTCATTCCGACGCATGGGGATTATCGCGAGCTGTTGTCGTACCGCAAGGCGCTCATCGTTTACGACGCGACGATGTGTTTCTGCAAGCGGTTTGTCGATCCTACCGACCGCACTAAAGGACAGATGATCCAATCGGCGCGATCCGGCAAGCAGAATATCGTGGAAGGCACGATGGCTTCGGGGACGTCCAAGGAAATGGAGCTTAAACTTTTGGGCGTGGCCCGGACGAGCCTGGAGGAACTGCTCGAGGATTACCACGACTTCCTCCGGACACGTGGCCTTGCCCTCTGGGATAAGACCAGCAAGGCGGCGCAGGCAGTTCGGCGGTTGGCCCAAGGGAGGAAACCGTCGCGGGGAGATCATGAGTCCCATGAGACCCATGTGTCCTATGAGACTTATAGGCCATATATCGAGGCGCGTAGTGCCGAGACTGTAGCGAACATCATCATCTGTTTGATCCACCAGGCCAACTATCTGCTCGACCGGCAGATTCGCCAGTTGGAGAGGGCGTTTTTGAATGAAGGCGGGATGCGGGAGCGAATGACACGGGCGCGGATTGAGGCACGGAAGAGACCGGATCGTAACGTGCGGGAAACGGGAAACAGCAGGAACAGGCCTCAATAGTCGGCGGGAAGTTGGCTTAGCTGCTCAAAGCTAAAGATGGGGCCTTCTTTGCAGACGTAGACGGGGCCGCAGTTGCATCTGCCGCATTTGCCGATGCCGCATTTCATCCGGTTTTCGAGGCTGGTGTAGATGTCTTTTTTGGCCATACCCATTTTGTCGAGGACGGGTAGGGTGAACTTGATCATGATCGGCGGGCCGACGACGAGGGCAACGGCGTTTTCTGCGGGGATGCTCGAGCGCTCGATGACGTGGGGGATCAGGCCGATCTCGTGTTTCCATTCGGGGGTTTCGCCGCCGGGATCTACGCACTGGATGACGCGGGTGCGTTCTTTCTGCGCCCACTGGTCGAGTTCGTCGACAAACACGAGGTCGCCGACGGTTCTCGCGCCGTAGACGATGGTGATGTTGCCGTAGTCGGCTCGGTTTTCGAGCGCGTACCAGATGGCGCATCGGATCGGGGGCATGGCGATCCCGCCGCCAATGAAAATCAGGTTCTTGCCTTTCCACTCGTTGAAGGGGTAGCTGTTGCCGTAGGGTCCGCGGAAGCCGATGGTGTCGCCCTCGTCGATTTGCCAGAGGACTTCGGTGACTTTACCCGTTTTGCGGAAGCAGAATTCGAGGTGGTCTTTCCAATTCGAGCTCGAGCAGATGTTGAATGTGGATTCGCCCGCGCCGAACGCTGAGAACATCCCGAACTGGCCGACGTTGAAGCTGAATTCCTCGCCCGCGGCGGGGTCGCGAAACTTGATTCGCACGGATTTGACGTCGGCGGTGTGCTGCTTGATCTCGAGCACTTCCATCAACTCGGGTTTATAGATGTTTTCCATCACTTGACCTCTTGGGAAAAAAGGGGACGCTGCACTAATTTCTCGCATGGGTCCGTGCCTAAATGCAGCTGTGTCGGTTGCGAAATTAGTGCAGCGTCCCCTTTTTTCGCGTTTTCCATCACTTGACCTCGATCGATGCGCGGGCGATCGCCGCGATCGCTTCAAGCGTGTTGAGCACGCCAAGGCCGACGGGGCAGTTGCGTGTGCATGTGCCGCAGCCCGTGCACAATATGGCGCCGAACTTCTCGGGGTAGATTCGGAACTTGTGCTGTATGCGCTGTCGCTGTCGCTGGGCCTGGACGGCCCGCGGGTTGTGGCCGGATGCGTGCACGGTGAACTGGCCGAACTGGCAACTGTCCCAATTTTTCACACGCCTGCCGCCGGCCGCGTCGCCTTCGTCGACGATGTCAAAACAGTGGCATGTGGGGCAGTTGTACGCGCACGCGCCACACCCGAGGCACCGCATCGTGATATCGCGCCACGCCTCGCTCTCGTAGTTGTTTTTCAGGAATGTCTCGATATCGACGGTGTCGAATTTCTTGGCGGGCCCGTCGGAAATGGGCACCTTGATCTCCGCCGCCGAGGTTTTCCCACCGGTCTTACCGCCAAATAGCGCCTGGCCCTTGTCGGTAAGCGCGCGCACCTCGAAAACGCACGTCCCGTGCGCGCCGTCCGGCGCGCTGCTCAGCATGGCGTCGCTGCCTTGATTGGCTGCGGGCCCGAGGCCGACGCTCGTGCAGAAACAGTCGTCGTCGTATTCGGTGCACGCAAGCGTCACGACGGTGGTGGCGGCCCTGCGTGCGTTGTAGAACTTGTCCTGGTAGTCCCAGTTGAACAGGTGGTCGAGGATTGGCAGGCTTGCGGCGTCGCAGGGCCGCGCGCCGATTACGATGCACTCGGTGCAATCCGGCTCGACGTCGCTCAGTTCGATTTCCTGTCCGTTGAACGTGTAGGTGTAGATCGTCTCGGATCGTGGAAACACGGCTTCCTTGATCGAGTTGGCCGGGTGGACAAACCCGTCGAGCACCAACTGGCCCGATACCGCCACCGGCGCGTACAGGATTACACCATCGCCCATTTTCACCGGGCCGATCACCCGCTTGCCTTCAGCCAGCCACTGATCGACAAGCCGGAGCAGATCGTTTTTGGAAATCACGTCGCTCACTCGATGAAACTCTCCTTGTCTTCGAGGCTGTACGACCCGATGACGGGCGGCGTTTCCTTATCCATCCCGGCCTTGTACGCAAACGCGCGCTCGGCCGCTTTCGCCAGCGACTGGTTGAGCAGCCGCAGGTTGATGCCGGCGGGGCAGGCGCGGGTGCATTCGTCGCAGCCCACGCACCGGCCGGCCTGGTGGAACGCGCGCGCGATATGCCAAGCGAGGTTGCCTTTGATCGTGGCGGAGGTGTCGATGGCGGTGGGCCGGTTCTTGTCGACGAGGCACCGGTTGCAGTAGCACATCGGGCAGACTTCGCGGCACGCGTAGCACTTCACGCACCGCGAAAGTTCCACTTTCCAGTAGGCAAGGCGTTCGGCTGGGGTCTTCTTCATGAACTCATCGAGGTCGGCAAACTCGGTGTCCGCGGTCGAGCAGGAGCTCGACCCCACCGCGCTCGACCCCACCGCGGCTTCGCCGATTGTCACGTCGGCGTAACGCGGCGTCCTTACGGCGCAGGACGCGCATTTGGCCGCGCGCGGGTTGCCCATGCCGCTCGCTGGAAGCGAGTCGCACGCCATGCCGATCACGTAGATGCCGTCGCGCGTGAACTGCGACTCCTGCTCGAGCACCACCAGCGCGCGCTCGTCGCAGCCCTTGACAATCACGGCGGGTTTGCCCAGCGCTTTGATCTCCTTGCGCGTCACGTATGCGGCGAGGTTGGCGAAACAGAGGTCGTTCCAAACAAGCCGGTCAGTGTCTTCGGGTTTGGTGATGAACACGGGGTGCGGCATCATGGACGGCTTGTCCTGCCCGTAACCGATGACGACTTGGACGGCGCCTTCTTCGAGCAGCTTCTTGCAGGTCTGGCGCAGTTGGTCGATCATCGGGACGCCTCGCAGATCTCGCGATACGCGGTGTAGGGCCCGAGCGCCCGCGTCTTCTCCGTGATTTCCGTGATGAACTGCTGAAATTTCTTGCCTTCGGCCGCGGAGATCCACGCAAAATGGATCCGGTCCATCTCGAAGCCAAGCGTTTCGAGCAGTTCGCGGAACAGCGTCCACCGCCGCCGCGCGTGATAGTTGCCGGCCGTGTAATGGCAGTCGCCGGGGTGGCAGCCCGACACGATCACGGCGTCCGCGCCCATCTCAAACCCTTTGATGATCAGGTTGAAATCGATCCGGCCCGTGCACGGCAGCCGCACGATCCGCACGTTGGGCGGATACTCGAGCCGGTTGGTTCCGGCGAGGTCCGCGCCGAGGTACGTGCACCAGTTGCACACGTACGCCACGATTTTCGGTTCAAATCCCGTTGTGTCGCTCATATCAGGTTCTTCACCATTTCATAGATTTGCTGCTCGCTGAACCCTTCGAGGTCAGCGCTCTTTGACGGGCACACGGCCACGCACGTCCCGCACCCCATGCACAAGCCCGGGTTGACACGGGCGGTGTACTTGATCAGATTGCCTTTACGGTCGCGGATTTCGGCCTTGTCGATCGCGCCATACGGGCAGGTGCGGACGCAGGCATAACAGGCCGCGCAGGTCGTCTCGTTGATCAGGGCGATCTCGGGTTCGCGCGTCAGTTCGCCCTTGCCAAACATCACCAGCACTTTGCTCGCCGCCGCGGAAGCCTGCGCCACGGCCTCGGGGATGTCTTTGGGGGCCTGGCACGCGCCGCAGATGTAGATGCCCGCCGTGTTGGTTTCGACCGGCCGCAGTTTCGGGTGCGACTCCGAGAGGAAACCGAACTCGTCGTAGCCGACCTTGAGTTTCTGAGCCAACTCGAGCACGCCTACCGCGGGCCGCATCGCCGCGGCCAGCACCACCATGTCGGCTTCGATCGTCACGGGCTCACCGGCCAGCGTGTCGGCCCCGCGCACGATCAGCTTGCCGTTCTCGCGCGTGATCTTCGAGACGCGCCCGCGGTGATAGATGGCCCCGTCCTGTTCGATGGCCCTGCGCACGAATTCCTCATAGTTTTTGCCGCCGGCCCGGATGTCCATGTAGAACACGTGGGCCTCGCCGTCGTGTACCTTGTGCTTGTAGAGCATCGTGTGTTTGGCCGTGTACATGCAGCAGATCTTCGAGCAGTATGAGATGCCCTTCGCGTTGTCGCGCGAACCCACGCACGAGAGGAACACGATTTTTTTCGGCGTCTCGCCGTCCGACGGCCGTTTGATCTCGCCGCTCGTCGGCCCGGAAGCCGAGCTGAGCCGCTCGAACTGCAGCGAGTTGATCACGTCGGCATATTCGCCGTAGCCATACTCGCCGTAGCCGGAAAGTTTCGCGTTGGGCTGGTCTTTGCCGATGTCGTAGAGTTGGTAGCCGGTGGCGGTGATGATGGCGCCGACCTGCTCGGTCACGAGTTTGTCTTCATCATCAAAATTGATGGCGCCGGCCTGGCAGCGTTTCAGGCACAGGCCGCATTTGCCGGTTTTGAACTTGATGCAAGCGTCCTTGTCGATGACGGGCCGCGCCGGCACGGCTTGCGGGAACGGCATGTAGATGGCGGTGCGGTTGGCGAGGCCGTAGTCGAACTCGCTGGGCGTTTTCTTGGACGGACACTTGGTCCAGCATTCGCCGCAGCCCGTGCACTTGTCGATGTCGATGTACCGGGCCTTCTTGCGGATCGTCACGCTGAAGTTGCCAACGAAGCCTTCGATCCC
This sequence comes from Bathyarchaeia archaeon, assembly GCA_035530195.1. Classification (GTDB taxonomy): domain Bacteria; phylum Hydrogenedentota; class Hydrogenedentia; order Hydrogenedentales; family SLHB01; genus JAPLKX01. The sequence continues at coordinate 17,828 of DATKVG010000211.1, read as the reverse complement.
CTCGATTTCGCTGTACGAATACAGCTTGATGTTCGGGTGCTGGCCCGTTTCAACCATCCTCGGCGTCAGGATGCACTGCGAACAATCGAGTGTCGGGAACGTCTCGGACAGGCCGGCCATTTTCCCGCCGATCGATGGTTCGCGCTCGACCAACACCACCTCGCACCCCGAGTCGGCGATGTCGAGCGCCGCCTGGATGCCGGCCACGCCGCCGCCAATCACGAGTGCGCGTTTCGTCAGTGGCACCTTGATGGGATCGAGCGCCCGGTTCCGCAGCACCTTGCCCACGGCCATCCGAATCAGGCCGATGGCTTTCTCCGTCGCTTTTTCCCTGTCATGGTGCACCCACGAACAATGTTCGCGGATGTTGGCCATCTCGACGAGGTACGGGTTCAGCCCCGCGGTCTTGGCGGCGGCACGGAACGTTTTGAGGTGCATGTGCGGCGAGCACGATGCCACGACCACGCCCTCGAGCTTCTCGCTCTGGATTTTCTCGCGCACAATGGCCTGGCCGGGGTCCGAGCACACGTACTTGTAATTAATCGCGCACCGGACACCGGGCATTTTGGCAACTTCCGCGGTGGCCTTTTCGATATCGACCGTGCGCGCGATGTTCTCGCCGCACCAACAAATGAATACGCCGATTCTAGCCATAGGTTTACCGTTTCACCTGCGCGTGCGCGCACACAAAATGCTTGTCGATCGCAAGCTCTTTCTTGTTCAATCCCAGCGCAAGCCCCACCAAATCCGACAAGTAGTAAATGGGCAGGTTGTGCTCGGTATCGTACCGGCGCTCGACCGCGGACTGTTTCATGTCGAGGTTGACGTGGCACATCGGGCATGCCACCACGATGCAGTTGGCGCCGCTGCCCGCGGCGTTCTTCAGGATCTTGTTGGCCAGTTCGAGCACGGTCGCCTCGTTCGCCATCGTCAACCCCGCCCCGCAACATTCGGTGGCGTAGTTCCACTCGACTGGCGCCGCGCCCAGCGCCTCGAGGATCGATTCCATCGACCGGGGCCGCTCGCAATCGTCGAACTGGACCACCTTGGCCGGCCGTGTCAGCAGGCAGCCGTAATAGCAGGCGGGTTTCAGGTCATCGAGCGGCGTTTTCACGGCCGCCTTGATGGCATCGACGCCGATCCGCTCGAACACCTGGATCAGGTTGATCACGTCGGTCTTGCCCTCGACCTTCAACTCGACAATCTCGGACATCTCGCGGCGCATCGGCTCGTTCTCGCGCAACGCCCGCCCCGCCTTGATCAACTCCATCGAGCACATCGGGCACGGGGCCAGCACGCTCTCGACGCCGTCCCGCTCGGCGATCGCCAGGTTCCGCGCCGGCAGCGCCACAGAAAGCTTGTGGTTGAGCGAATGGGCCGCGGTCGCCCCGCAGCAGATCCAGTCGTCGAGTTCTTTGAGGCCGGTGTTCAGGGCCTTCATGCAAGCTCGGATGCTCTTTTCATAATCGTTGGACGAGCCGTGCAGCGCGCACCCGGGGTAATAGCCGAATTCCATGTTCACGCCCTCTCACCCGCCTTCATACATCTGTCGAAGATTCTGTGTACCACCGCCCGGTCGCGCACCTTCTCGCCAAACACGTGCAGCTTGCCACGCTGGAGAAGCTGGGGTGCGAGCAGGGTATCTTTCATCAGCAGCGGGATGTTGAAATCTTTGAGGAACGCCAGCGTCTTGAAAAAACCGATCAGTTCGACCTCGTTGAGCCGGCCGTTGCGCCGGACGTTGTCCAGGAACGCCTTCTGGAACACCAGCACGCGGCGCAGTTCCGGCGCGGCCTTCCCCTGCTCGGCCGACATCTGCCGCAGCACGTCCATGACGCCCGCGCAATCTGCCGACTGCGGGCAGCGCGTGGTGCAGGTCTGGCACGAGACACAGTGCCAGATGGCCGTCGACGCCATGGCCTTTTCGAGCCGGCCCAGTTGCACCAGCCGCACCAACTGGTTCGGCATCAGGTCCATCAGCCCCGCCACCGGGCAGCCGCCCGTGCACTTGCCGCACTGGTAGCAGGCCTCGACGGACATGCCCGAAAAGGCCGAATCAACCGTCTGAAGCGTTTCCATGAAACGGAACACCCTTTTCTATTGTTCGAATTTTACACCGACCCAACTTCCGGAGAGGAAGTTGGGCTAACCCCGGCGGGAGAACTGCGCCTGCACAAAATCTCCAAGTCTGATAATACTCCCGCTTTACGGGTCGATCAACTCAGGTCTTGAGGGCGTTGACGCAGTCTTTCAGGTGCTTGATATCGCGTTCGAGCACGGCGACCCGCTCGTCGCCCTTGAGTTTGTGAAGCAGCTCGTTTTCGAGGCAGAAATCGAAGTCATACCCGCCGTCCGCCAGGATTTTGGCCACCCGCTTGTGGTCGATGTCGCCCTCTTCGATGGCACACATGTATTCCGTGTACTTCCAGCCCGCCTCGCGGATGGTTTCTCGCACCTCGGGGGGGTATTTGATGTTTTTGACGTGGGTGTGTTTGGCGTACGGCGCCAGGATGGTCAGGATGCCGTAAAGCTCGCCCAGCGGGTAGCCGCGCCAGTAGAAGTTGCCCGTATCGAGCGTCGAACCCAGTCGCTTCGAGTTGACGCGCCGGTAAACGTTGAGCAAAAACGCCAGGTTGTTGCCCTGGAACCCGTGGTTTTCGATGCCCAGCGCCACGTTCAGCCCGGAGGTCCGCCGCAACGCTTCCTCCAACCCTTTCGCCATCAGGTCCACGCGCGACATGAAATCCAGCTCGCGTTCCTTGCGCATCGCCGAATCCACCCGTATGGCCGGCATCCCCAGGATGTCCGCAAGCTCGATGGCTCGAGCGATGTATGCCGAATGCGCATCGAGATCGCCCATGCTGAAATCCACCGCCGTCAAAAATGCGATCGGACGCACCTTCAGCCCTTCCAGATGTTTCCTGTATGCCCTGGCGTCGTCGTCCGACGCGAGTTTCACCTTTTCGCGCGAGTCCATCGCGTACACCATGAAATCCCGCGACAACTCGATCTCGACCGCATCCAAATCAACATGCCGAAGCCCCTCGACAGGGCTGGAAAACTCATCCACAGCAACAAGACAATCGCGAATCGAAACAAACATGGCAACTTCTCCTTGCAAGCTGTGCCTTATTCTCGAAAGTCTAACCGTCGGCAGGGGGAGATTCAAGAATACGATCGGACGAATCGGACAGATCAAAGAGGCGGGCGAAAAGAAAGGACAGGCAGGCAAAGAATGGCGAAAAACGGGAACAGCCACCCTTTTTCCAAACTGCCGAAAAAAGGTGGCTGTCCCCGTTTTTCGCTTAGGTGGGTGTTCTGCGGAACATTTCGAGGCCGATGACCAGGAACACGGCGGTGGCGAGCCACGCGGCGACGGGGGCGGGGATTCGCTCGACGTGGCCAAGGCCCATGCCCACGCGGAACAGGATGAGATACGCCAGGGCAATCGCGATGCTGACGCCAAACCCGATGGCGAGCCCGCCACGTCGCAGCCGCATGGCGAACGGGATCGCGAGGAAAATCATTACAAACGCCAGTGCCGGCTGGGAGAACTTCGCGTAGAAGTCGGTCCAGTGGCCCTGGACGGGCATGCCGTGGCTGACGGCGCGACGAATATCCTCCCTCAGTTGGCCGACGGTTCGTGTTTCGGGGGCTTGTTCGAGGGCAAACAGTTCTTCAGGCGTTTCAACGATGGGCGCGGCCCTGCGCGTGATGCGCGGGACGACGTAATCCCAGTTCTTGTTCGGGAAGAACGTGAACCACCGGCCGTCTTCGAGCATCCATTTGGTTTGGGCCGGGTCCCAGAAAATCCGGCGTGCTTGCACGAGTTCGACCGCGTCGTCGCGGATCGAATGCATCGAGACGTTTTCGCCGGTGAGCGCGGTCCTGTTGAACTTCATGATGTGGCAGGTCCAGTTTCCGGCGAGGTCGGGCCAACTGATCCCGTCTCGGATTGCGCCGCCCTTGGAGAAATACCGCGCTTCGAGGTTGTCGGCCTGGCGCCGGGCGGCGGCGCCGAAACTTTCCTGCATGATAAACACGCCGACCGCGAGCGCCCCCGCTATCAGAATCGGCACGAGCACCAGCCGGCGCAGGCTGATCCCGCCGGCCAGGGCCGCGATGACTTCGTTGTTTTGAGCCGCGCCGCCAAGCACCAGCAAGGCCGCAACCAGCATCGAGAACGCGGCGACCTGGTGCTCGTACAGGATCGTGGGCGTGTAGGCCGCATAGTACCGGAGCACCACCGCCCACGGGATGTCATGCCGCACAATTTCGCCCCTGCGGTGCGTGAGCAGGTCGATCAGGATAAACAGGAGAACCAGCGACACCATCACTTTGAACACCGCCGCCAGAAGGCGCGTGCCCAGGTATCGGTCAAGGATCGTCATACGCGATCCACCCGCCACAGGAAGAACAGCCCCGCCACACAGAACAGCAGGTTGGGCACCCAGAGCCGCAGCACCGTCAGCCACAGCGGCTGAAGCGAGTGGCCTTCCACCAGCATCTGCAAAACGTAATAAATCAGAAGAACCGAAAACCCAACCGCAAACGTATAGGACCGGCCTGACCGTTTGGCCCGCGCGCCCAGCGGGGCCGCCGCCAGGCTCACGGCCAGGCACGCAAACGGAAGCGACAGCCGGTCGGCGATGTCCCGGCGAACTTTGAGCAGTTCCAGCTTGCCGGGTTCCGACGGCGTCTGGGCGATCTGGCCGGCCAGCGTTTTCTCGCCCGACAGGAGCTGGCGCAGGTTCATGGCGTTCCGGCCGCTGTCGGGGATGTGCGTCTTGATCTCGGGGACAGGCAGGCTGATCTCGTCGGCCCGCAACGGCATGACGTCGTTGCCTTCTCCGGATGGGATGAAATGGACATTGGCCAGTTCCAGTTCGTTCTGTCCGTTTTGATTCGAGATTCTGGCGCTCTCGGCATAGTAGGTGGACGCAAGGCCGTTTTCCTCCGGTTTGAGAATGACGATTTTTTCGAGCGTGCCTTGGGCGGGATCTTTTTTGCCGATATAGATGCGCCAGCCGGCGTACTCCTGGATCACGCCCGTCGGGAGCACCTCGAGCGTTGCGCGGAGCGGCAACTCGCCGTGGATGAACTCGTCGGCCCGGCGCACCGCCCACGGATGGAGCTGGTCCTGGATCCAGAAGGACAGGCCGCTGAGCACCGCGCCAAGCAGGATGATCGGAAGCACAATCCGCTTGATCGGGATGCCCGCGGCTTTCATGGCGACGATCTCGTTGTCGTGGGAGAACCGGCCAAACGCCAGCATGATGCCGAGCATGTATGTGATCGGGATAAGATATCCGACGAGGGCCGGGAGGAAGTACATCGCGAGCCGGCCGAGGTCGCCCATCGTCATCTGGGCGAGCGGCAGCAGCGTCTCGCGTTGTTCCTCCTGGATTTCATTGGCCACGCCCAGAATGGCAACCACCGCGACCGCCAGCAGCGACGGCACGGCGATCTGGCGCAGCACGTATCGGCTCAGTATGCCCATGTACAGCCCTTGTTTAAGCTGGGACGATTATAACTAAGGCCGGTGGCGGCATACAAAGAAAGACTGTAGGCTGTAGGGAAACAACGATAAAATCCAAGGTGTTTGGCGCTTTTCTCGACACGGCGGTTTGTGTTAGCTTAAAGTGAGATGAGGAGAAACGGAAATGGCGATCCCTGGATTCACTGACTACGAGCGGCGGGCGTACTGCAAGAACGTGCGGTGCCCGGTTCAGGTTTTGCTGGACAAGACCGCGCCGAATACGGCCGACTACGAGGAGATCCACGGGATCTGCTCGTCGCGGTGCATCCACACGACGTACGATTTCCACCACTGGCTGATCAAGCACGGGTACCACGTTGTGAAGCCGGTGCCGGAGCCCTGATTGATGCGCGTGGCCATGTATTACCGCAACAGCGACGTGCGGCTCGAGGAGATGCCCGTGCCCAAAACCGGGCCGGACGAGCTGCTGGTGAAAATCATCTCGAGCGGCATCTGCGGCAGCGACGTACTCGAGTGGTACCGCATCAAAAAAGCGCCCATCGTGCTGGGCCACGAGATCGCCGGCGATATCGCCGAGGTCGGCGACCGCGTGACGCGGTTTCGGCCGGGCCAGCGGGTGTTTGTGTCGCACCATGTGCCGTGCAACACGTGCTGGTATTGCCTCAACGGTAACCACACCGTTTGCCAGATGCTCCATACGACCAATTTCGATCCCGGCGGGTTTGCCGAATACGTGCGCGTGCCGGCCATCAACGTGGACCGCGGCACGTTCGTCCTGCCGGAGAGCGTGTCGTACGAGGATGGGGCGTTCGTCGAGCCGCTGGCGTGCGTGATCCGCGGCCAGCGGGTGGCCAATTTCAAACCCGGCCAGACGGTCGTCGTGATGGGCAGCGGCATCAGCGGGCTGCTCCACATCATGCTGGCGCACGCCATGGGCGCGGGCCGCATTATCGCCACGGACATCAGCCCGTACAGACTCGCCAAGGCCGCCGAATTTGGGGCGGGCTGCGCAATCGATGCGCGGGACGACGTGCCGGCGCGGGTCCGGGAAGCCAACCGGGGCCGGCCGGCGGACCTGGTGATCGTGTGCACGGGCGCGCTGACGGCGTTTCAACAGGCGCTGAAATCGGTCGACCGGGCCGGGACGGTCCTCTGTTTTGCCACGACGGATCCGGGCGTCGAGCTGTCGGTACCGCTCAACGAGTTCTGGCGTAACGGGATCACCGTCTTGCCGTCGTACGCCAACAGCCCGTATGATGCGCAGGTGGCAATCGAGTTGCTGGCGGCGGGACGGTTGCCGGTAAACAAGATGATTACGCACCGGCTCCCGCTGGCCGAGACGCAGAAAGGGTTTCAGCTCGTGGCCGGCGCCGGCGATTCGCTCAAAGTCATCATTGAACCGCAGACTTAGTTTTACGACGAAAAAGGAGACAAGATGGCAAACAACAACTTTTCCTATCACAGCATTTGCCGCTGGACGTTCAACCCGGGCAAGGGTGGGTTTGTACCCAGCAACATCCGGCCGGAATTCGGGGGCAAATTTTCGACGGCGGACATGATCCGGCTGACCGCCCAGAAGGTGCGGCCGCGCATGCCCGAACACGTCAAGCTGGGCATCGAGGTCCATTATGACGCCGAGGTCGACGAGAAAACCGCGCCCGAAATCGCCGACGCCATGGTATCGACGGGCCTTCACCTGGCGCTGATTACGCCCGGCGCGCACATCCATTTTGCGTATGGCGGCATCAGTTCGCTCGATGCGGACGAGCGCAAGGCCGCGGAAGGATTGGGCACCCGCGCGGTCGATATCGCGTACGGGCCGCTGAGGAAAGCCTGGCATCCGGATGAGCAGTTGGCGCCGGCGTATGTGCTCTGGAATGGGTCGTACGGCTATGACATCGCAACGGTCGGCATCCGCCGGATGTATCAGAACCTCAAAGAAAGCGTGGCGGGCCTGTGCCAATACGAGGCGAAGAAAGGCGGCCTGCTGCGGTTCGCGTTCGAGCCAAAACCCAACGAAGGCCATCCCGCCATGCTGATCCCGACCGTGGCCAGCGCGATCCTGTTCTGGCGGAAACTCGAGGAAGAATTCGGCGTGCCGCGCGCGAACAAGGGCGTGAACAAAGAGTTCGGCCACTCGGAAATGATCGGCCTCGATCACGTGTACGATACGGTCGAGGAAATCGACAACGACGCCGTCATGCACATGCATCTCAACAGCCAGGGGTACAACGACGGCATCATCTTGGGCGGACCGGGCAAGTTCGACATCGACCACGGATGCCGCATCAACGGGTTCAACCTCGCCATCGCGGGCCTCGTGCAGGAAGCCGGTTACGCCCGGTGGAAAGGCCACGACATGCAGCCGCGCCCCTACGACAACGCCGAACAGGCCGTGGACCGCGTCGTGCGCAGCGTGTTGAGCTGGGAAGCCTGCGCCAAGGCCGCCGCCCAGATTGATGTCAACGCGCTCATGGCCCTGCTGGCCGCCCGCCAGGCCGCAAAAGCCGAAGACCTGATGCGCCACGCGGTCGTCGCCGCGCAGAAGTATTTCGACGAGTACTACGGATAACTCGTGCAGGCGGGACGCCCGCACCACAAGCACCACAGAACCATTGCGTTAATCGGCCGGGTGCGGTACCATAGACTCACTACTCCACTGGGTTGAAAGGATTGTTTATGCATTATGAGGGAGAAGAGCGGCGCCGCTATCCGCGGAGCCGGCGCGGGTTTCCCGTCCTTATGGACGAAGCCGGGCCGGGCGTCCTGAATCATATCGACAACATCAGCGGCAACGGCATTCTGTGCCACACCGTAAAGCCGATCCCCCTCATGACGCGCATGAGCATCGTCCTCGAGATCCCGCGGCCCGAGACAAGCCGGATCGAGTGCGAAGGCATCGTTGTGCGGTGCGATCCCGACGAACGGGGGGACGACCATTTCAAAGTCGCTATCCTGTATACGAAGATTTCGGATGAAGACCACGACGCGGTCGTGGGTTTCGTGGAACACGACCTGATGAACGGCAACAACTCTTGACCGCATAACAGGATTGACAGGATTTAATGCGGGCTTAACATGCGACCGCTCCCGTCGATTCGGCCTTTCAACGTGAGATTCACACAATGAGTTTCCGCCACAAGAAATCTGTTTGTCCAGTTTTCCTGTCAAAGGAAAAAGGCGCCGTTGGATGTTGACATTATTTGTCGTTTCTCTTGTTTCAGCGGCCGGGCCGGCGAATTACGCCGATATGCCGTTCGAGCTCGGGCCGGCGCCTGTCACGGTCGATTTGCGCAACATGCTGCGCGAGTTCGTCGTGCGGCGCAGTTGTGAGGCGCTCGACACGACGGCAAGCCGGCGCCGGCAGGCGTTTGACTCCGGCAATTGGCAGCGATGGCGCGACAGTGTTCGCGAAAGACTGAGTTCCGCGCTGGGTCTGCGAAAGTACCGCGTACTGAATGTGCGGGCCGTTTCGCGCCACGATCTGGTCTGGGGCGGGGCCGTGGAAAACGTCCTGTTCGAGTCGTTGTCGGGGTGGGACGTAAATGCGTCCGTCTTCTTGCCAGACCCGAACGAGTTCCCACCGCCGTGGCGCGCCGTGGTGATTCCCGTTGGCCACAGCGGCAAGCAGATGCCCAGCTATCAGATCCCGGCCCAGGCGTTTGCGCGGCTGGGTTACGCGGCCATCCTGTTCGACCCGCCCGGCATGTCCGGCGAAAAGACTGAGGGCAACGATCATTTCAATGACGGTGCACGCTGCTACCTCACGGGCCGGTCGTCCAACAGGTTCTTCGTGGCGGATGCTCTCCGGTGCCTCGACTACCTCGAGACGCGGCCCGACATCGACATGACCCGCGGCGCCGCCATGACGGGCGTCAGCGGCGGCGGGTGCACCACGATGATGACCACGTTGCTCGACGAGCGGATCAAGGTGTCGGGACCGGCCTGCACGGCGGTGCCGCTGGCGCTTCACCCGGTACGCGACATGTACGCGCCGTGCGTCGAGACGCTCGATATGGGGCGGTTTCTGGCGTACGACGACGTGGACGTGCTCGCCGCAGCCCTGCCGACACCGCTGTTACTGATGGCCGGGGCGGAAGACGAGGTGTTCAAGCGCGCGTGGAGCGAGCAGATCGCGGCGGACGTGGCGCGCGCATACGAACAGGCGGGCGAGAAAGAGAAGTTCAAGTTTTTCCTCGACCCGGGCGGGCACGATTACAGCCTGCGCATGGTGGCCGAATTCACTAAGTGGATGGACAAATGGCTGGCGCAAATCCCACCGCGCCAAATGCCGGAGTGGACTGCTGCGGATTTTGAACTGCTCCCCGACGACCTGCTCAAGTGCAACCCGCGGCAGCAGGAAAATATGTTCACGCTCAACCGATCTCGGGCTGAAGCACTCCACGATCAAGCGCATCCGCGTCCGGCAGTTGCCGCGACAGCGCTGGTGAAAGCAGTCCCCGCCACAGTGCCCGGGTGCGTGTCCGGCGGCAAATCGCTGGCGTGGTTTCACTGGGTGGAAGAGCTGAGCATCCGGCCCGAACCGGGAATCGAATTGCCCGCCACGTATCTCTATCCCGCCCGCCAGGGTTGGAAGGGCGGGGCGCTGCTCTATTTTGATGATCGCGGCCGCTGGACCGATCTCAAGAAGCAAGGCTTTCTTGCCAACGCGACAGGTTTTATCGCGAAGGAAACCGACGGGCCGGCCGTCCTTACCATAGATCTGCGCGGTTGGGGGGACACCGCGCCCGCCAACCTCCCCTACGACATCGCCGGCTGGGCCGGCACCGACAGGTGGCTCGCCTATGTCACGGCCGCCCTAGGTGATCCCGTTTTCGCCATGCGGGTGCGCGACGGCTTGGCCACGCTCGAGTACCTGCGGTCGCGCCCTGAGATCGACTGCGAACGCATCGTAATTGGCGGCTACGGAATGGGCGGGGTGGTGGCGCTGCACGTGGCGGCAATAGACGCGGAACGTGAGTCGCCGTGCGGGCCTTGCCAGGTGTTTATGAACCGGCCCCTGGCGTCGTTCGAATCGCTGGCAACTTCACCGGCCAATATGTGGCCGCACGACTGTTATGTGCCGGGGGTCCTCATGAGTTATGATCTACCTGAGTTGGCAAGCGCCATGACTGCGGCGGTGATGGTGGTTAATCCGCTGGGAGGCGATGCCAAGCCGCTCAATGAAGATACGCTAAACGGGATTTATGCCGCCCAATCGGCGCACGTCACGGTGCGCGCAGGGCTCGCGGAAGAGGCCGCCAAAGCGGCACTGGTCGAGTTCATCAAAACGTCGACGGCGCGTTAGCCGGCTTTTTAGCCGCATTAGGATAGGCTCATGAGAGTTTTGTTGTTCGGCGACAAAGCGACCGACATTCGAGACGAGTTCCAGAAATACCCGGAGCTCGAACTCGTCCTGAAAGACCCCGACGTCGTCGTCTGCTATGGCGGCGACGGCACCTTGCTGGCCGCCGAATGCCAGTGGCCGGGCGTTCCTAAGGCGCCAATCCGCAACAGCCGGCGGGGAAACCGGTGCATCGAGCATCCCCCCGCCGCCGTCATCGAGCGGCTGGCCAGGGGCGAACTGGTCGAAACCTCGTACTGCAAGCTCGAGTGCGTGGTCCTGCGTGCCGACCAGCCCGAACCCGCCGCCGTGCTGACGGCTATGAACGAGATTAATGTCCATATGGCGCGGATTAACTCGGCGTTGCGGTTCAGGATGTGGATCGACGATGACGCCTACAAGTCGGGCATTGAAATTCTAGGCGACGGGTTCGTCATCAGCACGCCGTTCGGCAGCACCGCCTATTTCAACCATATCACCCGCGGTCTCTTTCACTCCGGGATCGGCGTGGCATTTAAATCGACTTCGGAACATACCAACCACGTCATCGTCCCGGAGGATTCGGCCGTTCGCATCCTGATCACCCGCGGGCCGGGAATTTTGACTTACGACAACTCGACGGAGTACACGGAACTGTTCGAGGGCGACGAACTGGTGGCGAGAAAACATGAGAAACCCGCCATCGTGCTCACGTGGGCGCCCATGAAACACCCGTCCGACGAGTTTTAACTTCCTCTCTTTCTGGGAAGAAAGAAAGTAGGCAAAGAAAGACCAAAATAGTAAGACATATGACAGGGGATTGGCGATTATGGCAAGCGGGTATGAGAGACCTTCGTGGGACGATTATTTTCTCGAGGTGGCGCGGGCCATTGCGAAGCGGTCCACGTGCGACCGCGGCCGGATCGGCTGCGTCATCGCGCGAAACAAACAGTTGCTGGTAACCGGCTATGCCGGGGCGCCCGCCGGACTGCCGCATTGCGACGAGGCCGGCCATCAAATGAAGCAACTCGTGCACGAGGACGGCAACCAGACCTCGCATTGCATGCGCACGGTTCACGCCGAGCAGAACGCCATCTGCCAGGCGGCCAAGCTGGGCGTTTCAATCAACGGCGCCACCATCTACCTGCAAATGACGCCGTGCCGGACTTGCGCCATGCTCCTGATCAACTGCGGCATCAAGCGGGTCGTGTGCGAGCGCAAGTACCACGCCGGCGGTGAAACCGAGGCGATGTTCCGCCAAGCCTCCATCGAGCTCGAGTACAAGTACAACGAAGTCCTTGACTATGACAATATCGGGAAAAGTGCAAAAAACGGGGACTGACTCGGTTTTCTCGGCAGTTTGAGAAAACCGGGTCTGTCCCCGCTTTTTGCGGCTTCAGCGTTCCCTATTTCCGGCTTGACGCGGCACTAGCCGGTGTGGCACATTCTCGCTGTTGCATGTCCCGCCGTGACTGGCGACTCGCGTGGAAAAGACCACGAGGAAGCGGCGGGTTCCAGGATTGCCGCTCGCCTGGGCGCCGGGCGCGTTGATGCGCGCCGGGTAGCTGTGCGCCGGCCGTTGCTCGGCTCGGCGCGCAAGTCCGGAGGCGTCACCCGCATCCGGTAAGGAGGTGGCTATGAAATCCGTCCTGGAAGCCAGGCACGTCAAACGAACCCCGCTCTACCAGGAACACATCCTGCGCGGCGCCAAAATGACCGAATTCCACGGATGGATGTTGCCGCTCCAGTTCAAGGGCATCCTCGAGGAGCACCATCACACGCGATCCAAATGTTCCGTGTTCGACTGCTGCCACATGGGCGAGTTCCGCCTCAAAGGTTCCAAGGCCATCCGGTCGCTCGAGGCGATGGTGTTCAACGACATGATCTGCCTTCGAGTGGGCCGGTGCCGCTACTCGAGCATCCTCGATACGTGCGGCGGCATCATCGACGACATCATCTGCATGAAGTTGAGCGAAGACGAGTTGTTCGTGGTCACCAACGCCGGGCCGTACGAAAAAGTCGCGCGCATCCTTTACCGGGTGTGCCTGGCCACCGATGTGACGGCGGGGACGGCGAAGATCGACGTGCAGGGGCCGCTGGCGCGGCGCGTCCTGCTGGGCCTTGGCCTGCGCGCGATCGAGCCCCTGAAATATTTCACCTGCTGCAGGACACAGTGGGAAGGCTCGGAAATGCTGGTTTCGCGGACGGGTTACACCGGCGAACTCGGGTACGAAGTCTTTCTCCCAAACGAACTGGCGGCGCCGTTCTGGCGCAAAGTCACCGCGCACCCCGAGGTCGAGCCGGCGGGGTTGGGCGCACGCGACACGCTCCGGCTCGAAATGGGCTACACCCTGTACGGCCAGGACGTCGACGAGTCGCACACCACGCTCGAAGCCGGGATGGGCCGCTTCATCGATTGGAACAGCGACTTCCACGCCAAGGAGTTTCTCGTGATGCAGCGCGAACTCGGCCGCTATAAGGTGCGCACCGGCATCCGATCCATGGACCGCCGGGCCCCGCGGCCCGGTTACGAGGTGTTCCACGAGGGGCGGCCCGTGGGGATGGTGACCAGCGGCAGCTACGGGCCCAGCGTCGGCTACGGAATCGGGATGGCCTATATCCCGGTCGACTTGTCCATGCCCGGCACGCGGCTCACCGCCGGCCCGAAAGATATGGAAATACTGACGGAGGAGTTCCCGTTCTATAAGAATGGATCGTTCAAAGGTTAGATTCGCACTGGGGAAAACGGCGCGGCCGTCGGAAATCAAGGAGCTTTTCTATGAACCCGCAGCATTTGAAGTACACCCAAAACCATGAGTGGATCCGGGACGACGGCGCGCTGTTTGTCGTCGGCATCACCGAGTACGCAGCCGAACAGCTCGGCGATATTACCTACATCGAACTGCCCGAAGTCGGGTTGGATGTCGCGCAGGACGACGACGTGGCCGCCGTCGAGTCCGTGAAAGCGGCCAGCGAGGTGTACGCGCCGGTGGGCGGGCGCGTGGTCGAGATCAACGAGCGGCTCCTCGATCAGCCCGAGATCGTCAACAAGAGCCCGTATGAGGACGGCTGGTTTTTTAAGCTGGAGGGTGTCGAACGCGCCGAATTCGACAGCCTGATGAGCGCCGCCGAGTACGAGATCTACCTCAAGGAGCAATAGGGATGCCCTGGATTCCAACCACCGCCGATGAGCAAAGCGAGATGCTCGCCGCACTGGGCGCCGCTTCCATCGACGACTTGTTCAACACGATCCCGCCGGAACTGCGGCTCACCGAGTGGAACCTGCCCCCGGGGATCTCCGAGATATCCGTCCGGGCGCGGCTCGACGCGCTGGCCGCCAAAAACTGCCCGGGCAACGTCTGTTTCATGGGCGGCGGCGTATACGACCACTTCATCCCGGCGGCCGTCGACGCGCTGTCGTCTCGCAGCGAGTTCTACACCGCCTACACGCCTTATCAGCCCGAGGCCGCCCAGGGCACACTCCAGTCCATCTACGAGTACCAGTCCGCCATCGCCCGGTTAACGTCCATGGAGGTGGCCAACGCCTCCCTCTACGACGGCGGCACCGCCGTGTTCGAGGCCGCAACCATGTCCTCGCGGCTTACTAAACGGTTCAAGGTGCTCTGCCACCCAACCTTGAACCCCGTTTACAAACGTATGCTGCGGACACATACCGCCAACCTGAGTTTTGAAATTCTTGATGTGCCCGCCGAGGGGTTTGAACCGCAATTGGACGGCGCCGCGTGTCTTATTGTCCAGAACCCGTCGTTCCACGGGGACATCGCCGATTTCTCGCGTGCGGCGGAAGCATGCCACGCCGCGGGCGCCCTGCTGGTGGTCTCGTTTTACCCGGTTTCGCTCGGTCTCCTGAAAACGCCCGGCGAGATGGGCGCTGATATCGCTATTGCCGAAGGCCAGTCGCTCGGGATGTCGCCGGGATTCGGCGGGCCGTACCTCGGCATCATGGCCACGCGCCGCAAACTCATCCGCAAGATGCCCGGCCGAATCGTCGCACAGACACAGGACAAGCAGGGCCGGCGCGGGTTCGTATTGACTCTCCAGGCGCGCGAGCAGCACATCCGGCGCGAACGCGCCATGTCCAACATCTGTTCGAACGAAGCCTTGTGCGCGTTGCGCGCACTCCTCTACCTCTGCCTGCTGGGCAAAGACGGGCTGCGCGATGTCGCCGAGCAATGTCACGCCAAGGCCGAGTATCTCAAAGGCCTGTTGCGGGCAACGCCCGGAATCGAGGTAGTCAACGCCGGCCCCACGTTCAACGAGTTTGTGGTGCGCCTGCCCGGACCCGCCGATCACGCTGTCGCCGATTTGCTCGAACGCGGATTTCTTGCCGGGGTGCCGCTGGCCGCGCTGGGGGCCGGCGAACCAAACGATTTGCTGGTGGCCGTAACCGAGAAACGGACGCGCGCCGAGATCGATGCGTTTGCGACCGCAATTGCGGCCCGCAATTGCGGCCATTGGGGGAATTGAAATGGAATTGATTTTCGAGAAGACGCGGGCGGGCCGCCGGGCCGTTACGCTGGATGCCCTCGATGTGCCCGATGCGCCGTTGCCGGCCCAGTTGCTCCGCCGCGAAGCCGCGCCGTTGCCCGAAGTCAGCGAACTGGACGTCGTCAGGCATTTCACGCACCTCTCGCAACGCAACTTCGGCGTCGACTCCCACTTTTATCCCCTCGGCTCCTGCACGATGAAATACAACCCAAAAATGGCCGAGGCCGTCGCCGCCAATGCGGGATTCCGCGACCTCCACCCGCACCTCTCGAGTTCTCCCGCCGGGTACGCCTGCTGCCAGGGAGCATTCGAGGTCATCTACGAAACCGAACGGCTGCTTGCCGAGATTTCGGGCATGCGCGCTGTTTCCCTGCAGCCCATCGCGGGCGCGCACGGCGAACTCACCGGCGTGCTGCTCATCGCCGCATACCATCGCGGCAAAGGCAACCGGAAAGACACTATCATCATCCCCGACTCCGCCCACGGCACAAACCCCGCCAGCGCCGCTATTGCCGGGTTCAAAGTCGTCCAGGTCCCTTCCTCCCCCGACGGCACCATCCATCTCGACAGTTTCCGCAACGTCCTCAACGATAGCGTGGCCGGCGTGATGCTCACCTGCCCCAACACCCACGGCCTGTTCGAGCCGGAGGTGCGACAAATCGCCGACCTCGCTCACCAGGCCGACGCCCTCCTCTATTACGACGGCGCAAACCTCAACGCCATCATCGGCCAGTGCCGACCCGCCGACCTCGGGTTCGACGTCATGCACTTCAACCTCCACAAAACGTTTGCCACGCCCCACGGGATGGGCGGCCCGGGCTCCGGCCCCGTCGGCGTCGGCGATAAGCTCGCCCCCTACCTCCCCGGCCCCCGCGTAGTTAAAGTTGATTCTGCAAATTGTAGCGCAGGCGTCCCGCCTGCAAATTGTGGTGCGGGCGTCCCGCCTGCAAACTCTGGTGCGGGCGTCTCGCCTGCAAATTGTGGTGCGGGCGTCTCGCCTGCATTTTACAAGCTCGCCACGCCCGAGAAATCCATCGGCCGGATCGCCCCGTTCTTCGGCAACTTCATGATTGCCCTTCGCGCGTACGCGTACATCCTGGCGCTTGGCGGCGACGGTTTGCGCGAGGTCTCGCGCCACGCAGTCCTCAACGCCAACTACCTGCTCGCACGCCTCAAAGCCGCCTATAAGCCCGCGTTTCCCTCCGGCTCGATGCACGAATGCGTGCTGACCCTGTCCGATTTTGCCGCCGAACTCGATGTCCACGCACTCGACGTCGCTAAAGCCCTCCTCGACAGAGGGTTTCATGCGCCAACCATCTATTTCCCGCTTACGGTGAAGGAAAGCATGATGATCGAGCCCACCGAGACCGAGTCCAAACAGTCGCTGGATGCGTTCGCCGCCGCCATGCTTGAAATTGCAGAACTCGCACGGCAAAATCCCCAAGCCCTTCACGAGGCCCCGCAACACCTGCCCGTCGGCCGGCTCGACGAGGTCAAAGCGGCCCGCGAATTGAATTGCGCGTATATTTAAAGTATGATGTGACAATGAGTTGCACGAAAAACGGGGACTGGCACCTTTTTTTCGGCAGTTTGAAAAAAAGGTGCCTGTCCCTGCTTTTCGGAAGGCAGAAGGCAGTTTGAAAAAAAGGTGCCTGTCCCCGCTTTTCGCCGCTTTTCTGCGAACCCAAAAACGGCACACTGACTAACTATTGGAATAAAGGCTTTATCCGACTAATGCGGTTTCTCGATTACTCATTCCGCCGGCCCGAAGAAAACCTCGCTTACGACGAAATCCTGCTCGAAATGGCCGAAAACGGCCGCGGCGACGAGACATTGCGCGTGTGGGAAAGCCACGTGCCGTTTGTAGTGCTGGGCGTATCGCAAATCCTGCGGCAGGAAGTCTACGAGCAGAACTGTCTGGCGGACCATATCGCCATAATGCGCCGGTGCTCTGCGGGCGGCTGCGTCCTGCAGGGGCCGGGCTGCCTGAACTTCACGCTAGTGCTCGCCCACGACCGGCATCCCGATCTCCGCACCATCCGCGCCTCATACTGCTATATCCTCGGGGCGATCAGCGCCGCACTCGCCCGATACGGCATCAGCGCAAAACACAAAGGCGTATCCGACATCGCCATCCGCGGACTCAAATTCTCCGGCAACGCCCAAAAACGACGACGCCGCCACATCCTCCACCACGGGACCGTCCTCTACACCCTCGATACCCAAACAATCGCCAGGTACATCCGCGAACCCATCGACCGGCCACAGTACCGCGGCACTCGAGACCACCACGGGTTCCTCACCACCGTCCCCCTCGACCCCCACGACCTGAAACTCGTTTTTTGCGACGCATTCAACGCCGACCCCCGGCCCACCAAACCCACCCGAAACGAAATCCTCGCCACCAAAAACCTCGCCAAGGAAAAATACCGCGCATACGACTGGATCCGCAGACGGTAACCCGTCGGAACGCCCCCCGGCTTTGATGGGACGCCC
>DATKVG010000210.1:0-45643 GCA_035530195.1 Bathyarchaeia archaeon | reverse complement strand
ACCACCTCATACGATCCGTCCGCCTTGGCCTTGCCCACGCGCCCTTCGCCGCTGGCTTCGTTTCTGACACTGATGGCTGTTACGACCGTTGGCGCCGTACCGGTTTCATCGTCGATGATCCAGCCCCGAAGCACCGCGCCCCTCACCATTCTCAACTCCAGGCCCGTCACCGGCTGCGCGCCCACAGTCACCGTCAGCGGCTCCACAAGCCTCAGCGGCAGAACGCCATTAACTTTCGGCACGACGGACATCCTGTACGTGCCGGGCTTGCATGCCCCAATTTCGAACACACCGGAACTATCGGCCTCTCCCTGGAAAAGGATGTAGTTGTTGGCGTTGTTGTTGATTCCTTGCCCGCGCACTACCACATTTCCCACCGCCTGGCCCGTTTCACTGTCTACCACCCGTCCCGATACCAGGCCGCCAACTTCCAGTTCAATCACGTTGTCCCGGCTCCCGGCCTCCAGCCACGGGCTCGTGTAGTCGAGATAGCCGGACGCGCCCACCGACAGGCGGCACTCTTCTACCGGCAGGTTTTCGATAAGAAACTGGCCATCTTCTCCGGTTTCCGCCCCATGGTGCTGCCATTGGTTGGCTGAAAGCGCGGTCCGGTTACCTTCGTATTCGGCCAACTGAACCCACGCGCCTTTGACGGGCCTGCCATCCAATCCCTTGACGATGCCGCCCAAGACAAAAGCCCGCAGCAGCGTGAGATCCTGCTCCAATTCACGTTTGATGTGAGATGTAATTAACTCGGAATCGGCACAATAATCGCCGAGCCGCGCATGAAGCGAGCGCCGACCCCGGGGGATGGACGAGAGGGGAACACCCGTCAGCGCGAACCGGCCCGCCGCATCGCTTCTCGCCGAAAGCCTAATCGGTTCCACCGGCTCAAACTCGTCGCTGTATCCACTTTTAACCGCATACGCGTACTGATCCACCTCCTGCTGGTTGTCCAGCCAAACCTCCGCGCCCGGCGCCGGCGTGCCATCCTCCATCGACACCATGCCTCTGATCGTGCCATAGACCAGCGGGTACACCGGTTCGCCGGCCGCCCCGGCGGTGTCGGCGGCGGCGGTTTCCGCGGTTTGAGGCGCCGCGGGTGCGGGCGGTGGAACCGTAAATGCGGCTTGTGCCTCTTCCTGCGTCGCCTCCTCGACCGTAATGGCGCTCTGCGCGGTGACATCCTGCGTCGAGTACGGTTGCGCGTATCGGTCGTAAGCGAGGTAGCCAAGGATCGCCGCAACCGCAATAATGGCTACCACCGCCGCCATCTTTGCCGCGCCCGCGCCCGTCGCCACGCCGGCCGCCGTCGCCGCACCCGACGCACCCGCCGCCGAGGCTTTCCACGCCACTGGCGTGGCCAGTACCGCCGCCGTGATGCGTTGTGTCCGCCGGGCGTCCGGCATCACCTCTTTGATCTCCGCGCCCAGCAGATCCGTGAGCCGCCGCCCGAGTTCTTCCCTTGCGCGCTGGATGCGTTTTGCGGCGGCATCGGGCGTAATTTCGAGCAGCGCGGCGATTTCGCGCGCCCGCTTTTTCATGAAGTAGTGGAGAACCAGCACTTCGCGCGATTCGACATCCAACCCCTGAAGCTGTTCCCACAGCAGCCGATGCAACTCCTCGCGGGCCGGATTGGGCATCGTGGCGCGCGCCACGAGCTTTCGGTCGTCCAATTCGGTTTCGCGGGCCCGTTTGCGTGCCAGATCAATGCAGGCGTTCCTGGCCACGTGCACCAACCACGCGCCAATATGCTTGTGGTGCGCCATCCGGTCCAGTTGCTGGTAAAACCGCGTAAACGTTTCCTGGGCAACGTCTTCGGCGTCGGCGCTGTTCTGCAATCGCGCAAACGCCACACCATGAATCACGCCGCCGTACCGCTCGACCAGCACCCGAAACGCGCCCGAATTGCCCCCAAGCACCCTGCGCACAACCGCCCGATCCGAGTGCACGAACGCCAGCATGGCTACGCCCTCCTCGGCATTAGAACGGTTATATCAAAAAAACTGGACAAACGACGTCATTTCTCATCCATCTTTGTCCTTTGTCCTTTGTCATTTAATTTCCAGCGCCACTTCCGCCGTCCCTCCCGCAGCCACGCTGAACGCAGCACTCACCGCAATCCGCCCGCCGAGCACAGCTTGGGCGTCAAACTCGGCGTCTGCCGACACGGCGACTGCCGCGATCAAATAATCGCCTTCCTCGATGGCTTCGAATGTGAACGGCCCGTTACCCGTCACTTCGTCATCCATCACAATCTGCTCGCCCAGCGCGTCTAGCGCCTCCACCGTCCATTCCGCCAGATAGGCTTCAGCCGGAAAAACCATGATGCGCGCCTTTTCCCCCTCGCGAAGCCCGCTGATCGCCACCTGAATCGCGCCTATGCTGAAATTGAAGTCGATACGCGTGCTTTGGCCCGACGTTAGGTGGATCTGTTCTATCTTGTGGCCTCCCGGGGCGCTGACAACCACCTCGTAATCAGCTTCGGGAACATTGTCAATCCTGTACCAGCCGTTTTCGTCGGTGGTTACGGTAAGGCCTGCCTCCCTGGGCGGCTCCATGGGCGAGAAAAGCAGATCTATGCGCGACAACGGCTCCTTGTTTCGCGTGACATACCCTTCAATGGCGCCACCGCCGCCCGCCAACTCGAAATCCACCCGCGTGACCTCCCCCGCGACAACGTCCGCCCTCTGCCGGCGCTGCGTCCCGCCGGGCATTTGCCCGAAGCGATTCCCGGCCATGATGATCTCCACGCCAGGCGCCAGATCGTTCAGCCGATAGTATCCATCGGGCCCCGTCTCGGTGTTTCGAAGACCTGTACCGACTTCGAGTCCCGCGGCAGGCTTCCCGCCCTTCAGTACGTACCCTTCGATGGCGCCGAAGCCCGACATATCCACCATGAGGCGCGCTTTGGTGGTCCGACCCGCCTGCACCGTTACGTCCGCCGTGGCCAAAGGCTCGCGCCGCTCCTCCCCCTCGGGACGTATTTCCAGCGAGTATTTGCCCGGCCGAAGTTTCGGGTAGACAAACCGGCCCCCGCTACCCAGCCGGCGGTTAATACTCCTGACCATGTCGGACGGCTCGTCAACAGGTTGACGATAAGGATTCATCGGTATAATAGCCTCGGCGGAATCGGGGACGGCGGCCAGTACTAAGCCTTCAACGGGCCTACCCTCGGTCGCGACGACTTCCCCTTCCAGCCGTCCGGACCGCGCGATCCTGAGCTCGATCCCGCTGTGGGATCGCCCACTCTCGAACGGGCCCACCAGGGGGCTGTACCCATCGTCAGAAACGGCCTGTAGATATACGGCGGCAGGCTGATATTTCAGGCTTTTTATCAGGCGGAACTGGCCGGCTACGTCGCCGAACTCGGGCGCGGTGGCATGCGTATTGCCTGGACCGATGCAATAGACGGAGGGCCAGGGAACGGGCTCGCCTAGTTCGTTCACCACCACGCCGGAATAGATCTGCCGCTTGGGAAGATGGATGTCGAAGGTCTTCTCCACCTCGCCGGGGGCAAGCGTGACTTTGCCCTCATAACGCTGTGCCCAATCTTTGCCCCACGTGCCGGAAAAGACCGTCACGGTAAGCTCGCCGCTCTGCAAGCCAGGAAGCACATATGAGCCGCCCTCGGTTGTTTTGCAGGTACGCGCTCCGCCCCCCACTGGGCTGCCGGCGGCCACGGGCAGGTTGGTTTCGTCGTCGACGACTTGCCCGCGGAGCACGGCGCCGGTGGCCAGCTTCAGTTCGAGGCCCGTGACGGGCTGGGTTTCCACCGTGACCGTCAGCGGCTCGACCAGCGCGAGCGGGAACTCCTCCGGCAGCTTGCTGACGCCGAGGCTGTAACTACCCGGCGCACACCCGGTGATCTTGAAGAGCCCGTCCTCGTCCGATTCCGTGAAAGCGTAGCGATCAAACTGTCTTTTGTTGTCATCTGAGCTGACGCTGACGCGAACCCCTGCGGCGGGCAGGGAAGTCTCGACGTTTACAACACGCCCGGAAACTGAGGTCCCGCTGTCCAACTGCAGCACGTTGTCACGGCTGCCCGGCGACAACCATGGACTCGTGTAGTGGAGAAATCCTCTTTCGTCAATTGACAACCGGCACCGGGCCACCGGCATATGTTCAAACAAGAACGTGCCGTCTTGATTGCTGAGCACATCTCCCAAGAAATGCGAGCGCTCTTGGCCTTCGATTTTGGTCACCAAAATCCTCGCATTGGCTACCGGCTTGCCCTCCGCTCCCCTTACAACACCGCCGACAACAGCGTCCGGTCGCAGGACAAGATCCTGCTCCACCTCCCGCAGCAGCAGATCTACCGGTATGGGGGCTCGCGCGAAAAGGCCCGGTTTCCGCGCGTAGACGTAATACTGAAACGGCATATTGCGCGTATCGGCCAGTGAAAATCCCGTTATTGCATACCGGCCCGCGGAGTCTGTCCGCGTAGGCAGCTTCAACAGTTCGATGGGTTCAACCCGATCATTTTTCTTAGACATGTACTGGAAGAAAATAAAGTTTGGCTGATTGTCGACCCACACCTCCACGTTTGCCGCGGGCGTGCCATTTTCCAGGCTGACAATCCCCGTCACCGTACCAAACACCGGGATAACTTGAGGTTCGGTACTTTCTTCTTCGGGCGCGACGGCCTTGGCGGCCTCGTCCTGTTCGCTCACAACCGAGGTGACTTGCGCAGCTGCCGTTGTTACCTTGTCGGATTCATCTTGCGCCGGTTCTTTAATCGTCACGGTGCTCTGCGCCGTAACATCCTGCGTCTTGGACGCATTGGACAGTTGTTCATAGCAGACATATCCGCCGACGAGCAGCGCCACCACTACCGTGATGGCCGCCGCCAGTTTCGCCGCGCCCGCGCCGGTCGCCACCCCCGCTGCCGTCGCCGCGGCTGCGGCACCCGCGGCAGACGCTTTCCAAGCCACCGGCGCCGCGACGATGGCCACCATGATCCTGTCCCCGCGCAACGCATCGGCCTTGACCTCCTCGAGTTCCTCGCCCAAAAGGTCGGTCAGCCGCCTTCCCAACTCGTCGCGGGCGCGTTGGACGCGTTTCGCGGCGGCATCGGGCGTAATTTCGAGGAGCGCGGCGATTTCGCGCGCCCGTTTGCGCTTGAAATAATAAAGAATGAGCACCTCACGCGATTCCGCATCGAGCCCATCGAGCTGTTCGTACAGGATCCGGTGCAGTTCCTCGCGCGCCGGGTTCGGGACCGCTACCCGCTCCCCCTGTTGCCGCTCGGCCAGCGCGGAGTCCCGGCCGCGCTTGCGGACGAGGTCCACGCTGACATTCCGCGCCACGCGAACCAGCCAAGGCCCGATGCGTTTGCGGCGCGCCATTTGGTCGAGCTGCTGATAAAACCGGATGAACGTCTCCTGGGCGATGTCTTCGGCGTCCGCCACGTTTCGCAGCCGCGCGTACGCCACACCGTGCACCACCCCACCGTAGCGGTCCACCAAAACCCGGAACGCCCCCAGGTTGCCCCCCAGCACCTTCCGTATTACGTACCGATCCGATTGCACGAAGGCCAGCATCGCCCCGCCCTCCTCTGCAATATGTTCGTTTCACCGGCCGGAAATTGGACTTCTTATGTTCTACAGTCCTGCAAGCGTCCTCTCCGCAAGCCGGTGGGGTCGCGCTTTCCCGCGATCGCTCTCAAGACTCATTCGGAAGCGGAACCGGTGGTTCCTGGAACGCAATGTGCCCGGGGCGGAACGGCAGGTTTTCGAAAGCCCACTCCCCTTTTCTCCTGAACTCGACCGACCCGTCCAGCAGCAGCACTTGGCCGCCGACTACGTGGTGTGACACGCGCGGCGCACAAAAGTCCCACATCACCGGAACACGCGGCACGGGATAATCCACCGGCGGCAGCGACAGCGGCAATTCCGTATAGGCGCCGAAATAATCGTAGCTGCTGCGCACGCTCGATAAGCCGTTGAGGTCGCTGGTAAGTGTGGCAAGATTTTCTTCAAACTGCCGATAATCCTCATCGGACGGGCAGAGAAAGACTCTTGCCTCGGTAATGTAGTTGCCGCGCAACGCGAGCAGGCATTCCGCATTGTTGCCGCCCCCGCTCCACGGTAACCGGCCGTCATGCTCGTCGGCATATATCCGCATCGTCATGCCCCACTGGTGCAGAGTCGCCAGGCACGACGCACGACGCGCCCGCTCGCGGGCCGGCGCAAGCCCCACAAGCAGGATCGAGGCCAGAATGCCGATAATGCCGATGACAACCAGCAACTCGATCAGCATAAAACCTTTTTTCATGGATCGATCTCGCGCCACTTGAACTCGACGACCCGCCGTCCCTCGATGCGCACTTCCGCCTGCAAAGTGCGCACGGTGGTAAGCCCGCCTCGCGCAATTCTTCCTCTCGACGTTATGGTGTAGCGCCCGTTTACCCCGCTCACACCAATGGAGAACTCGCCGACGCCGACGGGCGTGTCCGATTCCCTGGTGTAGGCCGCGCGGCCCGCCCGCAGTTCGGCCACGGCTTTTTCGAGCCCCGCCTCGGCAACGTGCACACACCACGCGTGGGCTTCTTCGCGTCGAGTATAGTTGATCGACGCGTGCAAAAGAGCAAGGAACGAACTGACGCTGATAGTAACGATGGCCAGAACGCCTATCACAAGCACCAGTGCCGTCCCGCAGTTGTTGCCGCAGCCTTTTTTCGCTCCAGACGTCATGGCATGCCACCTCCCGCAGTTATTGGCGTTCGTGCGAACGTGCGGAGTGTCCCCCTCATGCTGTACATTACGGGCGCCTTGCGCATGTAACCGGCCGGAATGGGTCGCGTTCCCACCCTGTCGACGTCAATCTCGATCCCCACTTGGCGCGGTTGCGCCGTGCTGTAATTCACCCGCATCGCCTCGAGTGCCAAAGGGAAGGTCGTAAGCTGTACAGGTTCGAACGTTGTGTCTGGTTTCTGGAGGAACTCGATGCGGTCGAGCCGGTTCGGCCGCTTCGCCATGCTGTACACCACAAACCGCCGTCCAGACGCCTGCGACGGGGGCGGCAGTTCAAGCACGAGTTGGTTTGGCCCGGTCATATACGTGCTGACGCCGCTAGAAACATTTTGCGCCTCACGGACATCGCGCAGGAAGACGCGCCGAATATCACCCGTAACGCGGACGCGGTCCATCGTCTGAGATCCGGCAGCGTGAAGGCGGCTGGTGGTGGTAAAGACAAATGTGACGGAGGCAAGCACCATGCCCAGGCACGTAATATAGGCCAGCATCTCGAGCAGCGTGAAGCCGCCTTCGTATTCTCTCGGCCTGGCTCTCATTAGCGGTCATCCTTTGCGGCGATGAAGGTTGTGAGATCCTTTTCCATGAGCCGGCCATTCTCACCGCGCCAGCGGACAATCGCCGTCACCTCTTTCAACTCGAGGGCGGCGTCGGGATGCGGCCGAATGCTGAGCTGCAGCGCCGCGTCCGCCAATTTGTCGAGGTCAACCGGCTTGCTGAAGAAATCTAGTTCTTCGCCCGGCTCGAGCGCCTTGAACGGCATCGCGCGCAACGCTTCGATCTCCTCTTCAACGGCGCGCGCGGCGATTTCCGACTCGCGCATCGTCTGGATCTTGGCGATCGCGAACTGGTACATCTGAACCGTGCCCAGCAGCCCCGCGCCCAACACGAACAGCGCGGCAGTCATTTCGATCAGCGAGAATCCGGCGGCATAACCATGGTGCGGCATCCGGTCCCTCATCACATGTTCTCCAAAATGATGGTGGCGCATAGGACGGTGAGGCCATAGGCGCAGTAGGCAAGGGCAAGTACGACAAGCCCGAGCACAATGGTGGCCAAGGGCGCCGCCACGGCTTCCGCCACCTGCAACAGCCTTACCGCCCGGTCTCGGTACAGGTGGGCCAGATTGGCCAGGGCACGGGGAAGATCGCCGGTGTATTCGCCTATCGCTGTCATCTGCCCGAAAGACGCTGGAAACAGGCGTGTCTCGTCGTGGGCGGCCTGCGACAAGTTCGAGCCATCGAGGATACGCTGGCGCATCCGGAGAAGGGCCGCGGCATACGCGGGATCGGCGCCTTCCGCGGCCATGTCCAGCGCTTCGTCCAGCGGGTACCCGGCGCCTACCAGATTCGAGAGGATATCGGCGGCATGCGCTGTAGAAAAAGCCTTGACAAACCTGCCCAGCACCGGGATATGCAGCGCGATAGGCCGTGACACGCGCGCCAGCCGGCGGGATTTGATCGGATTAACCGCGAGAGCCGACAAGGCCATCTGCAACACGAAAAGCACCCCGACAACAACGGAGCCTATCCGAAACAAGTCCGGGTGCTCTTTGAGCCACAAGGCGGTCACGTAAGGAAGACCACCCGCCTCCCGGCTGACGCCAAATTCACTGTAAGTCTCCAGATACGCTTCCATTGTCATCTGAAAAACGTATCCAACCGCCAAACCCATATAGAGAACAAAGAGCACATACAACATGATCCGGAAAACAGCCATGCGCGATTGGAATCTATCCCGCAGGTTGGCCTCCAATTCCTGAAGGACGTCGCCGAGTTTCCCCGACGCCTCGCCCGCCGAGAGCAGTGCAATATGCGGTTTCGAAAAGACGTGCGGCTGGCGTTCGAGCGCGGCGATGAGCCCGATACCCTGGTTGAGGTCGTCGTGCAGCCGGCGCAAGATCCGCTTCGCCCCGGCGGGCGGCTTCGCTGCAAGCGCCGCGGCAATCCCGGGATCGAGCGGGGCGTTGCACTTTACGATGCGGGCCAGCAGGTTCAAGACGTGGATACGCCCGTTGAGGCCCGCAAACAGCGGCCACGTGCCAAAACGGTTGCCGGTGTCACGAGTGCCGCGGCCGGCAAAGAAGAATAGTCTTGACCACAGTCTGTAGCTCATCGTACACCTAATGCATTGTATCGCTGATGCCGTAGATGGGCAGGTAGAGCGCGATAACAAGAAAACCAGTCAATATGCCCCCGAGGACTATCACCATAGGCCCAATGAACGTGACGGCGAGCAGGAAAAGATTTTCAAGCGAACGGTCGTATTCGTCCGCCATGACGCGGAACGTTTCTTCCATGGCGCCGGTTCTCTCCGCGTTCGACACAAGCCAGCAGAATGGGCCGTCGAAGAATTTGGTCTTTTGAAACGCCTCGGCGAGCGGCAATCCCGCGTTGACGGCCGCAGCCGCCTTGCGAACCTTTCTATGGAGTACGGCGTTGCCTGCCGCGGCCCCGGCGATCTCCAGGCTTTCCAGCACCGGCACGCGCGATTCCACGAGCAGCGAAAACGCCCGGCAAAACCGCGCCAATGACGCCGCCTTGTACAACGGGATGCGCATCCGGATCCAGTCGGCCCAGTAGTAACGGCGGTCGCGGGACGTGTAGCGGACGGCGGCTATGCCCGCCACGAGCAGGGCGGCAAACGCGGCTACCGTCTCGATCCCATGGGCCTGAAAGAATGCGCTGATGTGGAACAAAAACTGGGTGGGGGCGGGCAGCGGCTGATCAAAGTCGCGGTACACGTTCGCGAACACAGGGATCACTTTCAGCATAAACACCACGAGCAGCAGGAAAGCCGATACCATTACCACCAGCGGGTATGCCATCGCCAGTTGCAGGTTCTTTTTCATGTTGGCCATGGACGTCGAATAGGCGGTGAGCGTCTCGAACACGCGCGGCAGGTTGCCGGCACGTTCGCCGGCCGTGATTAGTGCCCGGTAAACCGGGTTGAACGCCCCGGCATGGCGATGGACGGCCGCTTCCAACGAGTTGCCCGCCTCGACGTACCGCTTCACGTCGTCAAGGACGGATTTGATGCGCGGGTTAACCGTGTCGTCGGCGAGCGCGCGCAGTGAGGGCACCAGCGGCAGTGAAGAGCGCGTAATCATGGCAAGCTGGGCATTGAGCTGCGCCAAGTCATCCCACGTCAAGCGGCGCTCGCCCCTTCCGGCGGTGACGCGCCGCTCCGGCCGGACGGAATTCACCATCCAGCCTTTCTCTTGCAGCGCCACGACTACCTCGTGCGCAAATGCCCCTTCCATCGCGCCGCGGATTGAGTTGCCTTCCGTGTCAACGGCGCGGTACTCGAACAGTTGCATTGCCCTGACCTCTTTGCTCTCCTAAAATACTACAAACCGGAGCATCCTTTATTCGGTTGAGCTATGTCAAGCGTTGGTTCTGAATTCCAACTCGTACAGCTTCCCGAAGGCCTTCGCATGTCGCGCGAAATCGCCGCAAAACAGGGCCGGATGTGGCCCGGCGTAGGTGTCGCAGACATTGTCCACGTTATCAAGTTTCACCAGCACCCGCGTCGCGCAACCCCCGGCCGGCGGGCATGGGGGCGACGACACCACTTTGCCCGACCACGCATTCAGCCGCGGCTTGTCGCCCTCGAACTTGAGCAGCGTCACCGGCTCGCCTTCCGGCCACTGCACATCGAGCGCCAGCGATTTCGGCAGTTGATGGAAAAACGGCCGCAGGTCGTACCGCGCGGGCCGCGCACCCGGACCGTGCAGCCGCGTCGTGCAGGTGCAGTGCGAGCCGAAGTACAGGTTCTCTTCGGTGTCATATTCGGGGTTGTGCTGAAACCCGCCCCGGCCAAACAGGTTGGTGCCCAGCATCAGCGTGAGCGTCGCGTTCAGGTCGTTTTCGCACCCGCACGGCACCATCGCCCCGTTGTTCATCGAGAAACTCAGGCACGGTTTCCGGTGCTTCAGAAACAGGCACTCGATCGTTATCGCGTCGGCCTCGTGGCGTTCCATCAGCTTCCCAACGGCATAATGCGCGCGCACCGCGTCATGAAACGCTTCTTCCTTCAGATCGGTCACGTTCCGCGCATCCACACCCACCTGGCGCGCCAGCTTGCGCATCTCATCCGTCAACGCCGTCGCGTCGAACAGGTCATTGAAGTGATTCGCCGGCACCGTGTGCACCGCGGTGTCGAAAAACGGCGCGGTTTCGTCGGATTCGGCGGTCGCCCTGCCGGATACGCGCAGAAGCCGGCCCTGTTTCATCCGGGCCATCGCATGCACCGCGCGCAGACCCCGCTCGAGCGCGTCGAAATTCTCAATCGAGTGGATGTACTGCACGCGGGGAGCCGTCCTGAACTTCTCGGGCGGCAGTTGGTGGTTTGCGCCCAGCGGGTGGTACAGGATGATGGGCCCATCGAACGCATCCAGAATGGGCGCGATCTTCCCGCTGAACGAGTTCCAGAAGTTGAACAGAAGCAGCGCGTCCGGCTTCGATGCCGTCACCTCGCTGATAAATGCGCCGATGCCGGCATCGGTGTAGATGGGCGCGCGGTCGATCTGGAGGTCCACATCGAGGCCATCGGACATTCGCTCGAGTTCGCCCATAAACTTCTGCTGCTGCTGCTCGGGCTCGTACTGGTTGCCCGGCCACGTACACCAATTGTGGACGTTCCAGCCGTCTTCGCACTTCCCATCAATCACCACCCGCAGCGGCGGGTAAAAAAACGCACCGCGCACTACCGCCGGTTTCTTCGGCCGCATCACGCCCATGCCAGCCCCTGCCGTGACGCTGCCCAATGCCGGCAGCATACCCAATCCCGGGATCAGCGCCGCCGTTTTCAGAAAACTCCTGCGACCAACGTCCATGATGTCCTCTCCCTTGGTTCATCCGTCCGATCCGTCCGATCCGTCCGATCACTTTATCTTCACTTCATACCGATAACAGTCCGCCGTAAAAACATTCGAGGGGTCTGCGCCGAACTTCGTCAGATAAAGTTCAAACTCATGTGTCTCCCGATCCTCCAGCAGCGAGAAGTTCGACAACTGGACCTCCGGCCCGTCCCCGGGTTGCCGGTCGTCAATTATCGTAACAGTCTCGCGCTTGATCGCGGCGCGGTCTTCATCAACCTCGCCGATCACGAGCGGGTGACGCGGGTGGTTGGCGCGCGGCGGTTCGGGGCTGATGTTGCCCAACCAGTACAGCTTGCCCGAAACGCTGTGCCGGATAAACTGGTGGATGCTCGACGGCGAGTAAAACCTGTTGGGACGCCCCCCGGCTTTTGTGGGGGGTGTCCCCTTTTTTGACTCATTGCTTCGCGACTCCGCATACTTCCATTCCGCCACCGGCGACAGCGTCGTGCCCGCGTCCGTCGAGATGCTGAACCATTTCTGCCCCGGCGTCTCCGGCGTATCCGACCCGCGCCAAACCACCAGCACCCGCCCGTCCCTCAGTTCCGTCACAAACGGCTCCATCAGGCCCCGCGACGACACGCTCAGCGGAACCCAAACCGGCTTGCCCGCCGTCCACTCATAATCATTCACGGCCGCGTTCCACTTGCCCATCATGCAGAGCGACCCAATGTCCTTGGCGTCGGCCTTCACCCACGGGTGATAGCTCTTGCCATTGGCGTTTTCGTAAGGCACGTTGACGGACGTCAGGCAGTGGATCAAAACGCCGCTGCTGTGCCGGATGATGTTGGTGCCGAAATAGCCGCGATTGTATTTAAGGAACTCGGGATCCAGCGCGTTGGCCGGATCGAACTGCGGCCCATCCTCGTAGCGCAACAGTTTCGGCTCGCTCCAGGTCCGCCCGTAGTTGCGTGAGAACCGCGAGAAACAGTGGTTGATGTACGTCCTGTCTTTATACGGTTGCCGCAGCCATATCGACACCACGACGCCCGCGTCGGCGTCGTACAAGCGCGGGCCCGGCCCCCAATAGATCTTGTACTCGCCCTGGCGCAGCACCATGTCGGGCAGCGGCTCGAATTCAGACCACGTCCGGCCGTTGTCCGCCGACCACCGAACCCGCGGCTGCTCAGGCTCGTCGCTCACCCGCTCGATCGAGTGCACCTCGGCCCGCTCGAGACCCGGCCCCGTATAAAACACCTGCACGCTATACGCCGCACCGGCTTCCGGATGTGGCTGATAAAGCTCGCGGGTCACCGTGCAGATGCCCGGCCCGTCCTGCAACAGCAGCCGCCCTCCGCACTCTTCCCCGCATGCCATTGCAGCCGCAAAAAACACCGCGCAAGCAACCGCCATATAATTGCGGGCCATTTGTGAGAACCTCCTATGTGCCGGGGCCTATGCAGCCTATTCTAACACCGGTCTTTGCCGCCCACCAGCAATGCATCCTCGAGAGTATCCCGGAAGGGATTCGACAATCGTCAGCCCAGGGTTGCTCCCGGCCCGTGCCAGTTGTTCCTCACTCCCAACAGGCCACAGAACCAAACCAAACACCCTCGCGACCACTCCGCACCTGACCAGGGCCGGGAGCTACCCTGGGTTAACGTCACACCACCACGAACCCCGGTAGCGGGTTCGACAAAACTACGTTCTACTGACGCTCTTCTTGGACTGCTCCTGCAACACGGCGTATACTTATCGATGCCGGTTGGATCGCGATGAGGATTCGTCCATGCCTATGGAACAGACATTAAGCGTTCTGAACGATCTGGTGCGGGAAGGCGTCTTGTTGAAGTATGCTATTGGCGGGGGCATAGCGGCGACTTTTTACATCGAGCCGGTGGCCACCTACGATCTGGACGTTTTTGTCTCTGTTCCCGTTCTCCCAAGCGGCCTGCTTTTGCTGTCTCCAATATACGGCGCCCTTAAGACCAGAGGTTTTGAACCTGAAGGCGAGTACGTTCATATTTCAGGCATAGCCGTTCAATTCCTGCCCGCCTACAATGCACTGGTGGAAGAAGCGCTCGTCGAGGCGCGTGTCATAGCCGTTGGCTCCGTCTCGGCCAACGTAATCCGGGCTGAACACCTGATGGCCATCATGCTTGAGACCGGCAGGGGAAAAGATCTTGCCCGGCTGGCTCAGATGCTCGAAGAATCGGAATTCGACGTGGCCGTGTTCGAGGACTTAATCGATCGGCATGGCCTGAGGAGAAAGTGGGATGGTTTCCGACAGCAACCCGGGTGATGGCGCAGAGACCATCGAGACCTGGATGGCTCGAGCGCTTGCCGCAAAACGGAAACGCAGGCGCGAACTCGCCCGGCTGCCATTCGAGGAAAAAATCAAGATCGTCGTTCAATTGCAGCGGATTACAACCGAGATCCGGACAAGCATGGGACTGCCGGCACGCAAACCGTGGGACCTGCCATGTGAGTAGTGTCACCGTCTTGCTCCGTATGAATATCGACGGTGAGGGGCGGCGGCGAACCGGTAGTTCCACCGCCGGTTGGGCGCGCTGTCACCGTTGACGCCCAGTTCCGAGACGTCGCCGAACGGCTGGATGTTATCGGCCCAGTGGAAATCGAAGCTTGGCAAGCCCTCGGTCTCTCCCACCAACTCGCGTGCCACGGAAATCTCCATGCCGTTGCCGTTCACGCCGTACAACGCGACGCCGACAGTCTCGCGCTTTCCGTTCCGCCACGCTTTCACCTGGGTGGCCGTATCTGCCTGCACGCCGTGGTTCACAACATAGTCGTAACCCAGCCAGCCGGTCGCGGCATCTTGATCGCCATCGATGAGCAGCAGCATCCAGTTGGGATCCGTGTAAGGTGAGATAGCTTTCAATGTTTGCACGAAGAAATACAGGTTGCTTTCATCAAACGCAGCCTTGCAAATGACAATGTCGTTGCGGCCCGTCTCATTTTTGTAGACGATTCCGCCGTACCCGGTGTGGTCGCGGTGGGTGATGTCGCCGATCGTGTCACGGAACTCCGGCGTCACCCCCGCCCAATCGTCAAACGAGCCGTCGATCTTAATGGAGTGGGTACCGTCGGCGGTGAGCAGGGGGCGGACGCCTTTGAACCGTCGCACCCAGCTTGCCAACTGGTAATAGTAATTGTCGGTATGGCCGCCGCGCATGGGTTCGCAGTCGCGGCTGTATTCGTGCGTGTACTGGTCAACAAAAAGCCCGCCGGGATAGTAGCACTCGGACTCTTTATACTTGCTCCACTCCTGATACCGGCCCGCAACCCATTCGTTCCAGCCCGTGACAAAAATAAACTGCGGGCTAACCTCGATGGCGCGCACCCACTGCTCGTCAAAGTTGAGGCCAAGGTTGGCGGCGCCGTCGCGCGTGTCTTTGGCGCCGTTATGCCAGCTTCGGCCCATGGCGCCGGCCTTGTGGCTCA
The DNA here is from genome assembly GCA_035530195.1 of Bathyarchaeia archaeon. Taxonomy (GTDB): domain Bacteria; phylum Hydrogenedentota; class Hydrogenedentia; order Hydrogenedentales; family SLHB01; genus JAPLKX01. Next base: position 30,607 of record DATKVG010000210.1, on the reverse strand, counting down.
TGGGCGCGGGTCCGGGCGTGCCCGGCAGCGCGTTCTGCGCCACGCCGACGCTCATCTGCTCGGCCTCGCCCGCGCTGTTCTTGAACACGTGCTGCGGGTACACCTCGAGCCAACTCCACTGGTCGGGTCCGCTCGGGCCGATCCAGTAATTTGGCATCGGACGCCGCCACGCGAAAAACTCGAGCATCAGCGGGTCTTTGGCGTAGTCGCGGTTGGCCAGCAGCAACGGCTTGCCTTTCCAAGCAAACCACAGGTCCCTCCACAGCCCCGGCTGGTACAGGTCCCGCCAAAGCTGATCCACCACCGCCATCGGGTCGCCGAACGGCGCAATGAAGCCGATGGCCGGCGTCCGCGCGCCTTCCTCTCGCATCGCGGTGTATTCTCTGCACAGCGCCTCGTACTGGTCTTTCCACGTATGCGGCGGATTGGTCGTATCGAAGAGGACGACGTCGACGCCGGCGTCGGCCAGCATGCTGGCGTGCTTGCGGATCACAAACGGGTCCGTCATCTGATAGTAGCCGAGTTCCGGTTCACCCCAATGATATGGCGCGCCGTTTTGCGGCCAGTCGATCCGCGTGCCGGGCGGCGCGTCGCCGATAAGTTTCGTGTTGTCGTTCGGCCCCGTAGGGCAAGGCCGATGCCACGTCCAATAAAAAATGCCCACCCACTTGTCAGCCTTGACCGCCCCGGCTGCTTCAAACCCCGGCACGACCCGACCCGCACCATCCGTAGCCACCCACGTGTCCGCGTACACGTCCCCGTCCGTGTATGGCATCCCGGAAAAGTTCGCTCCCCAAGCCGCATTACCGGCGAATATGCCCAGTGCAACAAATACACGGCTCATCTCATCTGTCCCACAGGTCGCATAGGTCCCATTCGTCCCATGGCTTCACCGGACAGAATAAACCAGCACGCCGCCTTGCTCCGTCTTGTTCACGGCGCCGGTCCCCGCCAGGTAAATCAGATGGGCGGCGGCTTCGCCGGTGGCGAACCATTTCTGCATCAACGGGAACTGATCCCATGAGTCCGCCACGAAATCCCACTTCATTTGCGACGCCACCTGGTACGCGGTGCCCGGCCGGGCGCGGACGATTGAAAGAACGTCATCGAGCCGGGCGCGGTGGTGCTGCTTGATTTCCTCCACGCGCCCACGCAGGTCCTTGAACACGGTTCGGTGGCCAGGCAACACCAGCCGGACATCGAGCCTATTCACCTTATCCAGGCTGGCGAGAAACGTGGCAAGCATGTCGGTATCGTCGGCCCACGCGGAGATGTTGGGCGTGATATCACCCAGCACGTGGTCGCCCGATACCAGGATACCCTGTTTTGCGTCGTACAGACACAGGTGGCCCGGCGTGTGGCCGGGCGTATGAACGCAGGTCAACTCATAATCGCCCGCGCGGATCGTGTCGCCATCGCCCACAATAGTGAACGCGGGATAATCCGGCGGGCTGTACTTGAAACCGGGATGTTGCCGCATCGCGCCCTCGAGTTCCGCTTTCGAGATGCCCGACCTCAACGCCTGCGCCGCCAGGAAAACCATGAAACCGCCCTTGGCCCTCGACCCGGCGATAAACTCGGATTCCGGCTCGTTGAAGTACACGCACGACGACTCGGCGGCGAAGGCCGTGACAAGCCCGAGGTGGTCGGCGTGGAGGTGGGTAATGAAAAAATCGGTGCGGCCAAGATCCACATCGAGTTCGTTCAAGCCCGCCTGCAATGCGTCGTGGCATTCCGGCCGTTGCATGCCGGTGTCCACGATCAAATTGCGGTCGCCTTGGATCAAGTAAGAATTGACGCACTTGAGCGGGTTGCCGGGCAGGGGCACTTCGATCCGGTACAGACCGGCGGCTATGCGTTCAACCACGGGCGGGATTTCCTTTCCTCCGCTTCGGATCTATCTTGCGGAATAGAAGATAATCCCGCCGCGAACCTTAGTTCAAGCTGCTATCGTCACGGGCCGACGCGAACCTGGCGTTCTTGCCAGACCTCGGGGATGTACCGCTGGCGGATTACAGAATGGCCTTTGACGGTTTCGCCGGTGCGCGAGTCGTAGGCATCCGGCACCCACACCTCGTATTCCTCGTAACGGCCTTCCTGCACAAGTACGCGCTCGGTACGGTATTGCGGCACGGAGTACGAAGGTGCGTACCCCGGTGCGGGCGCAGGGTAGGCCGGCTGAGAGTAGCCATACGGGACAGTCGCCGCGTTGGCAATGATGCCGACCACGCCGACAATCGCGTTGGCAATTGCCGCATCACGAATAGCGTCGGCAACGGCATCGTCGTTGGACCTGTGCCGGCCACCGAAAAAGCCGCCGTCCCGGCCATACTGGTTGCCGAAACCGCCCCGGCCCAGATCGAGCAGGTTGCCCAGCCCTTCAAGCCCGCGAGAACCGGATCTGGAACGCGACGAACCGCCGCTCCGCCCGCCACCGAGAATGTTTCCCAACCCTCCGAGGCCGCGCGAACTCGAGCGGCTGCCACCTGACCCTCTGCTGATAGACCGGCTTGGCGTACTCTGGCGAATTGACCGCATGCCCGTGCGCCCTCTTTGGGCGTATGCCGGCGGTGCAACCATCGCGCCGCACATAATAAAAGCCAGCGCAAGTGAGAAAATTGAGGTTAACCTTTTCATCCCATACCTCCTTGTACATACACTTCAGGTACTGGACTGGGGGTCGGGGTCTCCTTCGCGCTGGTTCCGCATGAACCACTCATATAGACGATCAAGCGCCATGCCCTATTCATTTTTGGGCGGGACCGCCCAAAAAATTGCCGCGGCTTAACTTGTGCCTCTGTAAATACTACAATGAGCATGCCTGAAAGTTACGCAACCCGGGAGAACTGCTGTGAAAAGAACTGCATTACGTCTGCTATTCGTCTTATTCGCGGTCGCTGTGGCGGCGGCTACGGCCGGGGCCGAGCGTGACGCCGTCTATAGGCAGACGCAGAATGTCATTTACGCCGAGGTGGAAGGCGTTGGCCTGCTGATGGATGTTTTTGCCCCGGCGCGCGACGCCGGAGCAGGAAAAGGGCTGGGAATAATATGCGTGATCAGCGGCGCGTGGAAATCCGACCGCGGCATGGTCGAGGCCTATCAGAAAATCGGCCTCATCGACATTCTCTGCGCACACGGTTACACGGTGTTCGCGGTGCGGCCAGAAACCTACACGTCTTTCACGGCCGAGCAGATGATCGATCACATCAACCTCGGCATCCGCTACGTGAAAACCCACGCCGCCGAATACGGCATCGACACGGAAAGGCTCGGCCTGACCGGCACGTCGGCCGGCGGGCACCTGGCGTGCCTGGCAGCAACACGCAGCAAGCCGGACACCGCGGTGCAGGCCGTGGCGGTCATTTGCCCCGCAACCGACTTCCTCGATTTCGGCGGCGAGAAGTACGGGCTGGGTCTTATGGAATGGCGGCTTGCGTTTCAGGGCGGCGCCGCCGGCAGATCGGAGCAGGAAAAAGAGGCCGCGGCGAAATCCATCAGCCCGATGTACCACGTTAAACCCGGCCTGCCTCCGTTCCTGCTGATCCACGGCGACGCCGACTCGCTCATCCCGACCGAGCAGTCGACGCGGTTCGTCGCCGCGCTGCAAGCCGCCGGCAACTCCGCCGACCTCATCATCAAACAAGGCGGCGACCACTCCTGGCCGACCATCAAAGAAGAGATCGAAAAGCTCGCGCAATGGTTCGACGCAAAGCTGGTGAGCAAGTAAGAATTTAGCCACAAAAGAACACAAAGATCTCAAAGAGAACCAAAACTCTTTGAGTTCTTTGCGTTCTTTGTGGCTAAAGATCCGGTCACTGTTTTTCCGGAGGCCTCAGGGCTTTTATCATCGCCTCGGTGCTGATGTTTTCGATTTCGACCTCGGGGTTGTGCACGAGCTTCAGGATCTTGTACTGGACCTTCTGCGGCGGGCCGCCGTGAAGTTGGATGGCGATGAGGCCGGTGCGCTCGCCGTCGAAATCGAGGCAGGCCGCGCCCAGCTTGCCGTTCACGACCAGCCAGATGGCCGGACCGACCGCGAGGATCTCGTAGTGGTTCCAGTCGCCGGGTTTGACGGCGGAATCGGCCCGGTCGCTCCAATCGAGTTTGCCGCGGCCGTGCTCATGGTAGAGGCGCCCCCAGACGTCCTTTCCGAGGTCGGCCTGGTAACCGAGTGCCTGGCCGTAGTCGTCGGCTTTCTTCGACCTGAACTGGATGCCGCCGTTGCCGGTGACCGGCTCGAGCTTGACATCAACCGCCATGTAGAAATTGCCGACTTCGACAGCCGGCCACAGGAAATTGTTGCGATCGAGTTTCGATTTGCTCTCGCCGACGATGGCGCCGTTTTCGAACCGCCAGTATTCCATGTGGCCTTGCCAGCCCGTGAGGTCCGTGCCGTTGAGCAGGCCTGTCTCTTCACGCGCGTCGCCGCCAAGATTCCGGGCGATGGTGCGCGCGGCCTGAATCGCCTCCGCCCGCACGGTCTCGTCGGAAAGCAGGCGCAGCGCCTGTTCAAACGCCTCGACGCTATGGACCTCCGCCAGCCCGCCAACCACAGTCTTCTTCTCGTCGGCCGTGGCGGCATGCGGCATCAGCGCCGCAAGATGTTCGAGCCGCTGTGCGTTTGACAGCCCGCCCTGCCCAATCAACCGGACCGACCCGCGCAGCGCCAGCACTTTCAGCGTTTCATCCTTGGATGTGCCGGCCAGATTCATCAGGAACGGCAAGGCATCGGCGTTTGGCCAATCGCACAGCGTGCGTAACGCCGTATCCTTCTCGGCGGCATCGGGCGCGTCAGCCGCGGCCGTCATGATTTCCAGGGCTTTTGGAGCGCCCGTGGATCCAAGCAGCCGCAACACGGCCAGCCGCGCCTCGCCACTGGACTTGTCCAGCGCCTGCACGAGACCCTCCACCAGCGGCAACGTCGCTGAGCCCGGGTCCTTGGCACGTTTCAGCCTGCCGGAGAGCGCCTGAAGCGCTTTCTCGGTTGCCTGCGTTTCGTTCTGTGCGCCGTTCTTCAAAAGCCTTTCAAGCAGCACCGGGATTTGTTCGGCGCCCGCGGCGTCCTGCAAACCTTTGAGCGCCGCAACACGGACCGCCTCATCCTGATCATCGGCCGCTTTCATCAGTATGGCGACGGGCTCGGCCAAACCGCCTTCGCCGGCGAGTTCGACAGCAAGCCGCCGCACCTCGGGCTGGTTGCTCTCGATCATCGCACGCAGGACGGCGTTTCCTTCTTCGCCGGGGAAATAGGCGATGCCGTCGCGTGCGACTTTTGCGAGCGCGGCGTCTTCGTTCAACACCAACTGCTGCATCACCTCGAGCACGGGCGCATACTTGATGCGCGTCAGCGCGTTAAGCGCGGCAACCCGCGTCTCGACCGCGCCTTCTTTCGCTTCCACCATCAGCGCGGGGCCGGCGGCGGCGTTGGCGCGCTCGCCGAGCACCTGCATCAGGGTGATTTTCCGCTGGCCCGCTAGCGCCGGCAGCAACGCCGCCAACGCACCTGCGACGTCATCACCGCCGGGCAGTTCGCGCGCAGCACGGATCGCCGCGTTGAACGTGGCTTTGTCTTGAGATTTTATCGAATCCGCCAGTTGCGGCAAGCATTCAGGAAGACCTGCCGTGGCGAGTGCCTTTGCCCGGAGCGCGGCGGCGCGCGCCTGCGCCGGCGTGTTCGGCGCCTCGAGCAGGAAGTTGTAGATCTGCACAGCCATCTCCGGTTTACCCTCGGCATAAATCAAAAGGGCGTGGCAGAAACCCAACAAATTGGCCGGTGGCAGCGCCGGGTTGGCGATCGCCGCCTTGATCGGCTCAACGCCCTCGGGCGCACCCATTACGCCGAGCGCGCGCGCCGCTTCCTGCGCGACGTCCGGCTCGGGGCTGGCGAGCAGTTTGATAAGTTCCGGCACGGCATCGAGGTCTTTGCGCACGGCGAGCGAGTTGATCACGCCGACCTGCAGCCGGCCCGTTGTCTTTCCGAGCGCATCGCGCAATACGGCCCCCGCTTCCGGGAACGGCATGGGTTCGAGCGCGTACCGCGCCATATGCGACATTTTTTCATCGGTGAGCAACGCGGCCAGCACAGGGACCGCCTCGGGGCCGCCGTGAACCGACAGTGCGATGCACGCCTGCGATTTCTGCTCATGCGGCGCATCCGATTTCAGTACGGCAAGGGGATCGGCGTCTTGCGCGACCGCAACGGCCGAGGCCAGGGTTAAAACAAATACAATGGTGAAGTTCCGCACCATTTCGCATGTTTCTTTCGTGTTTTGTCTCATATTACCCAAGGCTCCCTCTGCGCGCGTGCCCGCATTCTGTTGGCTTCGTCGTCATTGACAAACATTTTGGTTTCGGGATCGAACTCGAGGTCTCGACCCAGCCACATGCAGATGTTGGCCGCGTGCACGGCCTGCATCGAGTTGTGCATCACCAGCGCGTTCGCCACCGTCAGTTCGCGTGACTTCACGCAATCAAGGAAGTTGCGCATGTGATCGAGCGACCGGCCCGTCCGCGCAACGTATTCGCCAACCACCTGCTTGTACTCGGCCAGCAGTTCGGGCGACGACGCGTCCGGCGCCGAGTACCCGTCGGCCGCGCCAACCCAGCCGCGCTCGCCGTCGAACCGCTCCCCGCACGACCCATACCAGTACTTGTCACCGCGCGACAGCACCATTTTCTGGCCGTTCGGGAATGTGCACACCATCCCGTCGCCGCTGTCGTTGTCGACGTACTGGTATTTGCAGGGCGGCTTGCCGTTCACGTCGAGGCCCGCATAGGCCTGGGCAAACGTATGTGCGCCCCATTCGCCGATGCAGCTTGTGTGGAAATCATACACGCCGCGCCAGTCGCCCCTGACGTACGCCCTGTTGAACGGCCGCCAGGGACACGGCCCCAGCCAGATATCCCAATCGATCTCTTCTTTCGGGGGCAGCGGCTCCTCGGGCTTCCAGGCATTGCCCATTTTGGCCGAATCCCACGGCGCGATGTGGGCGTAAGCTGTGTGAACCTTTCCGAGGCGGCCGGTCCTAGCCATCTCGATCGCATACACGTGGTTGGCTTCGCTGAGCCGCTGCGTGCCCGTCTGATAGACCCTGCCATACTTGCGTTGGGCGTCAACGACGGCCTCGCCTTCGGCGATCGTCATGCACGAGGGTTTTTCGCTGTAGACGTCCTTGCCGGCCCGCATCGCCCGGACAGCCGCCTGGGCGTGCCAATGGTCGCCCGTGGCGATTAGCACCGCATCGATATCGGGGCGATCAACCAGAAACTCGCGGATGTCCCGGTACATGGCGCAGTTTTTGTTGCCATTATGGTTGTCGATCATGGCTTTAATTTTTACGCGCTGCTGCTTCCAGATGTCGCAGATGGCAAGGACCTGCACGTCATCATTGCCAAGCAGCCACTGCATGTCGCCGGAGCCCCGGCCATGAATGCCGATGCCCGCGGCCGTGATCCGTTCCGACGGCGCCGTTGCACCGCCTTTGCCCAAAACCGACGCCGGCACCACCATCGGAGCCGCAACCGCCGCCGCTGTCGCCGTCAAAAAACTTCGCCGCGATATCCTCTTGCTCATGTTGAATCCTCCAGGTGAAAGTCCGCCGCACAGTATAATCCACAGCCGCCCCAAAGGGAATTTAAGTCTGGAGTCCTGAGTCCGGAGTCTGGAGGCTGTGCAGGCGAGACGCCCGCACCACAATTCAATCCGGCAGCAGGGAAAACTTGATGTCCACCGTGTCCACTGCATCTACTCGCATAGTGCGCGCCACGTTCAATTTCCCCTATAATTGCCCCGAATCAACAGGGAGGGGATGTCAGATGAAAGCCATCTGTTTTGCGCTTGTATTGCCGTTGGCCGGAGCGGCGTTGGGCCAGCAAGCCGTTACGATCGAGAACGACCTGGCGCGCTGGGTGATCGGCACCGACGGACGCAATGTGAGTTTCTTCGACAAGGCGGCCGGCAAAGAATATGTGGACGCGGGCAAGGCGCCGTTTGCGATGCAGGTGCAGAAGGCCGGCAAGACGTTTACGCCTTCGGCGCTCGCATTTGACAGCGGCGGGCTTGTTTGCTCGTTCGGCGATGCGGGGGTGATCGCGAGTGTCGGCGTCGATATCCAGCCGCATTACGTCCGGTTTGAGGTGCAGGACGTTCAGGGCGAGGGGGTGGAGTCGCTCACGTTTCTGGACGCGGCGCTGCAGTTGGCGGGAAAACTGGACGAGCCGTTTGCGGCGTGCGCGCTGGCCCTGAACTTGCAAACAAACGTTCCGCAGGTGCCGGGTCCCAACTCGAGGCTCCAGGCGATGTGCTACCCCCGGTTTGGGATGAAGGGCGCCAAGGTGGCCGTGATCGCGTGCCCGATGCCGCAGTTGCGCGACATCATGAAGGAAGTCGTGAGCGTCGCGGACGAGTTGCCGAGGTCGAATATTGGCGGGCCGTGGGCGCTCGATGCGGAGATCAACCGGGGCTCGTACTTGTTCGATTTCGGCGACCTGACCGAGCAGACGGTCGACGCCTGGATCGCATTCGTCAAGACGCTTGGCCTGAACCAGATCGATTTCCACACGGGCACGTCGTTGCGGTTCGGCGATTGTTTCCCGAACCCGAAGCTGTTCCCCAACGGGCGGGCCAGCGTCAAAGCCGTCACCGACAAGCTGCATGCGGCCGGGATCTCCGCCGGGCTTCATACCTACGCGTTTTTCATCGCCAAAAACACGCCGTACGTTACGCCCGTGCCCGACCCGCGCCTCGGCAAGGACGCTGCGTTCACGCTCGCCGAGCCGCTTTCACTCGATGCCACCACGGTGCCCGTTGCCGAATCGACAGAGAAGATGCATACCACCACGGGGTTCTTTGTACGCAACAGTGTGACGATCCAGATTGACGACGAACTGATCACGTATAGCGAGGTTTCGAAACAGCCGCCGTGCGCGTTTACGCAGTGCGTGCGCGGGGCGCTGGGCACAAAAGCCGCCGAACACGCCGCAGGCGCCAAGGTGCACCATCTCAAGGAGTGTTTCGGCCTTTTCACGCCGGACGCCGATTCGACGCTGCTCAAGGAAGTGGCGAAGAACACCGCGGACACGTTCAACGAGTGCGGGTTTGACATGATTTATCTCGATGCGCTTGATGGCGAGGACATTCTGGGCGGCAGTGAGAACTCGTGGCATTACGGGTCGAAATTCGTGTTCGAGATCGCCAACCGGCTCGAAAAACCGGCCCTGTTCGAGATGAGCACGTTTCACCACCACCTGTGGTGCGTGCGCGCGCGGATGGGCGCGTGGGATCACCCGTCGCGGTCGCACAAGCGGTTCATCGACTCGCACCTCAAGGCCAACCAGGGCGGCGCGGGCATGTTCCTGCCGATGAACCTGGGCTGGTGGGCCGTCAAAACGTGGGACAGCGGGCCCAATGCGCCACAACTCGAACCGACTTACCCCGATGACATCGAGTACCTCATGGGCAAATGCCTGGGCGCGGGCATGGGCATCAGCCTGATGGGCGTCAACCCCGGAAACATCGATAAGACCCCCGCGTACCAGCGGCTCGCTCCGATTTTCCGGCAGTACGAGGACCTGCGGCACGCGGGCTACTTTTCCGAGGAGGTCAAGGCGCGGTTGCGCGTGCCGGGCGACGAGTTCACGCTCGAGCAAACGGGCGACGGCGTGTGGCGGTTCCGGCCGGTCGAGTACACGCGGCACAAGGTGCTCGGCATCGACGGGTGGAGCAACAAATGGATCTCGGCCAACAAGTTTGGCGAGCAGCCCGCACAGTTCCGAATCGAGGCGCTGATGGCCGCTGCGCCATACGACGATCCGGGCGGGGTGGTCGTCGAAGATTTCGCCAATCCCGACGCGCTCGATGACCGCGCCGCAGAAGAACGGGTGACAGCGAAGCTGGAGGCATCAACCGAGCAAGTGAAAACAGGCGCGGGCAGCGGCAAGTTGACGGGCGTCAACGAGCGGCCCGAAGCCGCGGGCGCATGGGCGAAGATCGGCAAGGTTTACAAGCCGTACCTCGACATCGGCGGCCAGCGTGCGTTGGGCGTGTGGGTTTACGGCGACGGGTCGGGCGCGCTGCTTAACGTGCAACTGCGCAGCCCCGAGCACACCACCAACGGCGGGATGGGCGACCACTACGTTGTGCTGGACTTCACCGGCTGGCGGTACTTTGAACTGATCGAGATGGAAGGCGCGCGAATTGAAGAGTTTTCGTGGCCCTACGGCGGCGGATATGCCGTCTACCGCGAGATGGTGGACTACAAGGAGGTCGAGAAGGTTTCGCTGTGGTACAACAATCTACCGCCGGGCCAAACCGTGACCACGTACGTCAGCCCGATCAAGGCGATCCCACTCGTGAGCACGAAACTGATCAATCCGAGCATCATGATCGCCGGGAAGACGGTCACGTTCCCGGTCGAGATCGAAAGCGGCCAGTATCTTGAATTCAGATCGATGACCGACTGCAAGCTCTACGGCCAGAAAGGCGAACTGATTTCCCAGATTACGCCGCAAGGCGAGGCGCCTATGCTTACGGCCGGCGAAAATGCCGTCGAATTCAACTGCACCACGCCGGAACATGTCAGCGCCAGGGCATACGTGACGCTGATAGGCAAAGGCGAGCCGCTATAATTAAAATGTGCAGGCGAGACGCCCGCACCACAATCTCGCGCGGACTTGGCTGGTTTGTGGTGCGGGCGTCTCGCCTGCACATTTTTACACATCCGCCCCGCTGGCCAGGAGCAGTGTGCGTTGGACCTCGAAGTCGTGCTGTTTAGAGTAGGCGAATTGGGCATTGCCGCGGATACAGCCGGCCAAGTCTTCAAAGTCCCTGACATGTCTGTCGTGGTCGGGGACGGGGATTTGCTGAATGCCGCGTTTGAACTCGCCGGTTGCCTTGCGCAGGTTGAGCGTGACAGACGGCGGTTCGAGTGGCTCGATTGTGACGCTGCCGTTGGTTCCGCAGACCTCGAATCTGCGCGATGGGAAGGCGTTTGGCCGCATGGCCGAACTCTGCAGAATGGCCATGGCGCGCCGGCCGGAGCCGGCGTCATCGAACTCGAACACGGCGGCGGTGTTGTCGAGCAGGCCATCGTTGGTTTTGGCGTCGTGGCGGAGGAACGGAGTGATTTTTTTTGGCGTGCCGAGGATCAGCATGGTCATATCGAGCAGATGGCAGCCGAGTTCGAACATCATGCCGCCGGGCCGGCCTTCGAGCAGGTCGCGTTTTTCCTTCGTGTAATCGGTATCCATGCAGCCGTGAATCCGATAGATGTCTCCGAGAACGCCTTCGCTCACGACGCGGCGCGCAAAATCAAATCCCGCGTTGTACCGAAACATGTAGCCCATTTGCAGCAGCAGGCCGCGCTGCTCCATGGTGTCGAGCAGCGCCCGGAACTGCGGCAGCGAGGTACCCGCGGGCTTGTCGAGGTGAATGTGCTTACCGGCGTTGGCCGCGGCCTGGGCGTGATCGAGCAACCGCGGTACGGCGCTCTCGATGGCGATCATCTTGATAGTCTCATCGCTGAGAAGTTGCGCCTGTTCGAGCCACGGCACGGCTCGGAGGACGGGCGATTTCTTGACCTGCGCGCACACCGCCGCGTCCGGCTCGACAACGCCCGTCAACTCAAAGTCCTCCGATCTCTTCAGCACGCCCAGAACGTCGAGCGCGTGGGCGTGGCCGAGCCCGAGAATGCCGCAGCGGATTTTCTGTTTGCCGCCTGAATTTGCGGCTCCGATGGAAGCGGCGGCCGAAGCCGCCAGCGCGGAACTCCACAAAAACTCCCGCCGGCCGATCCTCATTGTGTGTCTCCTCTGCCTTTGCGCGTTTGGGATGAGTCTAGCGCCAGTTTCATGAGTAAGTCCAGCGGGCCCTGCCTGCCTGTTGACACGCCTTATGGCCAGTGGTACCTTGAGGTGGCCGGCATCTGTAACCAAGGCACCTTTGGGAGAAGACACGTGAGTGGACGCACCGTACTTGTAATGCCCCTGGCGCACCCCGCCGTTTTGTTGCCTACCGGCCTTATCGCGGGGGTAGCCGCGCTTGGCGCCGGCCTTGCCGTCGGCGTCAAAAAGCTCGTCGAAGCACGCATCGCCGCGGCCCACCGCGAACGCGAACGCGAAAAGGCCGCCAGCGACGTGTGGCGCGGCTTCGAGCGGGAGCAACGCGAACAGGCGACGTTGTTCCAGAGCGCCGAGCAGGCCGTTCAGGCGTCGGAGAAAACGCTGGCGTCGCTCCAGTTGGCGATGGCGGGCGCGCAAGGGCGCGAAGACAGCGGGGCCGCGCCCGAGGCCGCCCATGATTACGCCGCTATCGGCGCCGAACGCGACCCGGCAAAGATGGACCGGATGATGGCGGAGATTACATCGCTGCTGGACAGCCTGCCCGCCGAGTTCCGCGAGGCGGAAGGCTCGTCGTTCCCGGCGTTGCTCCGTCAAGCGCAGCGGCTCACAGCCGACTGGGAGACGGGCCGAAAAGTCCGGCCGGGGGAGATTACGGCGTTCAAGGACCTTGTCGGCGGCACGCTTACAGAATTTGCCAACGACCTCCGGGCGCGCGAACGCCAGCGTCAGGATTTCGCCGCCAAAATCGGCCATACGCTGGATACGGTTTTTTTTTACGAGCAGCTTGTGCGCCAGCATGAAGGTGTGTTGCCCGAGCAACTTTCGAGCGACCTGGCATCCGTCCGCGACCAGATAACCCGGCTCGCGGCGTCCGGCAAACTCCGATTGGGCCTGCTGGAACTGGTGGAGAAAAAGGTGGCGGACCTGCGTGCGGCAATCGACAACGAGGTGGTCCAGCTTGCCCAACGCGACGGCCTCTGCGAGAGCATCGCCCGCAACCTGCACGAAATGGGCTACAAGATCCTCACCGATTTCGGCGCCGAATCCGCCGAGGACCAGCGCGAGGCCGTGTTGCGCGTGCCCGGCGGCGAGCGCGTGCACATCACGCTGCACAAGAACAACCAGGTCGGCATGCAACTGTTCCACGAGCGGAAGAAAGGCAAGCGCGGCCCACTGTCCGCCAAAGAGCTCAAACACGTAAAGAACCAGGAAACCCGGTGGTGCGCCGATTTCAAAGAACTGGTCCGTCGGCTCGTCGCCGAGGGGTTCCCGTACGAGATTTCGGCCGAGGACCTGATCCCGGAAGGGTCGGTCAAGGTAGTCGTCGTCGAAACGCCCGAAGACGTCCTGGCCCAGGACGCCATGCAGTACGACGAAACCCCCCAGCGCTACCTCGACCAGTAGGCGCGGTCGTCTCGCCCGCGCCGTCCAGCACACTGACTTCCCCTCTTTCCGTAGGCGCGGTCGTCCCGCCCGCATCGTCCAACACACTGACTTTCCCGTCTTTCCGTAGGCGCGGTCGTCCCGCCCGCGCCGTCCAGACGCAAACCCTGAACCAACGCAAAGACCGCCCCCAGAAACCAAGCCGCGGCGACCATCAAAAATCCCGGAAGGGATTTGATAACCGTCAGTCCCGCGCGGCATAGCCGCAACCAAACCCGTTGTGCGGGCCTTTGGGTTCAACGCGGTGGGGTCGCGCTCCCGCGCGACCGGGTGGTGGCGGCGGAGGTGGTGCATGCAAAACCGAGGTCTGTTTCGCTACCCCACGGTCGAGCAGGAGCTCGACCCCACCGCGTTGCTGCATAAGAGTTACGAAAGAATTTCACGCTCCTGATAATTAGGAACCCCGGCAGGGGGTTCGACAACCGTTTTTACCCATCGTTTCCTTGATGGGTTGTTTTAGGCTAATATGTTTCGCGGGTAATATGCTACGGAAAATCCGGGGAGGGCAACGAAATGTCATGGCCATATAAGGTTTTTTTGGAACCAAGCGGTTTCTTATTACTGACCTTTGCAGCAGCATTTCAAGTCTCCGCCGCAGCTGTTCCCGATCTGCAGGAAGTTCTGCAATCCATGGGAAATGCAGACAAAAAGTACCGCACTCACTCCATGACGATTGTTTACAACGAGCAGGGGGATATCTCGGCCGGAGGCCTAGGCAAGACTTTAACGACGGTGACCACGAGGCAAGAAGAGGCTTCAGGGCGGTTCGAGAGAAAGTTTCGCTACTATGTCCCGTCGCCAAACAACCCGGAGCCAACAGTTCTCGATATGGAAAATCAGTGCCTTTGGACAGGAGAGATGGCGTACGACTGGGGCGTGTCAAAACGAAGTACTATCAAGCCCCTGTTCATCTCGAAAAGGGCCGAGACTGTAACTGCCAATAAACAACTGCAGGGTTTAGAACTCTTGAGCGGGACGCTGAGCGACGATAAGCCCGCTTGGGAGGTGATGGCAGAACAGTCGGACGCCCGTGTGCTGGAATCCCGTGAGGTTGTTGACGACGTTCCATGTCTGGTGCTGAAAAGCAGCGGCAAGTATGGCGAAATGACTCTCTGGGTCGATGACGCACACGAGCATGTGGTCCGAAAACTCGTCCTGGTGAAAGGCCCAAATTCGCTCTGGCATGGAAAGGAGTTGAGTACGTACCCTAATCCGCAAACCGAGTGGGAGTACCGCCTCGAGAACGTACAAGTGGAGCTTATTGATGGCCACTACGTGCCCATCAGTGGCGTTTTGAGTGAACGCACGGTTTCCGAGCTACGCACAATAACTACCATTATGAGCATTGAAATACCATCCATTGATTTCAATCCTGACTTTGCGGCCGAAGGCGCTTTCCAATTGGATGTTGTGCCGGATGGCACTGAGGTATGGGATAATGACTTCCAAGGCCTCAAATACACATGGAACAAAGGCGAACTAGTCCCGATGGTCGAACCCGAGGAGGTTGATGCACTCACGCGGACAACGGAGCAAGTGGTTCTGTCGCAAGACTCGCCCCAGGCTGTTCAGCCGCAGGAATTGCAGCTACCTCAGACGGCGGATCTTACCACCACAAGAACCCAGCCCCGCTTTCCTGTCCGAGCCGCCGGTTCTGTAGTTTTGGGAGCAATAGGCTGTGTCCTGCTATTCCTGGCAGTCCGGAATCGTAAGAGAGTGAAAGCCGCGAACTCGGAGACTCCGCCGGAATGATCCGCTGCCGCATCATCGTCCTGGACTATTTCCATGCCGTCCCTCCGGGACTTTGCGAAACATGTACTGCTGCCCGCGCCTTAGAGTCCCGATAGGGACATCGTGAAAAGTAGCCCCGCGCGGCATAGCCGCAACCAAACCCGTTGTACGGGCCTTTGGGTTCAACGCGGTGGGGTCGCGCTCCCGCGCGACCGGGTGGTGGCGGAGGTGGTGGTGCATGAAAAACCGAGGTCTGTTTCGCTACCCCGCGGTCGAGCAGGAGCTCGACCCCACCGCGTTGCTGCATAAGAGTTACGAAAGAATTTCACGCTCCTGATAATTAGGAACCCCGGGTTGCTCCCGGCCCGCGACCGGGTGGTGGCGGCGGAGGTGGTGCATGCAAAACCGAGGTCTGTTTCGGTACCCCGCGGTCGAGCAGGAGCTCGATACCACCGCGTGGTTGCATAAGAGTTACGAAAGAATTTCACGCTCCTGATAATTAGGAACCCCGGGTTGCTCCCGGCCCGTGCCGATTGCTCTTTACCGCCACATACCACAGATCAAATCCGAAGACCTTCGCGACCATCTCACACCCGTTCCGGGCCGGGAGCTACCCTGGGTATAGGTACCACCATCGAGGAACCCCGGCAAGGGGGTTCGACAAACTTCGATCTTCTTGCGCGGTTGTGTACTATAAGACAAATCCTCAACCGGAAGGAGGGTCCTGAAATGGCGCGATGCGGACTAATCCTGACTCTGCTGCTACTGGGCGCGGCGGCTTTTACCGAAGATACCGTCGGGTTTACTGCGGAAAACTTTTTGATTGTGGATGGGCAGCCGCGATTGATCCTCGGTCTCTACGAAAATCCCAAGGACGACGCCGCGCTGGCCGAAGCGGCAGGCGCGGGGTTCAACCTTGTTTGCGGGCGGCCCGACCAGGAGTCGCTGGACCGGTTGAGCCGTCACGGCGTTCATGCGTGGATTCCGCTCGGCGGAATGATGGCTCTGGCGGAGAACGACACCGCGGGCCGCGAAAAGCTGGCGGCCGTAATCAACCAGTTCAAAGATCATCCCGCGCTGCTGTCCTGGGAGGCGCCGGACGAGTCGCTGTGGAACGAGTATTACTCGGCCAGTGGATGGATCCAGGCCGAACAGCCGCGCCAGTTGGCCGAGCGCATTGGCCAGACGGCCGATCCCGCAACCGCCGAGCGGCAGCGGGCGGAATTGGCGCGCGCCGTCGAGTTGACTCAGCGCGGGCTGTGGCCGGAAAGCGAAGCCGCGTACGACGTGCTGTGGAAGGAACTGGGCGCGGAACAACCCCACCCCGAGTTGCGCCCCACACAACGCATCGAAGCGGCCAAAGAACTCAGCGCGAAACTGACACGCGGGTGGGAGTATATCTGGGAACTGGACAAGCGCCACGCCCTGTGGCAAAACCACGCGCCAAGAAACAGCATCGCCCATATGCGCGAATACAACCGAGCCGTCCACGCCGCCGGCTGCGACATCTATCCCGTCCCCGCCAATTACCGCACCGAACACAGCGACCTGCGCGACAAGAGCCTTACCAGCGTGGGCGCATATACCGACAGAATGCGCGATTCTGCACCCGGAAAGGCCTGCTGGATGGTGCTGCAGGGGTTCGGCTGGCGCGACATTCAAGAAGGGGCCCGGCTGAAAAACGACCCGCTCGCCGGCCGGCGGCCCAATTGGCTCGAGACGCGCTTCATGGCGTACAACTCGCTGTTGCACGGGGCCAACGCCATCCTGTACTGGGGCACCGCCTATATTGAAAAGGACAGCGAGCTGTGGAGGAATATCCTCAGGCTTGCCCGGGAACTGCGGGCGTTGGAACCGGCCATCGTAGCGCCCAAACCGCCCTTCGAGCCCCATGCGGAAGGCGAACTGAACCACACGTCGTTCGATGGCAACCAGCCCACCCTGATGTTTCGCCAATACGCCGGGCCGGACGGCGCGCCCGAATGCGCGCTTATCGCCGTCAACGAGGGCTACACGGGCGTCGCGTTCCGCGTCAGCGGGCTTCCCGCGGCCCTCGATGGGCGTCCGCTGCACCGGCTCTATTCAGACGAAACCGTCACCGTGAGCAATGGCGGGTTCCGCGACGGCATCCGCGGGTATGACGTTCATGTTTACGCGACATCGAAGGCGCTGCAGGCGGAATAGGCGGGGGTGGACGGGCCTATTCGGATGTCTGGAACATGGCTTGTTTGAGGCGTTGGACGGCTTGGGATATATCGTCAAATCCCCAGACGTTGCGGCCGACGGTCGAGCCGGCCGCGCCGCTGGCCACGACGTCGCGAACCATTAGCACGGCGTCATCGATCGTTTTGCACGTCGGCCCGCCCGCCGTCACCACGGGCACCGGCGTTACCGCCACGATGTCGCGGAATGACGCCACGTCGCCCGTGAAGGGCACCTTGATCACGTCCACGCCCATCTCGAGGCCCATCCGCACGGCATAAAAGACGTCTTCCGGGTCGTGGGTGACAGTATGGCGCTCATCGCCGCTGCTCAGCGGATAAATGTGGGGGATCACCGGCAGCCCGAACTGTTCCGCGTCGCGCACAACGCCGGCCAGATGCTCGACGTACTGGATCTCCATGTCGCAATGCACGAACATAGCCACGCTGATCGCGTCCGCTCCCAGCGCGACGACTTCTTCGACGGTGGCCGTCTGCGCGTAATCCGGCTCGCCGGGCCGGAGCGCCATGCTCTGAATGATCAGCGGCACCTGCCCGGCAAACGGCGGCATGAACCGTTTGGCGATACCTTTGTTCATCGTAATGGCGCTGGGCCGCGCGCCCACGATGGCCTCGATGGTCTTGCCCATCTCGCGCAAGCCCGCCGGCAGGCCCGTGGGGTAGTTGATCAAATGATCCACCGCAACCGACAAAATCCGGCCCGACGGGTGGCTGAATATCCTGTTTAACCGCACTTGCTTGCCGAGGCTGCTCATGAGGTCTCTCCAAAACATGGCCAGAACCAACGCAATCAGGAGAGAGTAACGCAGACGCAGGCATTTTTCCAGCCCGCGCCAAAAGAATTGTCGCGCCAAAAGAATAGGACAAATGGCGTATAGACCTATAAAATACCGGATTCCCAAGGCGGCGCGTATTGGTTGGTTCGTGGAAGCGGCGGGGACGTGGCGTCTACAAGCCGGGTCTTGGGCATGTTTTAGTTGGTAATACTATGGAAGTGCCGTTGGCCGTTCGGGAACGGGCAGGTGCCCGTCGGATGCATCATCAACGGCCTTGTTTCTGTCGCGGACTCGCTCAAACAGGCTTCTTCGATCCTCGCGCCGCCGCGCTGCTTCATCTTGTTGCTGCGCCGGTTCTTCGGCCTCAGCCTCGGTCGGAGGGGAGGGCTCGTCCGCCAAAACCAGCCGCAACCCGATATCGTCTTTGGGCTGAAAATAGCCTTCCTGGTAGGTCTCCCTGCGCGCGGACCGGCAGTCGGCAGGGCTTGAACTCCATCCGCCACCGCGCATCACGTGCCGTTCTCCCAAGTCGGGCCCCCGCGGATCGATCTGGCGTTCCGGCGAGTAGGCTTGATACCAATCCGCGCACCACTCGCGGACGTTTCCGTGCATGTCATAGAGGCCCCATGCATTGGGTCGTTTTTCGCCGACGGGGTGGGTTTTATGATCGCTGTTTCCCGAATGCCACGCGAACTCGGCCAGTTGCGCCGCATCATCGCCCGACGCCCACGCCGATTGCGTCCCCGCCCGGGCGGCGTACTCCCACTCGGCCTCCGTCGGCAACCGATAGGTTTTCTGGCTTAGCGTTGAGAGTTCGCCGATAAACTTCATGCAATCGGCCGGCGACACGTTTTCGACGGGGCATGTATCGCAGCCGGTAAACCGCGCCGGGTTTCCGCCCATGATTTCGCGCCACTGCCGCTGCGTCACCTCGAATTTGCCCAGCCAGAACCCGCGGGAAATTGTCACGATGTGCGCCAACTCATCGCTGCCACGGTCCATCTCGCCGTCCGGGCTGCCCATTCGAAACCTTCCCGGGGGCGCCCACACAAACCAGTAGTCGCCGACTCTCATCTCTTCGCCGGGCCGCGGGCGGGCGTTATCTTCGAACGTCATGGAGGTTGCATACCGCAATTCCACGCGCGCCCATACAATCGGTGAAATCGCGAGCAGCGCCGCCGGAACCAGGAGCAGGCCCACGCGGATCGCGCGGCTGTTGAACCGACGGCCTTCGATGATGGACAGGTAGAAAAACGTCCCCACGATGAAGCCGGTCAGCGACCACGACAGGAACGGCGGCAGGATCAGCCACGATCCCAGGATGATGTCCACAAGGGCCATGAGGTTCGCAAACAAGAACGTCAGAAACGTGCTGTCGATGAAGATGATCAACGCGTTCAGCGCCGCAAAAGCCAGCAGAATCCCGCCCAGGCTCAAGAGGGTCCGGTAGGCGTTATTCATTGGGCCCCCCGTAGCTGCCGGCGGGGCTCCCGTTGCCGGCGGGTCCGGCGGGCCGCTCGGGCTGGGGCGGCTCCCGTTCGAGCCGCAGCCGCTGCATCACGTAATACACCACCCCCGCGATTCCAAATCCAAAAAACAACGCGGCCGGCGTCAGCACGCGCAAATCGGCGGTCGCCGCCTCATCCCACGAGACCCATCGCAGCACTTCCCACCGGTACGCCGGCAGATACGCCTGTATACCCAGCCGTATCAGCCCGAGGATCTGGCCCGTCAGGATGCCCGCCAGCACGCTGCGGAACAACATTCCGCCGGCCGGCGCGCCCACTTTGAACCGCACGGGGATCTCGAGGGTGCCGCCGTTGGTCTCGGCGACGATGCTGGTTTCCTGGCGCGACCGCGCGGGCAGGCCCTCCCCGTGCATCGTCACTTCGACCGTCACGGTGTCGCCTTCGATCGCGCACGGCGTCATCCGGAAGCCCGCGCCGTGTTCGGCCAGCGTCACGGTGCCGGACATGAACCCCCTGCTTGCGTTGAAGATCGTCACGCTGACGGTTTTCGATGACGCGGTCGAGATTGTCCCGCCGTCGATCTCGTCGACGTCCGCGGCGGGCGCGGGCCAGGGCAGCGACGGGTCGAGCACGTGCAGGACCGCTTCCATTTTGCGGCTGTTGCTGATCGTCACGTCGCTGACGATATCGTCAAACGGCTCGGCGTGGTACAGTTGCCCCGTAGCGACCAGCCAGGCCCGGATCCAGCCACGTTGGAGCAGCTTGATGCCCTGCTCGAACATGCCCGGGACATTTGCCAGCACCGCCGCCAGTTGTTTGGGCGTCGCCGCCTCCCGCACGCCGACGCGGAACGGCAACGACGGCGCAAACCGCCAGCGCACCGCCATCACGCCCAGTTCCCGGTCGCCCGCGCAGGCCGCTGCGCATTGCTCGAGGAAGCGGATGTCGTTGCCGCGGTTGGGAAACACCGCGCGCAGCCATTCGGCGAACTGGCCGCTGTACAAGAAATTGGAGAGCCGCGGATTGATCTCGGGGTGGGCCGCCAACGCGGCCTCGATCTCTTCCATGCGGCTAATCGGCGCGTAGGGAGCCAGCTCGAACGGGCGTTTGGGGTCGAGCGTGAACAGCAGCGCCATCAGGGCCGTGTCACCGTCTTTGACGCGCGTACGCAGGCTCCCGATGTGCTCGATCAAGTTGCGCGCCGCCGGCCCGGCGTCCAGCGCGTCCACCCACATCTCGATGCTGCCGCTGTATAGCAGCCCCTGCAACTCCTTATGGTAGGCGTGCGCATGGGTCGAAGCCAGCAACTGGATGAGCTGGCTGACGGTGTAGACGCGCTTGTCGCCGACCTCGAGCGGCTGCGTGGGATCGAGCAGGTACTTGAGCTTGAACACGCCCAGCGACATCTGGTCGGCGAACTCCTCCTCCACCTGCGCCACGCGCTGGCCCAGCGCCGTGTCGAAAAACATCACCCACTGCGAGACGTAACCGCGCCGCAGGTCCCGCTCGACGTCGAACTCGCCCAGCCGGCGCGCCATTTCGTAAGGCGTTTTGATCTCCGGCAGGCTGCGGTACGGCACCTGCTTGCCCATGAAGGCTTCGTCGTGATCGGGCTGGCCGTCGTCTGTCAGCACGATCTCGCCGTGCATCCAGTTCCACAGTTGGTCATACCCCCACCGCGACTCCGGAGACAGCCGCAGCAGCCCGTTGATCATTTGCTGAAACTCGAGTGACATCCCGCCGGGCCGCGGCACCTTTCCCCGGAAATGGCTGCCGAGCACGGCGTTCTTGTCCATGCCGTTGAACGGGCTGGAGCCCGCAACCAGATGCAGCAGCGTGATTCCCAGCCCGTAATAGTCCGTCTTGGCGCTGACCTCTTTGCCGTCGATCAACTCCGGCGCCGCGTAATCCAGGGTGAAAAACGCGCCCGTGCTGGTGTGCCGCACTTTTTCGTTGTCTTCGAGGATCGAGCTGACGCCGAAATCGCCGATGACAACTTCATCGTGCGTGAGGTTGCGGAAAAACAGGTTGTTGGGCTTGATGTCCCGGTGCACGATGCCCTGCGTGTGCAGATACTGCAGGCCATCGAGGATTTGCCGCAGCAACTCGCGCAACGCACCCTCGTCAAACGGCATGTGATCCATCAGGCTGCCGCCGTGGCAGTAGTCCATCACCTCGTAATATCTGCCCGCCCACTGCCCATACGCCCGCAGCCGGATGATGTGGGGGTGGCGGATGTTCAGGAGGTGGCGGAGGATTTCTTCCTTGGGCGCAACGCAATGCCGGTAGATTTTCAGCGCGACCGGCTCGTCGCCGTGCGTGTCGGTGCACCGGAACACCTCGGCCTCGCCCGTCGCCGTCCCGATCGGTCCTTCGTCCAGCCGGTACCGATCCTCGACGAGATCGCCCACGCCGGGCCCGCCCGACGAGGGCGCTGAGGGGGCAGGCTGATCGCGCCGGCGGTCGGCATCGTCAAACCGCCGCGTCGCCCGCTCGTCAAACCGCTGCGTGACGTTGTCCGGCACACGCTGCGTGACGCGGTCTTCGGCGCCGCGCGCGCGCGCATCTTCCTCGCGTTCCTCACCCTCGTTGCTCAAAACTCGATGATCCTCACGGTGAGCGTCAGCCCCGAGAGCGTCAGGCGGTCACCGTTACGCAACGGGCAGGACTCGCCCGGGGGCACCCGTTGCTGGTTGACCAACGTTGGGTTTGTATAGGTCTGCTGCTCAATTGGCGTAACATGCCACTTCCGGTCTTTGAACGCGAACGAGCAGTGGCTGCGGTGTACGTAGGCGACGCCGGGCAAATCGGCGAGCTGTATTTGTGCCGTGCTCGACGGATGCGCCTGGCCGACCACATACGCTTCGCGGACCTCGAAGACCTGCCCCGATGCCGTACCGGTTTCCAGAAACAGTGTGGGCATTGGTTCGGGCGTTGCCGCGGGTTCCGGTTGAGGCTCGCACATCTCGGGCTCGGGCTCCGGCTCATCCTGCGCGGATTCTTTCCGCCGCTGCTGATCGACGCGGGTGTTGACCGCGGCCGTAGGCCCGCCCGGTGCATACCGTTTGCCGTGCCTTTTGATGAAAGGGATCTCGCCCGGATGCTGGGACGGCGTGTCGGGCGGGCTGTCGGGCTCCGGCGTGGCCGGGACCATGCCGAGAAACTCGCCGTCCGCCGCGCAGGAATCGCTCAGTTCGTCATTTTGTTTCCCGCACCGCGGGCAGATTTTCACGTATCGCATGAAAAACCTTCGCCTTCAATCCAGTTCAGGCTCGGCTGTCCGGCGGCGCCGGGCACGCCGATGATCATATTAACCAACCCCGGCCCCAACCCAAAATTCGCCGGCTGCGGCGGGCATGCCTCGAGTTCCGGCCGCATCGCCCGGCCGCGCGCCGAGATCAGGCGGATCCGCTGGTTGCCCGATCCTGCCAGCGGGTGCGACTGCGGCTTGCCGCGCCGGTACGGGCCGTCGATCAGGACATCCGCCAACTCCAAAAGGCGCCGCGCCAGCGGTTTCCGCCGCAGCGTGGCCAGCGCGTAGCCGCTGTAGATAATCACGCTCCAGTTAGGCCTTTTCGCGCGGACCCGCTCGAGCAGGTCCGCCAGTTCTTCGGCTTGGTCAAACGGCTCGCCGCCCGAAATCGTTACCCCGGCCAAGCTTTCCTCCAGCCGCAGCAACCGCCGTTCGAGCACGTCCACGGGAACCGGCCGCCCGCTCGCCGGGTCCAGCATCTCGGGGCTGATGCATCCCGGGCAACGTTTCCTGCATCCGGCCACCCACATCACCACCCGGCAGCCCGGCCCGAGCGACGACACCGGCCACGCCAGGCTGTAAAGGTTCACGAAAGACCGACCCCCGTCAATCGGCGCGTTGTGATCCTTTTTTTCATCCTTCATCCTTCATCCTTCGTCATTTGTAATTTGTCATTTGTAATTTGTCCTTCATCCGGGGCCGGCGGTTTGACGGAGATCTTCAACAGGAACCTGGCCGTCGCGTCCTCGCCCTTGTCCACGAGCTCAAGGAGGCGCACCGTGCTTCCTGGTTCGACCTCCTGGTCAAACAGCGCGCGGCTCAACGGGTTGATCAGGGCGTGGTCCACCATGTTGCGGACGCCCCGGCCCCCGTGCTGCAGCCGTGTCCGCCCCAACGCCACCAGTTTCTCCCGGACGGCCTTATCCAGCACGAGGTCGATTTGTTTTTTCTCCTGCGCCGCCTTCACCAGCTTCGAGGTGAGCAAATCCACGATTTCCTCGTCAACCGGCGGCTTGATGAAATCGAACACGACAAAATTGTCGCCGAACCGGTTCAGGATTTCCGGGCGGCCCAGCACGAAATTGAAGTGGTTGCGAATCTCCTGCAAGATGATGTCTCTCATGCTGGTGTAGGCCATATCCGGCGTGACCAGCACCTGCGTTGTTCCTTCGACCGTCTCCGTGCGCGAAACCGAGCCAAGGTTGCTTGTGAAAATGATGATGCTTTCCGAGAAATATACCGTGTCGCCCTTGCCGTCGGTGAGGCGGCCGTCGTCGAGTATCTGCAGGAACTTGTCGAAGATGCTGCCGTGGCCCTTCTCGATCTCGTCGAACAGCAGGATCGAGAACGGATTCCGCTTGACGGCGTTGGTAAGCTGCCCGCCTTCTTCGTACCCCACGTAACCCGGGGGCGCACCCAGCAGGCGCTGATCGGACTGCGGGGTGCTGTACTCGCTCATATCGAACCGGATCAGCCGGCGTTCGTCGCCAAACAGGAGTTCCGCCAGCGCCTTGGCCATTTCGGTCTTGCCCACGCCGGTCGGCCCGGCGAAAAACAACACGCCGCGCGGCCGCCCGAGCTTGCTCGAATCGCCCGCCGCCAACCCGATTTTTGCACGCTTCACGATGTCCAGCACGCGCGCAACCGCCGCGCCCTGACCTTTGATGCGCGACCGGATCTCGGCCTCGGCGTTCTCGAGTTTACTGGTTTCGATCTTGTCCCACTCGCTGATCGTTACGCCGTATTTGTACATCTCGCTGATGCGTTTTATGTTCGAGGCGCCCGTGGCCGGGTCGCAGAGTGGGATTTTCTCTTTCAGCGAGAGCGCAACCAGGCTGCGCATTTCGTAATTCGAGAACCCTTCGCTGAAATCCACGAAATCTTCCACCACCGTCGGCGCCAACGGTTTTGCGGACGGGGCATTGAAGAAGTGGCGGTGGTACCGGCTGATGAACCTCGAGCGCTCGTCGCGGTCGGGCAGATCGATCTGGATCGACTGCGAGCGCGGGTTGTTGATGTAGAGGAACGTGGGGAGATCGTTGAGCTTGTCGCAGATCAGGATCAGCAGGTTCTTCCACCGGGCGTTGTCGCGGATCACCTCGCTGCTGGTCAACGACGCTTTCAGGATGCGCGTAAACAGGATGCGCTCGGCGGGCAGCAGCCGGTCGGGCGACGAGGTCAGCCGCGACGCCAGGTTGAACACAAACGCGCTCGGAACCTGGGTGTTCTGCAGCACCTGCGTGATACGGTAGATGGTCTTGTCGAGGTCCGGCGGCTCGACGCTGCGCCGTCCGAACAACCCGCCTTTTTCCGACCGCGGCAGCGATTTGGCATCGTGATCGACATCGGCGCCGGGCTGTTGCTTCGCATCATTCGGCGCCTTCACCGGCTTGCCCGTCTCGACACGGTGAAACAAGTCGCCCATCTCGGGCGTCGAGAACGAGAGATCCTCGACCGGATCGACCCAGCCAACAATCTCGTAATTCATGCCGGCCAGGAACCTTCGGAAAAACCCGCCCAAGTCGCTGTCGGTCCACCGCACCTTTTCCGCCGTATCGGTCTGGATTGGAAACGACACCAGGTCGTGGACGTTGCCGTACACAAACAGCAGGTTCTTCAGGTTGGCGAATTTGGCCAGTTCCCTCAGCCATCGTGGCGAATCTTCGGTAACGACAATCATGGCGGGGCCCCTTTGCTCTATTTCAATGGCTCCATTGTAGTTACACCTGAGGCGGCATTCAATTCATGGGGAAAAGTGCGGAGTACGGAGTGCGAAGTTCGGCCGCACCCTTCGCGTCGACGGCCCGAGGCCGGTTCTCCAACGTCACCTCGCCCCACAGGGGGCCTGCCTGTTGCCTACGGCTCGGCTGTCGACTACAATACGGCGCAGCGAGGGAGCCGATGAGCGCGACGTCAGCCATACCGCCCGTGCGGATTCTGCCCGAAGATCTCGCCAACAAGATCGCGGCGGGCGAGGTCGTGGAGCGGCCGGCCTCGGTGGTGAAGGAGTTGGTGGAAAACGCCCTGGATGCCCGCGCCACCCGGATCGTCGTGCGGCTGGTAGCGGCCGGCCGCCGAACCATCGAGGTCCAGGACAACGGCCACGGCATGTCCGAGCAGGACGCCCTTCTCGCCATCGAACGCCACGCCACCAGCAAGATCCGAAAAGCGGAAGACCTCGACAACATCCGGACGATGGGGTTCCGCGGGGAGGCGCTGGCGAGCGTCGCCGCCGTATCCCATTTCGAGATGGTCACGCGCCGGGCAAAAGACAACGAGGCGACCCGCATCCGGGTTGATGGGGGCATACTGCGGGACGTGGGGCGGGTGGCCGGGCCGGTAGGGACACGCGTCACCGTCAACCGGCTCTACTTCAACACGCCGGTCAGGGCCAAGTTCTTAAAAGGGATCACCACCGAACTCAGCCATGCCGCCGATATCGCCCAGCGTCACGCGCTGGCCCAGGAAGGAGTTGGTTTCCAGTTGTTGCACAATGAGAAACTCCTGCTCGACCTGCCGGAAAACGCTGTGCTGCGCGAACGGGTTGCCCTGATTTGGGGCCTGAATTTCGTGCGCGACATGCTCGAATTCTCCGGCGAGGCGGCCGGGTTCAAGTTCAAAGGCATGCTCGGCCTGCCCGACCTCACCCGCAGTTCGAGGTCGCATCAGTTTTTTTTCCTCAACCGCCGGCCCGTCAACAACCAAAGCCTCCTGTATGGGTTCGAAGACGGCTACCACGGGCTGGTCGGCATCGGGCGCCGGCCCGTCGGCATTATTCTGGTCGAAACGCACCCCCGGCTCGTCGACGTCAACATCCACCCTACCAAGCGCGAGATCCGGTTTCGCGACGAGCGGGCTGTCCGCGACGCGCTCCGCGACCTCGTGCGTCAGCGGCTCACGGAGATCCGGCCGCGGCCGCCACGCCGCGCTGCGGGGCCTCGGCCCGAGCCCGTTGAGCCAATCCGCGCGCCCGGTACCAAGCCTCCAGCAGCGCCCGCATCCCCCACTCCCACGACGCCGGCTGAAACTAAAACGCCTGCCCGCGCCGAGCGGCCCGTGGGCAAAATGCCAAAGACCACGCCGCCCGCCGTCAAACCGGCCCAGCCGGGTCGGCCGCTCCAGACGGAACTCGAGGGCGGAATCGATCGCGACTCCGAAAAAGAAGATTCCGGCCGGCCCCTGCCCATGTATGAGCCCGTCGACCGGCTCGACAACGCGCCCATCCAGTTGTTTGACACGTATCTCGTTGTGCCCCAGGACGATAGACTGCTCATCATCGACCAGCACGCCCTCCACGAGCGGCTCACTTACGACAACCTCCGCGCCGACCTGGAAGACAACCGGTACGCCGCACAGCAACTGGCGGTGCCCGTCCTGCTCGATGTGCCACCAAGCCACGTGAAACTGCTCGAATCCAACTTCAAGCTTTTCGCAAAACTGGGCATCGAGATCGAGCCGTTCGGCGGCAACACGTTCCAGATCACGGCGGTCTGCCACCTCTACGATGACTCTAAAATGGCCGACGCGGTCTACCGTGTGCTCGATGAGATTGCGCAGGGCGACCTGTTCAATGAGAAGGATTTCGTGTCGGACCTGCTGCGCCTCACGGTGGAATCCTGCCGCGGGGCCGTCAAAGCGGGCGACCGGCTGTCGACTGACGAGCGCCGGCACCTTCTCGAAGGGTTCCAGCGGCTCCGCCCGCCCTACACCTGCCCGCACGGCCGGCCCATTATCACCGAAATTACGCAGCGGCAGATGGAAAAGAGTTTCCGCCGGATCAAATGAAGATCTCAGATCTCAGATGGGTACTGCGTTAAGGAAGTTGAGTCAGTGGACATTGTGGACGTCGTGGACACAGTGGACCTGGTCTAGTGGACACAAATAAATGTGAGCCTCTTTTCCGTTCCAATTCCACCGGCGCAAGAAGACAAATAATGTCCATGTCGTGGACCTGTCCGCGGCGTCACGTCGTTTGGGTTGATTTGCGCGGAGACCCAGCGTAATGAAACAGCGGGGACGGTGTTCCCACGCGCGCCGGAGGCGGGGCTGTTGGCGGGAGGGTGTCAGCCTCTGGGTTTTCTGAACAGGACGAATGCGCCCGCGACGGCAATGATGGCGGCAAGGATGGCGAGCCCGATCGTACCGGCGGCGGGCAGGGCCGGCAAGGTCTGATCCGAGGGGGCCGCAAACTCGCCGTGAAGCGCGAGCGGCGTCAAAGCCAAGGCGGGAAAAGCAGCCGCGAACGCAACAAGGAACACGCCTACCGTCAATACGCTTGCCAATCGCCGCATCGAGCCGCCTCCCTCTAGTGGCTGGTGGCCGGTGGCTGGTGGCCGGTGGCCGCTGGCTGGTGGCCGGCGGCCGGTGGCCGGCGGCCGGTAATGTCTAGTTTGACCGATTGCCAACAGCGGACGGGACGGGGACATTCTCAGGAGCCTCCAATGGCCTTCTGGAACGCTGCACAGATTTCTTGAACAGATCTGGAAGCACGAGCCCACTTTGTTGACTCCAAACTCGTTTATGCAGGCGGGACGCCTGCACCACGATGCACCACAATTATGCAGGCGGGGCGGCCGCGGTGCAATATCGGTCGCGCAGGAGCGCGACCCCACCGCACAACCCCACCAGGCAACCCTGCCTGTTGCCGACAAAACAGTGCGGGCGACCCGAAGGCCGCCCGCACGAGCTATCGATCAGCTACTTCTACTTCTTGCGCAGGACAAACGCGCCGCCCGCAGCAATGACGCTCACGAGAGCCGCTAGACCCAGCAGACCAACAGCCGGCAGGTCGGGGTTGCCCGTCGTCCAAAAGCCGCCGCCAGCCGCCGCGACGAAATCTTCGTAATCGCCGCCGGCATCCATTACGAGGTTGTAGGCATCAAGGTTGGTGATGCCATCGCCGTCATAGTCGCCCAACGGAGACAACGGCGGGGGGTCTACTTTCCCGGCGCCGAGGATCGGCATTACCGGGATTTCAACAGCATTCATCGCAACCGCGCCAGCCGCAAAAACGTCAGCGGCAGTCGCGCATGCGGCTGCACCGGCAGTGAGACCCAAACCCAGACACATGTTGTTAAGGCCGCCGCCCGCTGCCAGACCGATCAGGGCATCGTCCGAACCCAGAAGATCGCAAAGCTCCGGAATGGTGTACCCGCCCTCAGGCGCGCCGGGAAGAAGCTCTGTCTCCGGGATTTGCTCTAACAGATCTGAAAGAAGACTGTCAAGCATCGCGCTCCACGCCATATTCATTTCCTCGCCGAGCGCCTCTAACGCGGCGAAGGCTTTAGCATGCATATCCAGTACTATGGTGATCGGCTGGACGTCGTCTTTGAGCACCTCGGTCAAGTCTTCCGCTATCGTACCAATCAGTTCACCGACGGCCCCAATTAGCGGGAGGAAGATCACAGTCGTCATGTAATCATTCACGCCATCAATAGCGGCCTGAATCGTAGCGATGTAGGCACCAGTATTACCTAAGTAAGCCGCATCGATTTGAGCGGCGGTCATTGTGCCCATAACGATGTGCGTGGCGATATCTGTGGCAGGCGGATCGGTCATCCCTGGGAGGCCCATCAGGTCCCCTGCGGTCGCAGCAATCAGTGGACCGCCGGCGATGCTACGTGCGGTCGGAAGTGTCACAGTTGACAAACCTGGTTCCGTCGTGGCAGCCGCCAAAAACGCGGGATCGAGGCCGACCACGAATCCGTCGAAAGCTTTGGCCTCGGCGTCGGCAGACTTTTTCATATCTTCTGACCATTCCCAAGTGCCGCAATCCTTAGGCTCTACCACCGGTGCCGTCGCGAGCAATAGAAAGCTTTTTGTATCGGCATTTTTGCTGGGCTCCATATCAGTTTTATACGCCTTGGCTTTGACCACAACAGTTTCATCTACAGCACCGGGGACTTCAACCGGTTCGGTGTATGTGGGCTTGCCTTCGTCCACGGCTGAGCCGTCCGTGGTGTAGTGGATGACGGCGTCCAGTGTTCCGCACGAAAGTGTGACGGTGACGCTCGGCGTCGCGCTATAGGTGATAACGCCCGCGATGGTGGGCTTGGCAACCTGGGCCGTCTTCTCGCAGAACACTTCAAAAGCGCCAAGCATATCGGTCTTGTTCGCAGCGAGCACGCCCCAGTCCGTCAAGTCATTCAAAATGTCGCAGAAACCCACGAAGGTCGTCTCCGCACCTTCGAGCACGGTTACCCATGCCGGATTGCTATCGAGGGCGGTGGCCAACAGCATCATCTCCGCCTTGTCGGGAATGCTTTCATAGGTAGGGTTCATCGTGCGGATCAACACGCCGTCCATATCGACGCCGTCAAAAACGGTTTGGCGGTCGTCGCAGCCCTTGAAATCGCCCGTGGTGGTATCGCATTCCTCGTTCAAGCAGTCAAACATGATCTCATCGGTGTCCAGGCCAGTAAGAAAGTCCATGAGCGTGCCCCAATACCCATCGTTGAGTTCGTAGGGATCGCCCGTCAACTCCTCGGGCCACGTCGGGTCGTCGACATATCTGCTAAAGTAGTACCCTTCGGGATTAACATTCAGTGGCGGGAGCGCTGAAGCTGTGAACGACAGCCCCGCGACCATTGCCAGTACCGCAACTAAAGTTCTTTTCATAGTAGTGCTTCCTCCCTCATTCATTGTGTGAAACCACACCAATTGCCTCGTAGTGACCGTTGCTTTTCGTCACCCTTCCCCCAAACGTATGGGTGTCAAGAGTGCATGTATAGCCACTGGCGCCGCCGCGAACAGCCGCGACGACCCCACTGTACTCGGTCTTCAACTTGCTACAACAGCTCTTGAATGGGTTGTGTAGTGAGCAGCTCATCCTCTGAGCCCTCCTCCCCATCCAGTTGCCATGATAGACGAATTTGC
>DATKVG010000209.1:0-13699 GCA_035530195.1 Bathyarchaeia archaeon | reverse complement strand
ATGTAACGCCGAAGCTTGTTTACTTGCGACTCGCTCACGGTGAAGGCGGTGTATCCCTCCTGCCACGTGAAGCCGGCCATGTTGGGGAACGTAGCGTGTACCCATCCGCTGGCTTCGGCCTTGATGATGCGCAAGACATCCGACACGGCCTTGTCTGGCCGCAACCGCGCCAAGATGTGCAAATGGTCGTTCACGCCGCCGATCTCCAAGGCGATTCCGCCCAGCTTACGGATCACGCCGCCCGTGTACGCGTGCAGCCGCGGCTCTACTTCCGCATCAATCCAAGGGCGGCGTTCATGCGTCGAGTAGAGTATGTGATAAAGAAGGTTGTGGTACGAATGCGACATTCCACGATCCTCCCAAGTTTCTGGCGGCCCCTTCGGGGACTTCTTTTGTGGGGTAAGCCGCTATCCCAGGGTTCCCTTCGGTCACCCTGGGCCACATTCTGCACAACCCGCTTCACGGGTCCAAATGCCCGTCGTGCAGGGCCAGTCCTCGCTCGGGATCATTCTGGGCCACCCCTCGCTGGATCATTTCTAACGGCCCCTTCGGGGACTTCGTTTATAGGGTGAGCCTCTATCCCAGGGTTCCCTTCGGTCACCCTGGGCCACATTCTGCACAACCCGCTTCGCGGGTCCAAATGCCCGTCGTGCAGGGCCAGTCCTCGCTCGGGATCATTCTGGGCCACCCCTCGCTGGATCATTTCTGGCGGCCCCTTCGGGGACTTCGTTTATGGGGTGAGCCTCTATCCCAGGGTTCCCTTCGGTCACCCTGGGCCACATTCTGCACAACCCGCTTCACGGGTCCAGACCAACAGTCAGTAGAAACTATCTCAACACTATCTGTGGTTGATCTTGGAATGCGACCGGCTTGCCTGCGGGGTCGGTGACACGTACGCTGAACGCCCAGGCTTGTCCGCCTTCCTGCGCCACTTTGATTAAGATGGTGTTGGCGCCTTTCCGGCCTTCCACGTTGAGCGAGTCCTGGTCCGGAATGTACGCTCGGCCCGTCGGGAAACCGCCGGCTTCTTTGCCGTTGAACCAACATTTGTAGCCGTCGTTCGATCCGACTTTCAAAACGACCGGCCCGTCCTGGGCAAGTTCGACTTCCGCGTAGGCGTACGCCGCCACGCCCGCATACTCGCCGTAGATGCCCGCCAGGTCCACTTCCCCCGTCGTCTGCACGGTCTGGTACGACTCCCAGTTGAACTTCTCGCCATCTATCGTGCGGGCGGCGCCGGTGTCAACCCGCTCGCTCGCAAACAGGTTCTCGTCGAGCGGATGCGTGTCGTTCCATGGAACCGGCGCGAGCAGTTTCCACGCGCACACGCAACCGTTCGCTTTCGCCGTGGCCAGCGGATCCACACCCAATTGTTTCAACCGCGCCAGCACCGTCTCGCGCTCTTTCTGGTCGTGAACGTCATCGAGCGAACCCGAGATGCGCCGGATCACTTCGGCCCGCGCTTCGGCGCTCCCGGCGGAACCCGCAAGCCCGTCCAGATACGCCTCGAGCGCACGCATCCCGCCAAAACATCGGACGCTGCCGTCGGCCATCGCGAGTAGAACCCGGCCGTCCGAATCGATCGCGAGCCCGTTTTGCCGCGGCGCCGAATCAAGCTCGACGTTGAACATCGTCCGGCCGCTCGCCCGGTCTACCGCCATAAGTTGGTAGCGCGACCGGAAATCGCGCTGGCGCGGGCTCTCGCACACCGCCACGGCCGCGTTTTTCGCCAACGCAAGGGCCAGGGTCCGGCATTCCTTGATTCTGGTGAGACGCCATTTTTGCCCCGGGAAAAACTTCACCGACTGCGTGGTGTTGAGAATCTCGTTCGTGGCGTAACCCGAAGGCGGCGACTCCCGATCCCGCGCCAGAACCACCAGTTCCTCATCCCACACCGGCGCCGTCATGCCGCCCGCCAGCCGGGCGTTCGCCCCCGATTCCAGCCGCAACGCGAACGAGCCGGGGTTCACCACGTTTTCCCTCGCCGAATACCGCAACCGCCCGCCGAACACCAAGCGGTTGCCGCCCATCACGCCAATCTCCTCGCCACGGTTCGACTCGGGCGAGCCGTCTCTCGGCGCTCTGCCAAGATACGCGCCGGTATCGAGGTCATATTCGGCCGGCGACACGATGTTTCCGCCCGCCATGCACAACCGGCCGTTTGCGACGGTCAGGTTGCCTTGCGCTGACACACCTTTCCGCAACGCGGGGTCCGCCCAGCCCGATTGTTCGTTGACCCATTTGACCTCGCCGGTTTTCGCGTCGAGCGCATAAAGATAGGTGCCGTCGTAATCGATAACGCCGGCGGCGAAATAGGCCGCGCCGTCGTGAACCAGTACGCCGCTGTTTACCGGCCATGTTGAGCACAGGTGCCCGTACACCGGGATCCGGCGCGGAACCGGCGACGCGTCGAACCGCCACAGCAACTTCCCCGTCGACGCCTCGAGGCAATACACGAAACCGTCGCCCGAACCCGCGTACGCCCGGCCTTCCCAGATCGTTGGCGGTTGCATGATGGGCCCGGCCGTCCTGAACGCCCACTTCACGTTGCCGGTCGCGCCGTCGAGCGTGCGCACCGTCCCGTCGTCGCCCGCCACGAACACGAGCCCGCCCGCGGCCGTCGGCGCGGTGACCGCTGCGGCAACTTCTCCGTTCCACGTCCACAGCGGCTGCAGCGGACCTTCCACCTCGGCGCCTGTCGATCCCGTGCGGTCGTTGTTGCCGCGGTACGTGGTCCAGTCTTGCTTGGACGTCTTAAACGCGGCGCAGTCGGTCGAAGCGAGTTCGAGCCGGTCGCTCGCCGGGCGTGCCGTGGCCGGCGCGGGGGCCGATGCGAGCGCCGCCGTGCCCATAATCGACAAGTTGCAGTCACACAACCACGGCCCGATGTACAGCAAGCCGTTGGCCCCGATCACGCCGTCGTTGCAGGCCGGCCGCATGGAGCCGTCGAACGTGATCTTGCCCGTCGCCCGGTCGTAGCGGGTAACGCCTTCCGGCCATCCTCTGACAAAAAACGAATCCGGCGTGGCGGTCAGCCGCACGCACGAACGTTTCTTGAACCCGAGGTCGCGCCGGATTTCGCCCGTCTTCGGATCGAGTTCGAGCGTGCTGCCGTCCGGGCCGATCCCGCAATACGCCGACCCGTCGGCGAAAATCACGTTAGGGTTGCTCGACGTTTTCTTGTGATGCCACAACAGCCGCCCATCGTCTTTGGAGACGGCGACGAGGTTCATCTGCGTCTGCGCCTCATAAAACAGGGCTTCGGGGGTGTAGACGCAGTAGCAACTCGTCCTGAACCCCGGCGTCGACGTGAGCCCCTGCCCGGATTCGTTAATCAGCCCGCGCAGTTCCGCGTCTTCGTTTTGCCACGCCACCTTTCCCGACGCCGCATCGAGGCAGCCGATCCGCGCGTCCGGCGCGTAATAAAAAACCTTGCCCTCGCCGATGGCCATCGCCCGCGAATCGACCGGCGCGGTCTCGCGGTACGTCCACAACACGCGCTGCCCATCGAGGTCGTACGCCACGATCGTCTCGCCAAACCCCCACGGCACCCGCGGCTCTTCATAATACCCGCGGCTCAGTTCGTTCCAACTCCACGCCGGGATCTCGCTCCTGACCACCGTCGTTTCGGCCGGGTCGCGCCACGTCCCGCCCAGGGCGTAGAGCGTCCGCCCGACAAGCGCCATCCATTTCCATTCCGCGCCTGACTCCGGCACGGTGATGCGGGCTTTCTCCCGGCCCGTCTCCGGATCGAGCAGGATACAGCCCGGGTTGTCCGGGTCGATCATATAAAACGTGTCGTCGGTGGCGATGAAGGCTGACCGGTGCATCAGGTAGCCGTCGGGCACGCGCCGCCGCCACAGTTCCGCCCCGTTGTACCCGTTTCGTGCGAGGATCGTGTTCAGCCACGCCTCTTCCCGTTCATGATGAGCGATGTGGCCCATCGCAACGAACGTCCGGCCGCCCGCCGCCGTCGTTATGGCGGGCATCGCGATGTAGTACGGCAAGCCCAGCCACTGTGTCCGGTACGGCGCTTTGATCACCTTGTCTTCCGACACCGGATTGTTGTCCGCCCCGTGCTCCCAATGCGTCCAGTTATCCACGCCCGCCACCGGCGGCTTTTCAAGCACCATCAGGCCGCCTTTTGCGGGGATTTCTTTCCACTGGCCCGGGATGTTTGCGCGCTGGCCGGATTTGCATACGACGAGGCGGCCTTTAGGACGAAGTACCCTGCAAAAATCTGCTGCCAGCCCTTTCGCCGTCCCCAGCGAACCGTCCTCGACCACCAGCAGGTCGATGATGCCGTCGGCATACGGCAACACCGCCCCGCCCCGCTCCACCACAAACCGCTGCAACGGCAAGCCGGGTTTTGCCGCCTCGGCCCATGCCGCGGCCACGCCCGCGTCGTCCGGCGCAATCTCGTGCACCAAAAAGCCGCTTTCCTCGGCCAGATCGACCGCCAGCGCTGGGTCGGGCCCCGACACGACCGAGCACAACCCCCGCGACATCCCCGCCGCGTCGAGCACGGCCCGCGCCGGACTCTCCGCCTGCGCAACAAAACCAACCAACATCAGGCACATCAAAACGCGCAACGGCTGCATGAATCGTCCCTCCCAGTTGGGTACTCCCGCCATATTAGACCGAATGCCACCCGGTTGCAACGCCTCGATCAATCCCAGCGTGCAACTATTCGTCCGATCCGTCCGATTCATCCTTCATCCTTTTCTTGCTCCAACTCCCGCCATACCCTACAATCTTCCCCAACCGAAGGAGTTCCGGATACCCATGTTGCCGATCATCCTTTCGATTATTGCCGCCCAAGCCCAAGTCATGCCTGTCGACGTCGCGGGACCCTGGACAATCCAGGTCGGGCCTGGAACCATCCGCGCCAGCGAACGCGAAATTGTGCTGGCCGAACCCGTCACGCTCGAGGTCCAGCGCCCGGCCGTCATCCAGGCGCGCGACGAATGCCACGCCAACTTCCCCGTGTTCAACGACAAAGCCGGCGGCTGGGTGAAAGGCGCGCGGTTGCGCAGCGTGATTGCCGAAGAATGCACGGGCACCGGGTTGGTCGTGCCCGAATCGGTCAAGGTAAAACCCGCACCCGGCGAATCCGCACCGTTCGCGCTCGGCGCCGACTACGCGCTCGACGGGTTCTGGGGCACGTTGGGCCGGATCGAAGGTGGCGTTATCGGCAACCGGCAAACCGTCTGGATCGATTACGACTACAAACTCTCGCGCATCGACACCGTCTTCATCGACGGCAGCAACAACCTCCACGTCACCATGGGCGCGCCCGCCGTCGCACTCGCAATCCCGCCACAGCCGCTACCCGGAGAGACACCGCTCGCCAACATCTACGTCCGCGGCGGGACCACACAACTCGCACGCGAAAACCTGTACCCGATCGCTTATGCGGCGCTCACGGCCCCCGCCCCGGCCCCCGTCGCCGAAACGCTCCTCCCAAAAACGCTGGCGAAACTACGCGCCGGCCAGCCCGTCACCATTGTCGCGTTCGGCAACAGCGTCACCAACGGCGGTGGCGTCAACCGGCCCGAAGACTGGTATCAGAACCAGTTCCTGGCGCGGCTTCGCGAACGGTTCCCCCAAACGCCCATCCGGATGCTAAGCGCCGCATGGGGCGGCGCATCCAGCAAAGCCTACCTCGAAGCACCCGCCGGCGGCCCCTACGACTTCGCCCGCGACGTCCTCGACCCCAAACCCGACCTCGTCACACTCGAGTTCGTCAACGACGCATACCTCGACGAACCCGGAGTCGCCGCACATTACGCCGGCATACTCGAAAAGATCCGCGGCGCCGGTGCGGAACTCGTCCTCATCACGCCCCACCTCGTCCGCCCCGACTGGATGAATGTCCCCGACACCCTGTTCCAAGAAGACCCCCGCCCATACGTCAAAGGACTCAAACAATTTGCCGCCGCAAACAACGTCGCCCTCGCCGACGCCAGCGCCCGGTGGTGCCAACTCCGCCAACAAGGCATCCCTTACCAAACCCTACTCGCAAACGACATCAATCACCCCGACCAAAGAGGCCAAAAAATCTTCGCCGACACCCTCATGGATTTGTTCCCGGAGAAATAAGCCTATTGAATCCGGTGGTTCTTGCCGCGTGCGTTGCCGATCCGATGTTTTCTCCGCCTCACCTGTCTGGTTTTGTGGGTCATACGTGCGCCACAAAACTTTTGGTGGCTCACAAATGACGTTTTGTGAGCCACAAATGTGCCTAAATTGCCTAGGTTTCAGTGATTTTAACTAATTTCGCAAATAGCAAGGCTGCTGGCTGTCTACCACTTCCTTCTCGGAGGATCTCGAGGATACCCTCACTAATCAATGCCTTGAGGATGCGTTTTGCGGTTGGACGCGGGATCCCACACCGATTAAAGAAATCTGTCGATAAGAAAATGGGGGAGCCAAAGATGCAATCGACCGCCTTGACCGTGTATTCCGAATGCGTTAGCTGGCGAACCTTTTCAATCTTCATCTCGTACAGGGTGCGTATAGCCTTGACTTTGTCCGTGTTAATGCGCGCCTGCTCGATTACGGCGGTGAGAAAGAATTCGATCCGTCCTGCCCAGTCCTTTGATGCGGAAATTGCCCCAAGCCTATCGCAATATTCGTCCCTATGCTCATTGAGATACGCGCTCAGGTAAAAGATCGGTGCGGAAAGGAGATGCTTCTCGAACAAAACCAGGGGCAGCAGAATCCGGCCTACCCTCCCGTTTCCGTCGACGAAGGGGTGAATCAACTCGAACTGGGCGTGCACAATGGCCAGTTGGACCAACCGGTCGTCCTCTTCATCATTGTGGATGTACTTCTCAAGGTTCCTAATGTGCGGCAACACGATGCTCGGTTCGGGCGGGACAAACGCGGCTCTCTCGATGCCAGGACCGTTTCCGGCGATGTAGTTCTGCACGCGCCTGAACTCGCCCCGCGCTTTATCCCTGCCCCGGAGGCTGTCAAGCAGGACTCGGTGGATGTCCAAGACGAGATTGAGGCAAATCGGTCTTTGCTTCAGCGCGTCCACAGCCATGTACATCGCGGTTCGGTAATTTATGATTTCCCGGATGTCGTTGTTGCTCTCTGGGTCTCGTTTGCGCGCCTCGAATTCCAGCACCTCTTCAAGGTTGGCCTGTGTGCCTTCGATGCGGGAAGAAAGCACCGCTTCTTGCGTCGTCAACGGCGACAACAGCACCTGCGCGTCCGGAATGGCCTGCACGATGCCGTCGTACCGCGCCAAGGCCGCATTGGCCGGCCCGACAAGCCGGCGGAACGGCCGCCAGTCGAGGTCCTTCAACGGCAATGGTTCTGGTACGTACGGCGTCATATTTGTTTTACATCTTATGCATATTCATGTTATGGTGCTGTCGATAACAGCGCCGGTGATAGCATCGCCGGTTTGACGCTCCCGCAAGGGAGCGTTTCCTATTATTCCCCTTCCTGAACCCGATGTCCAGGCATCGTTGAAAGGGAGCGGACGGCTAGCCGCGACCGCGATGGGGCTGTTCAAGACACTCGCCAACATCACGACCCCATGTTCCGTGAAGACATACGGCCGCTTGCGGCGTCCGCCCGAACTTGAAGTCGCAATTTACGACCTCAAGTAGTGCGACTTCAAACCGTCAAACTCCGCCTTCGTCAGTTGAAACATGAAGGTATGGGGAAATCGGGCCATATTGCGCTTGACCTGCTCGTTGAGCCGCTTGGTCGTTACGCCGTAGAGGTTCGCCAGGTCCGCGTCAAGCATCACCTTCTCGCCGCGAATCATAAGAATGACACGGTCTATCCGTTCCCCCGGAATATGCCCCTCTTGCATCTCCCGCACACGATGCCAACCCAAAAACCACCCTGCCAAACCCTCGCTATAGGCCGGAAGGGCCTTCTTGCGCTATCGCGCTGCTTGGCCCTTCCGGCCTTCCGCTTAGCCTCCGAAAAATGCCTTTCAAGCGGTAAAGCGGTAAAACAGCCAAGCGGTGATTACCTGGAAAGGCGGAACCCGAAAACGCAGGCCGTGCCGTCCGGGGAGCAGTAGTCGCGGTACGCCGAGCGGCAGTAGATGCCGTAGTGGCAGCCACCGCCCCGGAACACCCGGTCCGGGTACCGTGGAGTATCGACCCACGCGCTGCCATCCGTCGGCGCGCCCGTATAGCTCGAGTGCCAGTCGTCCTCGCACCCCTCGTAAACGTTCCCGCTCATGTCGTACAAACCAAAACCGTTAACCAGCTTCTGCCCAACAATGTGGGCGTACTGCTCACTCGAACAGTTGCCCCACCACCACGCGTAGTTGCCAATCTGGGTGTAGCTCGGGTCGTCGCCCCAGTAAAAGCGCGTCGTCGTATCCGCCCGACACGCATACTCCCATTCCGCCTCCGAGGGCAACCGGAACGTCAACCCCGTGTCCGTGTTCAACGCCGTGATAAATACCTTCGCGTCATCCCACGATACATAGACCGCCGGGCTGTCCAGATCATCCAGAACGAAATCGAGTCCCGACCACGGCGTCGTGCCCATCACCGCCTGCCACTGCCGCTTCGTCAACTCGTATTTCGCCATCCAGAACCCCGGCACCGTCACCTGATGCTGCGGGTCTTCGTAAAATGAGCTGTCCTGCTCGCCCGGGTACCGGCCCATCATAAACGTCCCCCCGGAGATCCATACCATCTCCAGCGGCACGTCGCCGTTTAGCATGATGGTCTCCGTCTCGTCCGGCGACGGCGGCGGGCACCCGGCAAGTGCCAGCACACAGACTGTCAGTAGCAGAACAAGCTCGTTCCGTACTGCAAGAGTCTCGCCAAAAACTCCGTAGTTGAGGTTTTTTCGCATTGGCTCTTACCCTCCTCTTGTCGGCAACTGCGCCCCAGTTCTGACAAAGATCTGTCACTATGGTAAGGAGAAAGTAATCTATAGTGCAGAATTATGCAAGCTAGTTGTCCCTCCCCAGGGCATGGGCCTATGTCCTGGTCATGGTCTCGGTTCTGGTGCATCCTCGCTATTCCTGCCAAAAAAACCTTGCCGCCATTCGAGAGGCACAGGTTTTTAAATTAATCTCATTTTACTCGCCATTGTTGTCAACCAAATCCCCCTTGTTTCGCAAAATTCGGGTGCCTTTGCCGCCCTTTCTGACCCGTTCGCCCGCCCGAAAAGTGCACCAAAACGGGATCTATAAATAGAGGGTGTTGGTGACGCTGCCGGGCCGTGGCCCGTGGGCTGGAAGAGGGTTCGGCTGGCCGGTATGATGGCCGTGGAGGAGGACGACTATGCTGAACATCCTTTGCGTTTTGGCTATGGCGGCGGTTGGGGTTGGGGAAGACGGATTGGTGGCGCGGTGGCCTTTGACGGTTGATGCGGCGGAGGTTGCGGGCGGGCTGGAGACGGTCAATCATGGGGTCGTGTTTGATACGGAGTTGGGGGCGCTGTTTGATGGGCGGTCGGCTTGGCTTGAAGTGCCGCACAATGGCGCGTTGGACCTTGACGGCGATTTCACGATCTCGGTTTGGGTACACACGGCGGGCGTTTTGGACGACACGCTGGGCGACATCCTGTCCAAGTTTGACGCGGGCGCGCGGCGCGGGGTGAACTTTGGCGTTATGAACTATCACGGCGTGGTCAACGCGCAGTCGAACTACCGCAACGTGTTTTTCGGGATTGATGACGGGGTCGACTATGGGACACCCCCCACAACGCGCACCTTCGGTGCGGCCGGGGGGCGTCCCACAGAGTGGACCGATTGCGGGCGGCCGGGCAACAGCGTGTACGTGATGTCGCTGTGCGTGTATGACGGCGGGCTGTATGCGGGCACGTTCGAGATCGGGAAGGACGAAACCGGGCATGTGTATCGGTACAAGGGCAACTTGGGGACACTCCCCACAAAAGCCGGGGAGCGTCCCGACGGGGGGCGTCCCGACGGAGGGAGTCCCACAGGGTGGGAGGATTGCGGGGCGCCTTATGCGAGCAACGCGATCTCGGCGCTGGCGGTGCATGAGGGCGCGCTGTACGCCGCGGCGTCGCATTACCGCTCGCGCGGCTCAGCCATGGGCGATTCCGAAAACACGCTGCCCGGTGGCCGCGTGTACCGCTACACCGGCCGCGCCGGTGGCAATGGCCGCGCCGGTGGCAATGGCCGCGCCGGCGGCAATGGCCGCGCCGGCGGCAATGGCCGCGACGGCGGCGATAGCGGCGCCGTGTGGGACGACTGCGGCAAGTTGGGCGAGATCGAAGCCGTCTATGGTTTAGCGTCGTTCAATGGCAAGCTGTACGCGTCGTCGATGTACGCGCCGGCGGGGCTGTTCCGCTATGAGGGCGGCACAACTTGGACCGACCTGGGCAACCCCGGCGGGCGGGTCGAGGCGCTGGGCGTTCACAACGGCCACTTGTACGGGACGGGGTTCGACGAGAATTTCGCGGGCGTCTACCGGTTCGACGACCCCGGATGGACCGATTGCGGCGCGCCGCCCGATACGACCCAAACCTACTCGTTCATGCAGCACGGCGGCGAGTTGTTTGTGGGGTCGTGGCCGTCGGGCAAGGTGTTCGTGCTTGGGGGACCGGGTGCGTGGGAAGACCGCGGCCGGCTTGGCGAGGAGCGCGAGGTGATGGGCATGGCCGTGTACAACGGGATGTTGTATGCCGGTACGCTGCCTCTCGCGCACGTGTTCCGCTACGACGGTGGCACGTCGTGGACGAGCACGGGCCGGCTCGACACCACACCCGACGTCACTTACCGGCGCGCCTGGAGCATGGCCGTGTACGACGGGGCGCTGTTCTGCGGCGTGCTGCCGTCGGGCCGGGTGTGGCGCTACGAATCCGGCCGGTGCGTGAGCAACGACCGCGCGCTGCCGCCGGGCTGGGTTCACCTTGCCGTGCGGCGTAAGGACGGCGCGCTCACGTTGCACGAGAACGGCAAACTCGTCGCCGAACGGGACGACGCCGCCATCGAATTCAGCAACGACGCTTCACTCCGCATCGGGTTCGGCCAGCACGACTATTTCAACGGCCGGATGCGCGATGCGCGCATCTATGGGCGCGCGTTGGATGACGCCGAGATTCAGGCCGCGGCGCGCGGCAGGAGTGCCATCACGAACTGTTACAGCCCCGATGCGCCGCGCCTGCGGCCGCATATCGAGCAGACGTTTCTCTACCGGCCGCGGACGGAATGGACCTACTCCCACCATCCCAGCCTCGCTTGGTACGGCGGCCGCTATTACGCGATGTGGTCCAACGGGCGTAAAGACGAGGACGCGCCGGGGCAACGTGTGCTGTACAGCACCTCCGATGATTTCGTGAACTGGACCGCGCCGGTCCCGCTGGTCGACACGCAGATGGGCGAGCATTCCGAACTTGTGCTGACCGCCGGCGGCTTCTACTCGAATGGCGAGACGTTGACGGCCTATTTCGGCCAATGGGAGTACAGTCCCGAAGCGCTCGCGGGCGATTCGCGCCCCGTTTTCGACACCGCGCATCGGAACGTGCGCCTCAGCGCCATCACCAGCGAAGACGGGCAGCACTGGAGCCCGCCGATCGACCTCGGCCTGCCGGTCGTCTCCAACCACCCGCCAACAGCGACGCGTTCGGGCCGCCTGATCCTGTGCGGCCATACCGCCTACCCGTTCACCGACGACCCGCGCGGTCTGTCGGGTTGGCAGATGACGGGCATCTATCCGTCAGACATGGGGCCGGGCATGTTCGACGACTCGGAGGGGTTCCGGCGCGTGGAGGCCAGGATGAAATGGCCGGGGGGCGGCCTGTGCGAAGGGTCATTCTTCCAGACCGACGACGGCGTCCTCCACATGCTGCTCCGGTCCGGCACCAACCGGCTCTGGGTCACCGAGAGCCGCGACGACGGCCAGACGTGGTCGGCCCCGGTCCCGACGGATTTCACCGACAACGTCGCCAAATTCCATTTCGGCCGCCTGCCCGACGCCCGTCTCCCTGACGGCCGCTTCTACTACGTCGGCAACCCCGACCCCGAACCGCGCGGACGCCGAAACCCGCTCGTCCTCTCGCTCTCGCGGGACGGCGTCCGGTTCGACGCACACTACATTCTCGCCGATGCCGAGTACAAACCCAACCGCCCCGGCAAATACAAAGGCGGCACCTACGCCTACCCCCACACCCTCATCCACGACGGCCACCTCTGCGTGATCGTCTCGGTGGGAAAAGAATCCGTCCTGGCGCTGCGCGTCAGGTTGTCGGAACTCTAATGGGAGGGCATGGCGGATTTTGACTTCCGGAATTGAACCTATAGCTTGCTCCAGCCGCCGCGCGGTTCGGGAAACGGTTCGAGTGGGGTGTATGGTTCGGGATAGTCGGCGCCGTTGTGGCTTCGCCTGCACGAGTCGACAAACTCGCGCAGCTTTTTCCGCATGCTCGCGGCGAATTCGCGTTGCTGGCCGATAATATTGTGTTCCTCGAACGGGTCGGACGTCATGTCGTAGCATTCGTCTTCAGCGGCGTCGTCGGAGAGGTTGGTCAGCAGCTTGTAGCGGTTGTCGATCATCGCGAACGTCGGCGCCCCGAACATACTATCCTTCCGGCTGAGAAAGCGGAACGGTATGGGCGCGGGCCGCTCCGCTTCTTTCTCGCCGAGCAGCGGCATCAGATTTACGCCGTCTACAGGCCGGCTGTCCGGCATCTGGAATTTGAGGATCTCCGCGACGGTCGGCAGATAGTCCAGCGTACTGCACGGCATGTTGCACGTTACGCCCGGGCTTGCAGCGGCGGGCCATTTCAGCAGCGCCGGCACGGTGATGCCGCCGTTGTACAGGCTGCGCTTGCGCCCGCGCAGCCCGCCCGTCGACCCGTGGTTGCGCGAACGGAGCGAGCCGTCGCCGCGGCCTTCGGGCCCGTTGTCGGAGCAGAACCAGACCGCCGTGTCCTGCTCGATGCCCAATTCGTTGAGGAGCGCGTTCAGCCGGCCCACCTGCTCGTCCATGGCGCTGATGCACCCGAAGTAGTGTTGCTTCGATTCCGGCGCGTCCGCGTACATAGCCCGGTATGCGGGCCCCGCAACGACGGGCGCGTGCGGCGTGTGAAACCACACCACCGCCAGGAAC
Source organism: Bathyarchaeia archaeon (assembly GCA_035530195.1). Taxonomy (GTDB): domain Bacteria; phylum Hydrogenedentota; class Hydrogenedentia; order Hydrogenedentales; family SLHB01; genus JAPLKX01. The sequence goes on along the minus strand of DATKVG010000209.1, from coordinate 629 downwards.
GGCTGCTTCGCCGATGCCGCGGACCGCACAAACGGCTCGACGCGGTCCAGGATGACGCGCGCATCGTCGCCCTCGAGGTTCTCCCGGACCCGCACGCCGCGCTCGTTCCAGTACGAAGCAATCCAGGGCGTCCCCGGCGCACCCCACGGGTCATTGTCTTCGGCGGGCGTCTTGGCGGGATCCCAGGTGGGCACTTTCGCTTCCGTGGAGAAACACACGTCGAAACCATGGTCCCACGGCGGCGAATACAGTTCGGGCGATCGCGGGCCGCCCCGGTTGCTGTCTTTTTCGGTTTTCGACAACGTGCCGAGGTGCCATTTGCCGAAGTGGCCCGTGCGGTACCCGGCCTGCCTGGCGATTTCGGCTATCGTAATCTCCTGCCGCGGGAGGGCGCCCTCGTTCGCGTGGCCGATGCCGTAGCGCATGTAATGTCGGCCCGTCATGCAGGTTCCGCGCGTGGGCGAACATACCGGCCCGCCCGTGTGGAATTGGGTGAAACAGACGCCCTCGCGCCGCATCCGATCGAGATGCGGCGTCCGGATGACGCTGTTCCCGTTGAACCCGACGTCGCCGTAACCCAGGTCGTCGCACATGACAAAAATCATGTTCGGCCGCCTCGGCTGCGCCGT
>DATKVG010000208.1:0-18591 GCA_035530195.1 Bathyarchaeia archaeon | reverse complement strand
TCGGAAGCTGTGGCGGTCCATCATCAAGTACTTATGGATAGCCGCAAGAGTGGGGTGCAACGCGCGGCGGACGGAGGGTGCGCTGTAAGCGCAAAAGGAAACAGGCCGGGGCAACGCCCTGGTAAAGGGGTCCGTCATAACGGTCACCACGCTGAAAGCGTGGCAGGATCACCGGGGCGTTGCCCCGGCCTTTTTCCTTTAACGCTTTCAGCGTATCAAGATACGCACAGGTCTCCGGCGGCTGTTGAAGACATCCTGTGAATCCTGTCATCCCGTCAAGAAAGAACAGACAGGATAACGGGATTTACAGGATTCGGTTCCGGAAGTGGATTGGCAAATTACGGCGGAAGCTGTGGCCTGGCGCCTACGGCGAAGTGGCACCCGCTTTGGCGGGCTATTTGGCCGCGGCGTCCAACTTCTTCAAATAGGGCAGCGGATTCTTTGTGAACGCGCCAACGCAGCCTTGGCAACAAAACCGGACCAACCGATTGCCAACGACGTAGTCAATCGGGCTTCCCATAGCTCCCAATTTCTCTCCCGAGACGACGCATGTGTCAAGCGGATAACCGGGTTTCTGTTTCTCAATGACGGCCTTGTCCAGCTTTGCGAGATAGGTTGCGGGGTCGCTCTTGAACTTCTCGACGGCTTCGGCATTGAGAAGCCGCACCAGCCGGTTGTTGTACACGTAGTCAATGGGTTTCTGGCCATTGGCGCCCAGTTTCTCGCCGGTGACAAGACACGTGTCGAGTGGGTAGTATGGGATCTGCTGCTTGACCATAGCGGCATCGATCTTCGTGATATACGTGGCGGGATCCGCTTTGAACTTGCCTTCGCAGTCTTTACAGCAAAACCGGATTTCTCGTCCCTCGTAATCATAAACGACCGGTGCGGCCATCGCATCGAGCTTTGTGTCCATGACGGGGCACGTGTTCAGGGTGTACGTGTCCCCGGTTGTTTTTTCAGCAGCGGCGGCGCGCCCGTTGAAGATGGCCACGGCCAGGAGGCCGCACAGGGCTATCTCGAGCCAGATGTACTGCGTTCTCGTTGGCATTGCCTGAATCTCCTTATCCAACCCCGGTTCAGGGCTCGTTCAAGGACCATGGTCATGTTCGGACACCGGCGCACCCGGACCGCCCTGGCCACTTCCCTTGCTCAAGTTAAATGACATCAAAACTTACTGACGCGGCTAAAAACCCGCATTCAGAATCGTTGTTCGCGATCAAAGATGCTAACGTTGATTCCCCGCAAAACATTCCCTGGATGTCACCGGGTGCGGCTGGATTACGCGGAATTGCCCCACGCACGGATCGAGGGCTTCCACGCAGCCCCTTACCCCTTGAGGCCGGTGAGTGTAATGCCTTGGATGAAGGTTTTCTGGGTGAGGAAGAAGAGGATTACGATGGGCAGCGTGATGACGGTAGACATGGCCATGAGGGGGCCCCAGAGGCTTTGGTGGGCGCTTTGGAACTGCTGCAACGCGACGGCGAGGGTGTATTGGCGGTCGTCCTGAAGATAGACGAGCGGGTTGAGGAAATCGCCCCACTCGAACAGGAAAACAAACAGGCCGGTGGTGGCGAGCGCCGGTTTGGAGAGCGGCAGGATGACGCGCCAGAAGATGCCGAACTCGGAACATCCGTCGATGCGTGCAGCGGCACTGAGGTCTTGCGGGATTCCCATGAAAAACTGACGCAGCAGGAAGATGTAGAACGGGATACCGAAAAAGGCGGGCAGGATCAGCGGTTTGAATGTGCCGACCCAGCCGAGTTTGCTGAATACGGCGAACATCGGGATCAACGTGACCTGGTACGGCAGCATCATGGTCGCCAGCACCAGCACGAACATGGCGTTGCGGCCGCGCCACGGGATTCGCGCGAAACTGTACGCCACGAGCGACGACGATACGATGCAGCCGAGCGCGCACGACACGCAGATGAACAGGGTGTTGCGCAGGTTGAGCAGGAAATTCATCCGGCGGAATGCGTCGGCGTAGTTTTGCCAGTGCAGGCCGAATTCCTGCTGGATGTCGAAATCCTCGGGCCAGACGCGCACCTCGTTGCCGCCGACAAGCAGGACGTGCATCCCGTTTTCTTCGACGCCCAACTCGACGCCGGGCTTATCTTCATACGTGATCAAACGGCGGCCAGCCTCGTCCATGCGCTCGGTGGTCGGCAGCCATTGGGGCGGCTTGCCGGGCGCGGGAAAGATCCTCGACTCGGGTTTGAACGAGGTCGACAGCATCCACAGGAACGGCGCGGCGAACAGCAGCGACGCCAGCACGAGGAACACGTGTGGTGTCCATTTTGCGCGCGAGTACGCGCGTGCGTGCGAGTACGCACGTGTGCGTTTATTCGCCATGGTAATGAACCCACCGTTTGGACGACACCAGCAGGGCGAGCGTCGCCGACAGGATGACCAGAAACAGCAGCCAAGCCATCGCGGACCCGTAGCCCATGCGCAAATAATAAAACGAGTTGCGGTAAAGGTAGAGCGGGTAGAACATCGTGCTGTCGACGGGCGTGCCTTTCCCGCCCGTCATGACGTAGACCTGCGTGAAGTATTGCAGCGAGTTGATCAGGCCCATGACAAGGTTGAACAGGATCGTCGGGGTCAGCATGGGCAGCGTGACGTGGCGGAACTTCATCAGCCGGCTGGCGCCGTCGATGTCGGCGGCCTCGTAGAGCGTCTGCGGCACCTCGGCAAGGCCCGCCAGAAAAATCACCATCGCCCCGCCGACGCTCCACAGGCTCATCAGGATCAGCGACGGTTTCGCCCAGTGCTCGCTGGCGATCCAGCCGGGTCCTTCGATTCCGATCTGGCGCAGCATCCCGTTGATCAGGCCGCTCTCGGGGTTGAGCACCCACAGCCACAACACCGACGACGCCACGATCGGCACGATCGTCGGCAGGAAAAAGACCGTCCGGTACACCGACATGCCGCGGATTTTCTGGTTGAGCAGCATCGCCAGACCGATGCTGAACGCCAGACCGAGCGGCACCGAGAACGCCGTGAAATAAAGCGTGTTATAGAGTGATTTCCAGAACCGCGGGTCGTCGAAAAACAGCGTGTGGTAATTCTCGAGCCCGATCCACACCGGCGGGCGCACCACGTTGTATTGGCAAAAACTGTAATAGAGACTGGCGGCGACCGGGTACAGCGTGAACAGCAGGAACCCCGCGATGTACGGGGAGGCGAACAGCAGGCCGTTGCGCAGGTCCCGTCTCTCGTGCCGCGTCATGGCGACCGCTCCACGAACCGCCGCTGGCGCTCGAGCTCGGCATTCACCTTTTCCTGCGTTTCCATCAATGCGGCTTCGGGGGTGGTTTTTCGGAACACGGCGCGTTCGCGCTGCCGCTCGAGTTCGTCGTTGTAGAACTGGAGGAGCGGCATCGGCGGTAAGCTGACCACTTTGCGCTCGAACAGCACGTCGACAAACACTTTGAACTTGGGGTTGCTCGTGAACCGTTCCTGGAGTGCATCCTTTTTCCGTGGGCAGACGTTATGAATCGCGTAGCAGTAATCGCTGGCGGGGGATGGGCCGCCGCCGGGCCGCGCGCTGTAAAACCACTTGATGTACGCCCACGCCGCTTCGGGATGGCGCGACCCGCGCGGGATGCAATCGACCACGCACGGCCACCCCATCACCATCGGCTCGACGCCCTCCGGCGTCGGTAACGGCGCGACACCCCAGTCGAGGTTGGGCGCATATTTCGGGATGAACGTCACCTGCCACTCGCCCTCGGGCATCATGGCGACTTTTCCCGAGTAGAACGGGTTGTTCGCGCTCATGTACGCGCCGAGACTTCGCGTGAACGAACTCATCGCCTCGGGGTCCATGGCGTACGGCGGGTTGGCGGCCGAGTTCGGATCGGCGGCGAAACTTTGCTGCCACTCCATCATCCGCACCATCGCCGGGTCGTTGCCGCAGACGGCCAGCCCGTTCTCGTCGCACAACCGCCCGCCGAAAAGCAGCCCCCACATGGCCGTCATGTCCCACGGCTGCCACGGAATGAACCCGGCCTGCTCGATCGTGTCGCCACGGCGGATGGTGAGCTTCTCCGCGTATTCCTGCAGTTCATCGAACGTCCCCGGGGGGCGATCCGGATCGAGCCCGGCCACGCGAAACGCGTTCTTGTTCCAGAGCAGGCAATACACGTCCGTGGTCGTAGGCACGCCCCACACGTGGCCGTCGATGGCGACGGATTCCCAGGCGTGCGGGAAATAGTTGGCCGGTGCGAACTCCGGGTCGGCCGCCATGAAACCCTCGAGCGGCATGAGGCAGCCCTGGCTGGCCAGTTGCGCCATCATCGTGCTTTCGAGGCTGCACAGGTCGGGCGGGGCGCTGCCGGCGATCGCCGTCAGCAGTTTTTCCATGATGCCGTCATACCCCACCGAGATGGCGCGGACGTAGATTTTGTCTTGGGATCGGTTGAACTCGTCGATGAACCCGAGCCGCATGTCGTACTCGTGGCCCTGGTGGCGATCCCAGTATTGAATGATGGTGCGGCCTTCGGCAAGTGCCTTGCGTTCGGCGTCGCCGACCGCCTGTCGCGGCCATAGCGCCGCAAACACCGCCGCGCCGCAACAAATCACAGCCGCCCAAATCAGAAAGGTTCTCACGTGCGGAAACTCCGGCAGGCATTATGCGGCATCAGGTTGTGCAAATCCAGAACACTGAACGCTGTCAAAAGTCAAGGGCAACATGATCTGGACTCTTTTTAGCCTGCTTCAGCAGGCTCCTCTTTGCACCCGGTTTTAACCGGGGTGGTTCGAGGCCCAGATGAAGGATTGAGCACGCTTTAGCGCGCTTCTGGAATATGCTTTAGCTAAAGCTTAAGAGGAAGTGACGCTGAAGCACCCTTTTGATCTGACTATGCATGCTTCCACCCCTCTTAAAAGAGGGTGCAAAGAGGAGCCCGCTGAAGCGGGCTAAGATACTTCAACAGAATCTACCCGCTTAAAGGCGGCCATCCCGGTACAGACAGTTCATCCTGTGAATCCTGTTATCCTGTCAAACGTTTACAGTAGTTTTTTCAACACATGCAGTGCGTGGCGGGGGTTTTTGATGGCGCGGCGGGCCATTTCGCTCCAGGAATAGTTGCGGATGGCCTGGCGTGCGCAGAGGGATTCGTAGAGGGCCTTCTGCTCTTCCGCGGGTATGGCGTCGTTGCAGATGAACGCGTCGGGATCGCCGGTGGTGAATTTGTCCCACGCGGGGCCGCGCTCGCGGATGCTCGTCTCGTATTGGGCGAAAAGCTCGGTGCCGGGGTATGGCGTGAGGAAATGGAGCGACGCGAAATCGAGTTTCGCTTCCTGAATGAATCGTTCGGTGCGGGCGATGTCATCGCGCGCTTCGCCGGGAACGCCGATCACGAAACATCCGCGTAACCGCAACCCGGCCTCGCGCACTTTCGCGGCAATCTCGAGGTTGGACTCGACGCGCGTGCTCTTGTGGATCCGGTCGAGAATGGCCTGGCTGCCGCTCTCAAACCCGATGGCCACCTGGATGCAGCCCGCGCGTTTCATGAGGCCGAGCATATCGGGCCGGATGAGCCGCGGATGGGCCTGGCACTCCCACCGGAGCCGGTCGAGGCCGCGCTCGATCAGGCCCTCGCAGATCGCCTGGAACCGTGCCGCATCCGTCGCCATCAGTTCGTCGTAGAAGGCCACCGCCTGGATGTTATACCTGCCCGCGATGTGCGCGATTTCGTCAAGCACGCGCGCGGGACTGTGAAACCGCAGCGGCGCCTGCCTGCGCGAGTTAATGCAGAAATCGCAGCGGTACGGGCAGCCGCGGCTCGTGATCACGCCGAGAGTCCGGTACGACAGCCCGGCGATCTCTTCGCCGCTCTTCGCGTAGAAATCCAGGTCGAGCGCGTCCCGTTGCGGCAATGGCAGGGCGTCGAGATCCGTGGGCGGGTCGGCTTCGACAATGCCTTCGATCCGGCCGCTGTCGATCAGGCTCGGCAACGTCAGTTCCGCCTCGCCGCGCACGACACAATCCGCGTGCTCGATCGCTTCTTCGGGCAGCGCGGTGGGGTGCGCGCCACCGAGGATTACGCGGACACCCCGGCCGCGGATCTCGCGCGCCAGTTGATACGCGCGCGGCGCGTACATCGTCATGAACGAGATGCCCGCGATGTCGGGCCGGAACTCGTCCAACGCGCGCGCGGCGTCGTGGCCCGCCACTTCATCGATCACGCGTACCTGATGGCCAGCGGCGTTTAAGGTTGCGGCCAAATAGGCCAGCCCGAGGTTTTCTTTTTTGAGCGCCCTCGGCGTTGCGGGGTTGATCAGCGCGATTTTCATGGTTTCGCCACAATCGCCGCGACGAGCCTGCGCAGGCCGTATGCGCCCAGCCGGAGCACGCCGTCGATGCCTTCGCGTTTGTACGCGTTGCGGAAATGATGCACCAGCGTCGCCGGTTTGTGCAGCAGCATATGCCGCTGCCACCGACGCCACGCGAGGTCGTGCATCTCGACGATGTCGGCCGCAGAGTAGCCCGGGTACGACAAGACCGCCTCGCCGGCCGGGTCGAAATCGAGCCAGCTCTCTTTGGTGAGCCAGCCTTCGCGTTTCGCGCGATCGTACAGCGCGGTGCCGGGGTAGGGCGTGGCGATCGCGAACTGGAGCGTGTACGTACCGAGCTTGAGCGCGAAATCAATCGTGCGCCGTGCGCTGTCGCGCGTCTCGCCGGGCAGGCCGAACAGGTAGGTGGCGTGCGTCAATATGCCGAGGTCGTTGCAGTCGCGGACGGTGCGCACCACGTCGTCGAGCGAGATGTTTTTGGGGATTCTGCGCAGCACTTCCGGATCGGCGCTTTCGACGCCGAACTTGTAGGCCCTGCACCCGGCCCGCGCCATGGTTTCGAGCACGTCGCGGCCGACGGTGGCGTGGCCCATGCAGCAGAACGGCAGGCCAAACCCGCGTGCGCGGTACTCCTCGCACAACCCGAGGATGTGCCCGCGGCTCAGCGTGATCGAATCGTCGTCGAAATACACTTCGTCCGGGTGATAGAGGCCGATGAGTTTCTCGATCTCGTTGCACACGGCGCGCGGGTCGCGCATCCTGTAATTTGGCGCGCCGTGATACGGCGCCAGCGTGCAGAACTCGCACCGGTGCGAACATCCACGCGACGACAACACCGTCACCGACCGCCCCCGGCATATCGGGTCGTTGTATTTTTCCATTGGCATGAGACGCCAGGGGGGCGGCGGGATCGCATCGAGATCCGACACCATCGGCGCGTGCTCCGTTGCGGGCGCGTCGCGCAACCAGAGCCAGGGTGGCGCGGGGGACGTGCAGGCGGGACGCCCGCACCACAATGAGTCCACCGCTTCCGATATTACCTGGTCGTATTCGCCGAGAAGGGCGCCCGCAAACCCGGCGCCGATATGTTCGGCCGGCGTCGCGGTCGCGTGGGCGCCGACGGCGATGCACGGCACGGCCAATGCCCGCGCCGTTGCGGAGTCCGCCAGAAAACTCGGCGCGCTCGTTTCCATGACGCACACGTCCGGGCGAAACTCGTCTGCGGCCTTCTTCAGCGCCGCGTCGTCCGTGCCGCTGGCGATGCAATCGATGAAGAGGACGCGGTGCCCGTCCTGCTCGAGGCGCGACGCGGCGTAGGCGAGGTAGAAGGGGAACGGGTGGTAGTCGATGCCGACGGATCCGTGCCGTCTCGAGTGGGGCCATCGCGAGCCGGCCCGGCAGAACGGCCCCGGCGGGTTGAGCAGCAATACGTTCAAGGCGGGCCGTCCTGCCAGCTAGTGTAGTGGGTCATGGTAATCGTTTCTTAACCTTGGGCGCGAAAAGCGGGGACAGACACGCTTTCTCCCAAACTGCCGGGCGCGAAAAGCGGGGACAGTCCCCGTTTTTCGCTAGATAAAATCGAACTGGGCGTCATTGTTTACCATCAGCTCCGACATGATCCGGTTGTAATGGACAAACCGGCAGTCCAGCAGGTTGCATTCTGTCGGTTTAATGGCGCGGATCGCTTCCCAATGGCGCTCGCTGTACCAGATGTCGCGCAGCGGTTGCTGGAACGCGTTCCCGAACGTGTGGGTTGCCCGCCGGTGGCGGTAATAGCAGCAGAGAAACACGTCGCCGAGCGTGTCCACCATGACCTGGATCGGCGTGAGCCAGCACTGCCGCGTCATGTTCAGTTTCGCGACGCCGCCCACAATCGGCAACTGCGCGTACAGGGCGCGGAGACGGGCCAGTTCGCCGCGCACGAATTCGGCCTCGTGCGGCTGCAGTTCCGTCTCGCACACCCGGGCCGCTTTAAATTGGATCGAGTCGACCCCGAGTTCCCGCGCCAACTCGACGCAGCCCTCGACTTCGGTGTAGTTGTCGGACGACAACATCACCTTCATGCTGATCAGGACGCGGCCGCCACGCTCGTTGCGCAACGCGATCATGCCCCGCACGTTCTCGCACACAGACCCAAACGACGCGTCGGCGGCCTTTGGACGTTTGACGCGGTTGAACGTGTCTTCATTGGCGCTGTCGAACCCGATTCTGACGTAGCTGGCGCAATCGGCCAGCGCCTCCGCCAACTCGCCTTTGAGGCGCGTGCCGTTGGTGAGCAGGCCCACGCCGACGCCGGCCGATTTCATCTCGCGGATCAGCGCGGGCAGCGCCGGGTGCAACGTCGGCTCGCCGCCCCCACAAAACTCGACGCCACGGACGCCCAACTCGCGCAGATCGAAGATCAGCTTGCGCAGGTCGGCGCCCGACATGATGTTGCAGAGGTTGGCGTTGTCGTCGGCGTACTCGCACCACAGGCAATTCTGGTTGCAGACGTAGGTCGGGTAGACGATCGCGGTCCGTGGGGCGGGCATCCGGCCCTCGAGGATCATCCGCGCCGCCGGATAGTGCGTGATGATGCGGTTCTCGAGGAAATCGAAAACCCCGTCCCTGCCTTCCATCTGCCTCCTCGCGGCGCCCGTTTTCCCATCGCGGCCAAGCATACTGCAACAGGAATGGCCCGTCAAGGCACATTGGGGCGTTGGGACGCCCCCCGGCGCAACGGTGGTGTCCTTATGTTTTGGGCGTGTTCGTGGAACTTGTGGGCGACTTTGCTATACTCTTTCTGGCACGAAGCGAATCAAGGAGCCGCCCGTATGAAAAAGCTTGCCCTTATCGTCGCTCTCATCACGTCTTTTTCCCTCGCGGCGGCCGCCGACACGGCGCGCGGCGTTGTTTTCAACGATGCCAATGGCAACGGCGCCCGCGATCCAGGCGAGAAAGGCATGTCCGGCGTGGCCGTATCGAACGGCCGCGACGTTGTCCGCACTGACTCAAAAGGACGGTGGGAGTTGCCCTACGACGACGACGTCATCTTGTTCGTCGTCAAACCCACGGGCTGGATGACGCCGCTGTCCGCTGACAACCTGCCGCGGTTCTACTACATTCACCGGCCCGCGGGCGCGCCGCCAACCGACGTGCCCGGCGTTGGGCCGACCGGCCCGCTGCCCGAGTCGATCGATTTCGCGCTGCGGAAACAGAAAGAGCCACGCAAGTTCCAGGTCTTGCTGTTCGGCGACACGCAGGTCAACGACGTCGCGGAGCTGAATTACGCGGCGCGCGACGTGGTCGAGGAACTGGTCGGTAACGGCGCGGCGTTTGGCATCTCGCTGGGCGACAACGTCGGCGACTCGCCGGAGCTGCAGGAACCGCTCGTGGGCGCCGTCGGCCGTATCGGCATCCCGTGGTACAACACCATCGGCAACCACGACGGCACGCCGGGCGCGCGCGAGGACAGCGTCTCCGACGACATTTTTGAGCGCATCTACGGGCCGCCAACGTACGCGTTCGAGTACGGCGGCGTGAGTTTCATTGTCCTTGACAGCATCTTGGTCAAAGAGAAGGGCTACGACGGCGGGTTCAGAGAAGACCAGGTTGCGTTTGTGAAGAACTACCTCGATGGCGTGCCGCACGACCGGCTGATCGTGATGACGATGCACATCCCGTTCCGGGGCAAAAGCCCTTTGGCCATGTTTGATGTCCTCGCCGGGCGTCCCCACACGTTTTCGGTCGCGGCGCACACCCACACGATGTTTCACGTCTTTTTCGACGAAACCCGCGGTTGGAAGGGGCCAAACCCGCACCACCAGTTCGTCAACGGGACGGTCTGCGGATCGTGGTGGGCCGGGTTGCGCGACGAAACCGGCATTCCGCACTCGGTCATGAACGACGGCGCGCCCAACGGCTACGCGGTCGCGACGTTCGACGGCGCTTCATATAAGATCGAGTACAAGGCCGCGCGCCGACCAGCCGATTACCAGATGAACATTTACCTGCCTGACGAAATTGCATCCGCCGACGTCGAGAAGACGGAAGTGCTCGTAAATGTGTTCGCGGGATCGGAAAACTCGAAGGTCGAGATGCGTGCGGACGGCGGCAAGTGGCTCCCGCTCGATCAGACCACCACGTTTGATCCGTTCTGCGTGCGCATGTACCAGGAGAACAAGTTTAACCAGAACGAATCGCTTGGCTACCATTTCGACGAGCCGCGGGAGATTACCCACATGTGGAAAAGCAAGCTGCCGCGGTTGGCGCCGGGCGCGCACGCGATCGAGGTCAGAACAAAGGACATGTTCGGCCACACGTATTCCGCAAGAAAAGTGGTGCGGGTCTTATAAGCAGCGAAAGGAACATGGAAATGCGAGCAGCAGTTTTTACGATGATTGTTGCGATGTTGGCGGTGTCCGCGTTTGCCTATGACGTAAACAGGACGTATCTGCCCGAACTCGACCGGCAGTTGTACCGCAAGGTGGTCAATGTGCCCGACGTCGGCGAGTTCAAAACACTCAAGTGCGATTTTCATATGCACACCGTGTTCTCGGACGGCGTGGTGTGGCCGGACGTGCGCGTCATGGAAGCGTGGCGCGACGGGCTTGACGCGATCGCGATTACGGACCACCTCGAAAAACACCCGCGCAAGCCCAACATAACCGGCGACGACAATTCGTCGTATGACATCGCGCTTCCCACGTCGCAGGCGTACGACATGCTGCTCATCAAGGCCAGCGAAATCACCCGCGACATGCCCCACGGTCATTATAACGCGCTGTTTGTGACGGATTCGGCCGCGCTCGATGTGCCGGACTTTTTCGCGGCGGTCGAGGCGGCCGTCAAGCAGGGGGCGTTTGTCCAGTGGAACCATTCCGGCTGGGTGAAGCAGCAGCCCGAGGTGACGGTGTGGCAGGACGTCGCGCAGGACCTGGCCGGCCGTGGGTGGCTCAAGGGCGTCGAGGTGTTCAACAGCAGCGACTGGTACCCGGTTGCGCTGGGGTGGTGCATCGAGAAAAACCTCGCCGTCATCGCCGGCACCGACATGCACGGCCTTACCAACGCCCAGTACGACACCGAGCGCAGCCAGCGGCCCATGACGCTCGTGTTCGCGCGCGAAAAGTCCCTCGACGGGATCCGCGAGGCCCTGTTCGCCGCGCGCACCGCCGCATGGTTCAGCGACCAGATCGCCGGCCGCAAAGAATTCCTCGAGCCGCTGTTCAAAAACTCCGTGTCGGCGGCCGCGGCGCATTTTGTAGACAAAGACGGGGTGCGCCGGATCTCCGTGACCAACCAGTCCGACCTGACGTTCTGCATCTCGGGCGCCGGCGCCGCATGGAACGGCTCGACGCGGCTCGAACCCCGTGCCACAAACATCATCGCCGTTCCCGGTACGGCCACGTCATTGCCCATAACGATCACCAATCTCCATACCAACTTGAACGAAACCCTGGCAACGACACTCGAAATTGCAAAATGACTATGCATTGCGACTCAGTTTTCGCCGTATGTTCCTGCAATCGGTGGCGTAGGTGCGGAATGATTCCGCACCAACATTCTGCAAAACTTATGTCGCCGTATATAAACGCAGCGAGGTTTAAATGATCATGTTTATGTTGCCTGCCCTTTTGCTCTGCACGCTTGCGGCCCCGCCTGCCAATGACCTCACGCTCTGGTATACGCGGCCGGCGTCCGAGTGGAACGAGGCGCTGCCGGTGCGCAACGCCTTGTCGACAAGCACATGCTTGGCAACCCCTCGCGCCTCCAGGCCTACCAGCCGCTGGCCGACCTGCGGCTGACTTTCAACCACGAAGGCGAGCCACGGGATTACATGCGTGCGCTGGATCTCGACCGCGCCTACGGAACAAACACGATGCAGACGCAGAGACAGGCAACTTGCAGGGGTTTTGTTGCTGGAGTAGATTACGGATGAAACTTTCCAGGAGGGTCGAGCCGTGATACGAGCGAAACAGGCAATCTATTTGGCCGCGGTTGCATTCGCGGCGACATATTTCTTCGGCATTTCCAGCGCGGAACCAGTGCAGGCGTCCGAGGGTCAGATCACACTGCCAACCTACACCTGGTACGACGACGTCAACCCGGTCTTCGATTCGCTCGATGGCGGCATCTACTACCCCTACACGCGGCAGGACCTGCTCGGAGGCGAGAAAGTTGATCGGACGTACCGGGCCGTGTTCCTCGAAAACGAATACCTGAAAGTGACGTGCCTGCCCGAGTTGGGCGGCCGCATCCACTCGGTGCTCGACAAAACCACGAACGAGGAGATGTTTCACAAGAACGACGTGATCAAACCGGCCCTGATCGCGATGCGCGGCGCGTGGATCAGCGGCGGCATCGAGTGGAACCCCGGCCCGCACGGCCACACCGTGACGATCGTCTCACCGGTGGACGTGACAATCGTGAAGAACAGCGATGGGTCGGCTGCGCTGGCGATAGCGAATGTGGAGAAGATGTTCCGGACGCGGTGGACGGTTCGCCTGACGCTGCATCCGGGCAAGGCGTATCTCGACGAGGAAATCGCCATCTACAATCCCAACGACGCCATCAACCCGTATTATTTCTGGAACTGCACCGCGTTCCCGAACCTGCCCGGCACGCGGTTCATTTACCCGATGACGCTGGGGTGCGACCACGCCGGCACGAGTTTCTTCACGTGGCCCATCCACGAGGGCAAAGACATCACGTGGCTCAAGAACTACCCGACCATGTCGTCGGTGTTCGCGTTTGAATGCGGATTCGACTTCTTCGGGGCGTACGACGTCGACCGTAACCGCGGCATCGTTTCGTTCGCCGATCACGACAAGCTGCCCGGCAAAAAAGCGTGGACGTGGGGCAAGGACGATTTCGGCGTCACCAGCGAAATGAAACTGTCCGACGCGGGCCCGGTCCACTCGCAATACATCGAAGTGCAGAGCGGCCCGCTGCTGACGCAGTCGGATTACGGGATGCTGAACCCGGGCGACACGGTGTCGTGGCGCGAATACTGGTACCCGGTGCACGGGCTTGGCGACGGATTCGAATACGCCACGCGCGACGCATGCGTGAACGTCAAGCACAACGGGCCGGCGATTGACGTGGCCGCGCTGGCGACAGGCGAGTATCCCGGCGCGCGCGTGATGATCGCGAGCAACACAAAGATCCTGGCGGATCAGCGGGTCGACCTGTCGCCGCAGGCGCCGGCACACGTGTCGGTACAGGACGCGCCCGGCGGGCCCGTCACCATCACCGTGACCGCCGCGGATGGGCAAGAACTGCTCCATTACGTATCGCCGCTGCAAATCCCGAAAGTCGATCCGCCCGATTTGACTAAGAAACCGGCGCGGACCGATGGCCAGCCGACTGCCGACGAGTTGTTCGCGGAAGCCTGGCTGCTTGACAGCCAAACCAACCCGAGCGGCGCGTATGCGGCCTACGCTAAAGTGCTCGAGGCCGATCCGGGTCACGTGCCCGCGCTGTGCGGGATGGCCGTGCTCGAGATCGAGCAGGCACAATATGAGCAGGCCGCCGCGCACGCCAGGAAAGCCATCGACCGCGATCGCGAGTACGGCTGGCCATGGTACCTTCTCGCCGTGACGCACCTGCGCCGCGCGCAGTACGACAACGCCCTCTATGCCGCGAACAAGGCCATGCTCTCCAAAGACGCGCAGGCGCTCGGCTACGGCGTCGCGGGCCGCGCCTACGCCGCGCTCGGCAGATACGAGGAAGCGGAGACGGCGTTGGCGCGCGCGGCGAAAATCAAGCCGGATGCGCGAAGCAGGGCGCGGGTGTTGGCGGTGCAGGCTGTAATCGGCGGGAACGCGGCCGAACTTGCGGCAGCCGAGGTCGAGCAGGATCCCGTCGACTGGATCTTTCGCGCCATAGCGGATTCGCGCGGTGACGAGAAATACCGGTGGGCCGCGCGCGCTGTGTTGACGGCTTCGGGTGAGCCGGAATTCAACGCGCTGAACGTGGCGTCATTCTTCGCCGACCTTGGCTTGTACCGCGAAGCGTCTGATTGGCTGCAGGCATATATCGGTGAAGCCTCAACGACGGGCGCCCAAGCCGGCCTCTATGTCTACTACGCGCTCGCATACTACGCCGACAAGGTCGGGGACAAGGCCGGCGATGAAGCGGGCCAGGGCGTTGCGGTAGACTTCGCGTTCCCGCACGGGGCCGAGGCGCTCGATGTCATGTCGTACGCGGTTGCGGTGAATCCCGCCGACGCGTCGGCGCACCTGCTGCTCGGCTATGTTTATGCCGGCCTGAACCGGATCGACGAGGCCGTGCCCGAGTGGCGCAAGGCCGTCGAGTTGAACCTGCGGCTGTCGATGGCCCTGCGGCTGCTGGGATTGTACGAATGGAAGGTGGCCAAACGCCTTGACGAAGCCGAGAAATGGTATCGCAAGGCGATCGAGGCGCGGCCGGACGACCAGATCCTCCACCGGGACCTCTGCCAGATTCTCGGCGAGCTGGGCCGGCGCGAGGAGAGCATCCAAATTGCCCAGGCCGCGCCGCGGACGCCCGCGCCGCGGTACGATCTCGTGCTGTGGCTGGCCGACGCCTACGTGGCCGAAGGCCGGTACGACGATTGCATCAAACTCTTGAACACCGAGCGGTTCTCGAACTGGGAAGGCAGCAGCAAACCACGCGACGTGCTGGTGTCGGCGCTGATGGGGCGTGGCAAGGCCCGGTTTGACGCCGCGCAGACGGAATCCGCGCTGGCCGATTTCCAGGCGGCGCTCGAGTATCCCGCGAACCTTGGCGTCGGCGCCCGCTACGTCTGCACTGATGCCGAAGTGCAGTATTGGCTGGGCAAGGCGCTCGAGGCGTTGGGTCGGCGCGATGAGGCCAGGACGGCGTGGGAAAACGGCGCCGGCCAGCATACTTCCAAGGCCAAGCCGATGCCGATGATCGCGGTGCCCGCCGGCCAGGACGAATTTGTCCAGCGGTGCCAGACGGCCCTCGAGATCTTAAACCTCGCCGGGACGGTTGCGCCATGAGCAAGCCTAAAGAGAAACCCGCGCCGAAGACGTTTGTGCAAACGCTGACGGGCGATGGCAATCCGCTGGATGATTGGCGGCAGATCACCGACGAAGAGGTGGCTCTCGTGACGGAGATGACGCGCCGGAACGAGTTGTCCGGTGGGACGCCGGTGGTGAGGGAGTTTGAACGGAGATGGCGCGAGTGGGTTGGCTCGAAGTACAGCCTCACAACGATGAACGGCACGACCGCGTTGTACAGCGCGTACTTCGGGCTGGGCGTCGGCCCGGGCGACGAGGTGATCTGCCCCACGAACACGTGGATCTGTACGATCGCGCCGGCGGTGTTCCTGGGTGCGCGACCCGTGTTCTGCGACGTCGATCCCGAGACGCTCCTGATCGATCCGGAAGACGTGCGCCGTAAGATCACGGCCAACACCGCGTGCATCGTGGCCGTCCATCTTTGGGGACTGGTGTGCGACATGGACGCGATCCTCGAGATCGCGCGCGAGCGCAACGTCCCCGTGCTCGAAGATTGCAGCCACGCCCACGGCGCGCGGTACAAAGGCCGGTTGTGCGGCAGCCTGGGGGCGGCGGCCTGCTGGAGCCTGCAGGGGTCGAAAGCGGTGAGCGCAGGCGAGGGCGGTGTGCTGACGACGGACGACGTCGAGGTGTTCGAGCGGGCCTGCCTGGCGGGTCAGGTCAACCGGATCAGCGGCGTCGACCTCGTCACGGAACGTTACGCCCAATACCAGCCGCTCGGGCTTGGCAACAAGTTCCGGGCGCACCCGCTGGGCATCGGCCTGGCATCCGTCCAGCTCCGCCGGCTCGAGGAGACCAACAAGCTGCGCCGCGAGTTTTTTGAGGCCGTCGAATCGGGCCTCGAACGGATTCCCGGCCTGCGACCGGTGAAACACGTCGAGGGCACCGAGCGCGGCGGCTACTACGGGTTCCCGATCCTGCACGACCCCGCCGTCATGGGCGGCGTGACAACCGAATCGTACGTGGCGGCGTTGCGCGAGGCCGGGCTCAACGCCGAGTTAGCGCCCTACCCCAACCTGCACGAGTTGCCCCTGTTCGCAAAAGGGTTCGACCTGTGGACGCGCAACCGCGGGCCGCTGTGCCCCGAGCACGGGTACAAAGGCTATAAACCGGAAGACCTGCCCGGCGCGTACCAGGCCGCACGCAGAACCATCTTCCTGCCGCGCCTCACAAAACCAAAACCCGGCGCCGTCGAGTACATTCTCGGGACGCTGAGCGCCACCGCGGAAAAACTGGCAACTTAACCGAGCGTACCGGTGCGGTGGGGTCGCGCTCCTGCGCGACCGCGCGTTGTGCCGAACAACTCTTATGTCGCTTGTGTCCCTCCGGTCCCTTTACAAACCCGCTCTGTGCTAAACTGACCCCGAGGATCGGGGCGACGGTTATGGCCAATTCGCCTGCACATAGCTTTTTGTCGCGGCCGCTTCCGGGGGAGGACGAGCGGCTGCGCTGGGCCTGGGACCGGTATACGCAGGAGCATCTCGACTCCTACCTGGTGTCGGGCGTCGAAGACCCGCGAATCAACTTTCAGAGCATCCTCACGCGGGCCCTGATTGCCGACTCGCTGTTTTCGGGCCGGTTCGACGCCCTGATCGACGCGGAATGGCGCTTTGGCCTTTGCCTGACGTGGCTGCTCGAGCGGTTGCGCAACGTGCCCGACGGCTGGTCCATCCTCGATCACCTCGAGAACCGCGATGAGGCGCAATGCCCGCACTTTCTTATCGAAACCTACCACGCGCTCCAACACGACGACTGCCCCATCCCGGACTATATTTCGCAGGCGCTGTCGAACTTCCTGGCGCCGGCCTTGGTTACGTGTGTGCCGGCCCTCTCCGTCTTTGAACGGCTGTGGAACGAGACGTTGGCGCGATGTCCCGAGGCTTTTCTATCCGTTTTGGAGGCGGGCTGCGGTTCCGCCAACGATTACCGGTTCATCGTCTCGCACGGGCTGGCCGGGTTCGTCCGTTACACCGGCTTCGATATTTCCGCAAAGAACATCGCCAACGCACGCAGGCGATTCCCCGACGTCGACTTCACACAGGCTTCCGTGTTCGACATCCCGGCGGAAACCGGTGAGTACGAATACGTCTTCGCCCACGACCTGTTTGAACACCTTTCGCCACCGGCTTTTGACAAAGCGCTCAGCGAAGTCTTGCGCGTCGCGAAAAAAGAGGTGTGGCTCTCTTTCTTCAACATGGACGACATCCCCAACCACGAGTTTCACGACGTTGGCAAGTACCACCTCAATCGCCTCAGCGTGAACCGCACCGTCGAGTTCATGCTGGAACACGCGAGCCATGTGGATGTAGTCGACATCCCGCGGCTCGTTTCCAGCAAGTTCGGTTATGGCGCTTACTATAACCAGAGAGCAAGGACGCTCATCGTCACGGTGTGAGCTACCAGTATCGCTTGAACAGCGGCCAGGCTTTTTCCAACGGCATCTTCAGGTTGCGGCAGAGGTAGAGGGGCCGGTTGTTTTGGCGTTCCATGACGTAGGGGTGGGTGAACCGCGCCACTTCGGTGACTTGCTCGAACACTTTATCCAGCGTCTCCCGATCCGGCCAGTATGCCAGCACGCACTTGCCGTCCATGTTGCCGGGTCCCCAGAGGTAATATGACATGTAGCCGGAGACGGCGTGGGGCAGGCCGAGCTTCGGCCCGAACAGGTTGATTACGCCGGCCTCTCCGTAGTTGCTCACGAGGATCGAGCAGCGTTTGCGGGCGTCGGGGTCGAGTTGGTGGTAGGCGTTGTTCATCATGGCGATGAACTCGGGCCAGCCGAGGCGGTCGCCGATATGTTGTGGCAACACGCCGGCGTGTGCGCGTTCCTGTTGGGGCGCCCTGAAACTCATCGCGTTTTGCAACTTGATCATTCCTTGCGGGGACAGAACGGGCATGGCGTGCGGGGATAGAAGCACGCCGCTGACGACGATCAGCGCGGGCAACGCGTATCGCGGCCAGCGATGGCGCACCGTCATTTGTTCGAGGCAGACCGCGCCAAGCGCCAGCATTGCCGGATAGATCGGCGCGACATAGTAGGGTTTGCCGTTGCTTGCGTAAAACACAATGAGAAGTCCGATATACACGAACCCGAAGATGCGATACTTCCGGCCGGTTTTGGAAAACAGCGCGTACAGAATCCCCGCGATCCACACCGGCGCTACCAGCGGGCCGATGAATAGAAACTGGTTGACCAGAAACTTGGGCAACGGTTCGGGGATGTTTTTGTACAAGCTGGTGTCGTGCATGAACTCGAGCGTCGGCCAGCCGTACTTGACCT
>DATKVG010000207.1:0-4386 GCA_035530195.1 Bathyarchaeia archaeon | reverse complement strand
TGGAAATTTTGGTTTCTCGACTATATGCTGTGTGGCGATGAGTTTGCAGGCATCAGAACTGAGCAGCTACAAGAATCCGGTTCGGGTGGACGTGCCATCGGGCGCGGGGCCGGATCTTTCACCGCGTCGGATCAAGATCTGCCTCGCCTGCTCGCACGGCGGGCATCTGACCGAAATGCTCGAACTGGCGGAAGCCTTCCATGGACACGACACCTTCTATTTCTGCTACGAAGCCGACACTACGCGCATTCTGCCCAACGTCTATCTTGTGCCCAACATGGCGCGCAACCCGGTCGAATTCATCAAGAACCTGTTTCGCGTCAGACGGATTTTCCGCCGCGAGCGGCCCGACCTTGTCGTAAGCACGGGCGCCGAAATCGCCATTCCGGTGGTGCTGATTGCGAAGCTGATGGGCGTGGCGGTGGTGTACGTCGAGTGCGGCGCGCAGGTCACCCACCCGTCCGTCACCGGCAGGCTCATGTACTGGCTGGCCGACACGTTTTTCGTGCAATGGCCGGAGTTGTTGAAAGTCTACGGCCCGCGCGCCGTTTTCCGCGGTAGTCTCACCGACGAGGACGAGCCGGTGGCCGGCGACCGGTCACGCGAGCGCCGCATGAAAGTGACGCTCGTGCAACCCGCCCAGGTAGGCGCGTTCAGCAGCGACCAGCCGCCGCTCGGCCTCGCTTATATCGCCGCCGTGCTTGAACGAAAAGGCTGCGAGGTTCGAGTCATCGACGCCAACGTCGAAAAACTCGCGCCCGACGCCGTGGTCGCCATCCTCGCGCAGCAGGCGCCGGAGATGGTTTGTTTCACCGTCACGACGCCGCTCCTGCCCAGCGCGCTGGCCATCGCGCGCAGGCTCAAAAGGATGGCTTACCCGCCGGTTCTTGTCGCCGGCGGCCCGCATGCCACCGTCCTGCCCGACGATTTCCTCGACGACGGCCTGTTCGACTACGTCGTCCGCGGGGAAGGCGAAGCGGCGATGTCGGAACTGGTCGATCAACTGCTCGCGGGCAGAGACGCGGCCGGCATTCGCGGGGTCTCGTGGATTGACCGCGGCCGGATTGTTCACAACCCCGACAGGCCGTTTCAACCCAACATCGAACAAGGCCTGTACCCGGACTGGTCGCTGTTCCCGCTTAAACGCTATTCGAGCCTCGCCAGGCGAAACGATCACTCCCTGCCCATCACGACGAGCCGGGGATGCCCGTTCGGGTGCACGTTCTGCTACAAAGGCATCTACGGACGCCGGCTCAGGATGCGCCAGCCCGAAGACGTCGTCGCCGAATGGGAGCACCTGGTTCGGCGGTACGGGGTCCACGAAATCGCCGTGCTCGACGACGCATTCACGTTTGATATTGCCCGGGCCATCCGTATCTGCGAGCTGATTGTGTCGCGCGGCCTTGCCCAGGTCCCGTGGTCGACGACCAACGGTATCCGCGTCGACAACGTCACGCTCGATTTGTTCCTGGCGATGCGGTGGGCCGGCTGTTACCGCGTCTATTTCGGGATCGAATCCGGCGTGCAATCCGTCCTCGACTCACTCAAGAAAGGCATCACGATCGATCAAGTCCGCCGTGCCATCACGCTGGCCAAACAAGCGGGCCTCGAAGTCGGCGGCTACTTCATGCTCGGCAACGTCGGCGAAACCGCGACCGACATGGAAGCAACCATCAAGTTTGCCCTCGAGCTCGACCTCGATTACGCCCAGTTCAGCATCGCCACGCCGTATCCCGGCACCGAAATGTTCGACCAGGTGCGTCGCGGCGGACGACTCCTGATCCGGTCATGGGAAGAACTGGCCACGTACGGCGCCGCCGTGTTCGAGATGGACGAAATTGATCCCGCGTTCGTGGGCAGGATGTTTCGTAAAGCGATCCGGCGGTTCTACTTTCGGCCCCGTTACATGCTGCACCAGATGCGCGAACTCATGACGTGGACCGGCTGGAAACATCGAGCGCGCGCCGGCCTGTTGCTGGTGCGGCTGGCCCTGTTCGGCGGGCGAGCGGAAACCGTGCGCACCGGGAGTGGGGGAGAAGCATGATTTACGTCACTGTCGGCACCATGTTTCTCGACTTCCCACGCCTGATCCACAAAATGGATGAAATCGCCGGAAAAACGGGCGAATTGGTTGTCATCCAAACCGGCCTCGGCGCTACGTTCCCCAAAAACTGCGATCATTTCGATTTCAAACCCCGCGAAGTGGTCCTGGCGCTCCAGAGCCGGGCCCGCGTCATCGTGTGCCACGCCGGCATCGGCTCCGTCATGGACGCACTCCGCGCGCGCCGGCCCGCTATCGTCGTGCCGCGTCTGAAAAAGTTCAACGAGCACATGAACGACCACCAACTCGATGTCGCCAAGGCCGTTCAGGCCCGCGGTTGGGGCCGAATGATCCTCGACATCGACGATCTCGAACAGGCCTGCGCGTTGCCGCCGCCCGTACCCGAAAAATACTCGCCCGCAACCGCACGCCTCGTCAGCGCCGTCCGCGACGCCATCGAGCGCGTCGCCGCCAAGCCGAGGTAGCCGCATGCGCGTGTCCATCGTCATTCCCGCGTTCAACGCCGAGCGCACACTCGCCGAATGCCTCACCGCCTGCCTCAATCAAACCCATCCCGACTGCGAACTCATCGTCGTCGACGACGGCTCCACCGACCGCACCCCAGAAATCGCCCAATCGGCAATCGACAATCGGCAATCGGCAATCACAAGTTCGTCCGTGCTCTATTTGCGCCAACCCAACAAAGGCCCCGCAGCCGCGCGCAACCTCGGCGTTGCCCACGCATCCGGTGACGTTCTCGCGTTCACCGACGCCGACTGCGTCCCTCAGCCCGACTGGATCGAGCGGCTTCTCGAAAGTTTCTCAGAAGGCGTGGTGGGAGTGGGGGGGACCTACGCGATCGCCAACCCGCACTCGATCCTGGCCCGCATGCTGCACGAAGAAATCGCCGCACGCCACCAACGCTCGAGTGACGACGTCGATTTCCTCGGCTCGTTCAACGTGGCCTATCTGCGCTCCGCATTTGAAGCCGCTGGCGGGTTCGACGAATCGTTTTCAAAAGCCTCCGCGGAAGACAACGACCTCTCTTACCGCCTCATCGACGCCGGCGGCCGCTTGCGGTTCCGGCCCGACGCCGTCGTCGCCCATTACCACCCCACGCGCCTCTGGCCGTACCTGCGCACGCAGGCGCGCCACGGGTATTGGCGCATGAAACTCTACCGGAAGCACCCACGTCGAGCCAGAACCGGCGACCAATACGCCGGCGCGCTCGACTTTACCGCACCGCCGCTGGCCTTGACGCTCTGCATCGTCCTGCCCGCGCAGGCCCTGTGGGGCTGGCCGCTCAACATGGGCGCGCTGGTGGTGGCGCTGGCCTACGCGTTCGTCCGCGTCCCCCTGACCCACCGGATGTACCGGCGCATACGCGACCCCAAAATGTACCTGTTCGTCGCCGTCGCCCTCCTGCGCGACACCGCCAGAGCCCTCGGCATGATCGCCGGGATCGGCCGGTTCTTCTTGTGCCCTATAACGCGGTAGGATTGCGGTGGTGTGCGCTGGAATGGTTGCGGTGGGGTGGATGCGGTGGGGTCGCGCTCCCGCGCGACCGCGGCTACCTACCACAAACCCAAGGTATCAAGCGGTGGGGTCGCGCTCCCGCGCGACCGCAGGTTCCAGTCACAAAGCCACGGCATGCCCGCGCCTCCACAACCTCCGCCACCACAACGGTCGCGCGGGAGCGCGACCCCACCGCACCGCACCGCACCCGCTTTTTCCCACCGCACCGCGACTCCACAACGGTGCTTACCAGCGCAGCACGTTCAGTTCACCCTGATACGGCCACTCTTCAGGAACTTTAACCAGTCCCTTTCGGACCGGGTTGAATCGAATGTAGTCCCATTTCTCGCCATAGCTTTCGGAAGACCTCAAACGATGGTGCCAACATCTTGTTTGCCAACCTCTGGCCTTTTCCTTCAAGGCTTTTGTTGCCAGCGATTTCCAATATCCAACCCAACGCTCAAAAAGGACAACCTGATCGCCTGGCGCGGCAAAAAAATGAAGGTGGTCCGGCATGATAACGTATTTGCCTACGAGCCACGCTCTCGCATCCCGCCAAACCGCCTCCAGTGTCTGGTGGCACAAATTATTGGCAAGCCAGGGCACTCGGTGACGAGTACATACAGTTGCTACAACCAAAGTCGACCCTTCGGAATTGATCAAAACACCTTTTGCCGGGTATCCGCGCTTGGGAAGTTCTCTTTTCATATCTGTCATCCCCCATAATCGATACAACTACTCTACCTGACCTAGGGTGTCAATACAACTCTCGAGCGACAGCGCCGCGGTGTGCCGCGATGCGGTGGGGTCGCGCTCCCGCGCGACCGCGG
>DATKVG010000206.1:0-40080 GCA_035530195.1 Bathyarchaeia archaeon | reverse complement strand
AGCGCTGGGCGACAAAAATGGAACCATCACCGTGTCCACCGGCGCCATGGAATGCGACCGCGATTATCTCCGCGGCACCTACCTCGACGAAAAACTTCCCAAAGGCCTGTACGTCTATTGCGAAGTCAGCGACACCGGGTGCGGCATGGACGTAAAAACGCGCACCCGGATTTTCGATCCCTTCTTCACGACCAAATTCACGGGGCGCGGCCTCGGGCTGGCCGCCGTTCTCGGAATCGTCAGAGGCCACCGCGGCGCCATCCGCGTCTACAGCGAACCCGCCCGTGGAACCACTTTCAAAATCCTCTTTCCCGCCACAGGCCGCTCCGTCAAAGCCCCGGCACGACAGGCCGCACCCGACCTCGCCTGGCAGGGACAAGGCCTCGTCCTGCTGGTCGACGACGAAGAGACCGTCCGCACCGTCGGCCGCCAGATGCTCGAGCGGGCCGGGTTCGACGTCTTGCTGGCAGAGGACGGATGTCAGGCCCTCGATATCTTCGGTCAACGGCCAAACGACATTACCTGCGTCCTCCTCGACCTCACCATGCCCAACATGGACGGCGAAGAAACCTTCCGCGAACTCCGCCAAGTCAAAAACGACATCCGCGTCATACTCTCCAGCGGCTACAACGAGCAAGAAGCCGTTAATCGCTTCACGCACAGCGGCCTCGCCGGGTTCATCCAGAAACCCTACCAGTACACCAGCCTTATCCAAAAACTCCAGCAAGTTCTCGAGACAAACTCCCAGCCCGAGCGCATGGCCTGAAAAGAAGATCTGCGCTCAGTCTGGGACGCCCCCCGTCGCACTTCTTAGCGCGTGTATTGTTGGGGGATTATTTCGAGAGCGATCGCCCCGGTGGCCGATCGTGTTTTCCTCACACTTGACGATGGTATTCACAGCGAGCAACTATGGACCGCGGCCGATGATGCCGGAATTGGCTGTCAATCCCACGTCGCCGCTTGTTAGAGACATTCTGGCACTGGCTGAGCCCAATGGCATAGACAGTGTTCAGCACGACCCGCGAAACCCCGAAGCCCAGCCGGTGGTTGTGAGAATGAGAAGGGGGGACCGCGAGGTCCCCCCCTATCCGGTTGATTCAGTAATGGTTAGCTTATAGGCTGTATCAGAACTTCCACCGGATTCGTAGTATTGGTCGCGCCGTCGGCATCGGTCACGGTGAGTTGAAATACGTACGGCTCCGATGGATGGGCCACATCGACGTCGAAGAACGGTGCGGCGGCCGAACTGTCGGACGGCGATAGGGTGAAGATGCTCCCCGTGGGAGCCGACAGCAACGTCCATTCGAAGGTCAGCTCGGTGCCGTCGGGGTCATACGAATCGCCGCCGTTAAGCTGAACGGGCGTACCGTAATCGCCCTGTTGCACGATTTGGTCGGCCCCGGCGTTCGCCACGGGCGCCATGTTGAGATAATTGACTGTCACCGTGGCGGGAAGACTGTCCGCTTCGCCGTCATTGACCACCAGTTCGAGCACATAGGTGCCCATTACGTCGGGCGTGAACGAAGTCGTCTCACCGGAGGGGTCGGAGAGGGCGCTGTCGGTCACGTTGCTCAGCGGCGGTACGCTGAAGAACGTCCATGCATACGTCAAGTCGTCGCCGTCCGGGTCAAAGCTTTGCAAACCGTCCAGCATGACCTCCGGCGCCGGGAACTCGCGTTCATACAGGAACGCCAACCCCTTAATGTCGGAGTAATAGTCGATATCGCCTATGTAGTCTTCGGTTGCCGTGCCATCGGTAAGCGTTATCCGGAACAACGCCGGGCCATCCCCGCCGGCGTCCGCCAGGTAGAATTGGCCCCCCGTACCGGGCGCATAGGTCAGTGCGGTAGGCCGGTCCCAGGACGTCAGACCTGGCGTCAGTGTGACCTCCGTCAGATCTAACGTGTCCAGATTGAGCGCTTTAAACATCCGGTTCGATGCTAAAGCGGAGTTACCTGTCGCGTGATACATGAACCCGTCGTCCGTGTTGAAGGCGATCACCTCGCCGGGAGTTAGTGGGACGTCTACTGGTTCCGGGAACTGGATGAGGAACGTTTCGGACGTGTCTGTTGTGTCAATCTTATAGAGCGCATGCAAGGTGTTTACCACTTTTTGCGGCACGGCGCTGGCGTCGTTGCCCGTCACGCCATACACAAGGCTTAGGTCGTCGACGGCCAGCCCCGCATAGAGTTCGGATAGCGAGGTGGTAAGCGGGTCGCCCACGGGTACGGCGACGCCCGTGTAGGGATTCAGGCGCACCAGCGCCCAGAAGTGCTCGTAACCATTCGCCGCGGTGGCGCCGACAATGGCCCACATCTCGCCAGTTGTCGGATCGACGGCGAGGCCCTTGCCAGCCCACACCCATATCGGCAACAAGTGGTTATCTTCGCTCATGATCAAGGCGATGGGAATCTGCCCAAAGATGGCTGCCGTGTCCGGGTCAATCCGCATTAAGGGTAGGCGCCCCTCAATCTGGCGCGGCAGAGCATAGAGCGTCTCGAGGTTCGGCGTCAGCACGTCGGAATCTGTGATCCTGTTTACATCAGCGGTGGGCTCGTTACCTGGCAACACCACCGCGACCGCCGTGGGGGGACGGTTGGCAATGGTCACCAGCACCGTATCGGTGTCGGTAGCCGCCGAGTCGTCCTCGACGGTCAACTCGATCTCGTAAACGCCCTTGCGGTCCGCGATGAAGGTCGGGTGTACCGGGTCGGCGCCCATAAGCTCCGCGGTACTGCCGGGCGGTCTCGTCACGAACGTCCATGCATACGTCAGCGGGTCGCCGTCGAGATCATAACTCCCGCTGCCGTCCAACGTCACTTCCTCATCCAAGAACAGGTCGCCCTGGTCCGGGATCGGCTGGTCCGGCCCCGCGTCCGCCACCGGCGGACGGTTGCCAATGGTCACCACCACCGTATCGGGCTCATCACTGTCCACCGTCCCGTCGTTCACGATCAACTGGATCACGTAATCGCCTTTGCGGTCGGGGGTGAAGGTCGGGTGTACCGGGTCGGCGCCCGTAAGCTCCGCGGTGCTGCCGGGCGGTCTCGTCTCGAACGACCATGCGTATGTCAGCGGGTCGCCGTCGAGATCATAACTCCCGCTGCCGTCCAACGTCACTTCCTGATCCAAAAACAGGTCGTCCTGCTGCAGGGCCGGCTGGTCCGGCCCCGCGTTGGCCACCGGCGGGCGGTTGACAATGGTTACCAACACGGTATCGGGCTCATCACTGTCCACCGTCCCGTCGTTCACGATCAACTGGATCACATAATTACCCTTGCGGTCGGGGGTAAAGGTCGGGTGTACCGGGTCGGCGCCCGTAAGCTCCGCGCCACTGCCGTCCGGTCTCGTCACGAACGTCCATGCATACGTCAATGAATCAAAATCAGGGTCGGTACTTTGGCTGCCGTCCAACGTCACATCGGTACCCAGGAACAACAACGGCTGGTCGGGCCCCGCGTTGGCCACCGGCGGACGGTTGCCAACGGTCACGACCAC
Organism: Bathyarchaeia archaeon; assembly: GCA_035530195.1. Lineage (GTDB taxonomy): Bacteria > Hydrogenedentota > Hydrogenedentia > Hydrogenedentales > SLHB01 > JAPLKX01. The sequence continues at coordinate 36,582 of DATKVG010000206.1, read as the reverse complement.
CGTATCGGGCGCGCTGTCCAGTTGGCCGTCGTTTACAATCAACTGAATCACGTAATCGCCCTTGAAATCGGGGGTGAAGGTCGGGTTTACCGTGTCTGCGCCCGTAAGCGCCGACTTGCCGCCCCCCGGAACCGACACAAACGACCAGGCGTACGTGATCGGGTCGTCATCGGGATCGTAACTCTCGCTGCCGTCCAACGTCACCGGGCCGGTGCGCAGGAATACGGACTGGTCGGTCCCCGCATTGGCAATGGGCGGCAGATTGGGGTTCAGGACGTTCACCTCTTGAGAGTACTTGAGTGTGGCTGGCGGCGGGTCTTGGTCACCGCGAAACTTCGGCGCCGCCGCCGCTACCTGCAGCGTGACCATGTACGTGCCGGGCACGGTGTAGGTATGTTTCGTGCTGCGTTCCTCTCCCGTCGCCCCGTCCCCAAAATCCCATGACCATCTCTCGACCTCATAAGGCGGGGCGAGGGCGGCCGTGCCATGGAAATGAACCGCTAACGGGGCAGGCCCACTCGAGGGAGTCGCAATAAACATGACGGTCCCAGCCTGCCCTCCACCGAACAGGAGTGGACACCCCGTAAGGGCGCCAACCAGGAAAAGCGAAACCGCCGCAAAACCCAATGCTTGTACGATTCGTTGCGATAGCATCTGTGTTCTCCCCTCAAATGAAGCTGCAAAGTCTCAACATACGCCCAGGAACAACAGGAAGTGGTCATTTCTCCGCGCGCCGACCAGGGACCTCCCCACAGCCGGTCCAACATCTTGCTATATAATCACCTCCCCGCCCCCATTTGTCAAGGACAGACCAAAAAAATTATTGATTCACATTGACCATCATAAACTTTCCTGCTATCATCCATACCGGAGTGTGAATTTGGCTAAGAGATGCCTTGTTCACAAGGGAGGGGTCGCCGGGGCCTGCTTGCGCGCGGCGAGGGGCCGATCTCGACGACATAAACTGTCGCCATAGGAGGGTGGGCCATGCATCGGAAGGGTTTTCTTTACATTACCGTGCTCGTTGCCGTCACCGTGTTAATCACGTTGCCCAGCGTGGCCGAATTGCAGAATGTCCAGGTGGGCGGCCAAGTACGCATCCGGGGTTCTTTCTGGCATCAGAGCTTTGATACCCGCTTTGCCCCCTGGCTTGTTGGTCCCGCGTTGCGCATTCCTTCCAGCATGTTTAGGGCCCGGCCTATCGGCGACGCTTTCGGCGGCCAGAATGTCATGAGTTACTGGGACTGGAACTCGCGGGGCTCGGACTACCGGCTCATCGAACAGCGGACCACATTAAATGTTACCGCCGATTTCACCGACCTCGTTACGGCATTTATCGAGTTGGAGAGCTTCGACCTCTGGGGCGAAGACTTCCGGTCGGATTACGTTACGGGTGTCGACCGCCGTGCCGCGACCGCCGACGATGTCGAGGTCTACCAGTCATATGTAGAGGCCGCCGAACTGTTCGGCACCCCCTTGCGGCTTCGGATCGGGCGGCAGGAGTTGGCCTTCGGCTCCCAGTGGCTGATCGGGACCGGCTCCCGGTTCCCGGAGTTCCGCGGCAACTCGTTTGACGCGGTCCGGCTTACCTACGGCGGCGACTCCTACTCCGCCGACCTGTTCTGGGCGAAACTCGCCGAGAACAGCCCATTCGAAGAGGATAGCGACATCGACCTGTACGGCCTCTACGGATCGTGCATGGCCGTTGAAAACTGGACGTTCGATGCCTACTGGTTCTGGGTGCGCGACGCCCGCGCCGTCAAGGACACCAACCTCGGCTTGATCGGCGAATGGATCGAAGACGTCGTCGGCGTGGACGATTACGACCCGACCAACCTCCACACGGTGGGCCTGCGGGCCAGCGGCACGATGGGCGCGTTCGACCTCGAGACCGAAGCCGCCTACCAGTTCGGCGACGCCGGCCAGGTGGGCGCCTTGTTCAAACCGTTCACCTACGGCGATGATGACGCCGAGTTTGATTCGTGGGCCGCAGACGCTGAAGTGGGATACCGCTTCGATATCGCCTGGCAACCCAGGATCTATCTGGGCGGCGCGTACTTCAGCGGCGAAGACAACCGGGACGTCAACTTCTGGCAATGGCTCTTCCCGTTCAACCGGGCCAAGGCGAGCGTCAGTTTCAACCGGCTTTTCTCGAACAGGGTCTACTCGCCCATACTCGACGAAATCGGCGCCCTTTCCAACTTCTGGGCGGTGCGCGGCGGCATCGAGGCTTCTCCCACGGAAAAGATCGACCTTAAGCTGAACGTCGCATACTATGAGAGCGTCGAGCAGTTCGATCAACCCATCCCACGGCCCCTGTACTGGAAAGATTTCGTCATTGTCCTGAGCCACCCATTCAGCTTCCTGAACACCGAGTCGGATGCCGAACTCGGATGGGAAACGGACCTCACCGCCACCTATCGCTACAGCGAAGATCTCTCCTTCGAAGCCGGCTGGGCGCACCTCTTCGCGGGCGACGGGCTCACCGACGGCAACTATGTTGACCTGCATGGCCTGATGTTTTCCGGCGGCACCAGCGACAAAGATGCCGACTACTTCTACTGGGAGGGCCGCCTTTGTTTCTGAGCCTTCTTCGTTAGAGGAAGCAGAATCGCGCGGATTCCAACCTATTCATAGGGATCAGAGCCGAAGGTCCATTCGTCTCTGTCGCAGATCCCGTCGCTATCACTGTCAGAGTCCAAGAAGTTCGGCGCCGTGTCCCCGTCTATGTCTGCTTCGTCTTCTACCTTCCTGTCCGATTTTGCCGTAGGTTGATTTGCTTCTATAAGGGGTAGAAGCCGGGAACAACGGCCGGAGAAACCGAGATGACTCACGAAATGTCTTGCCCCGAATGTCATTCGGCGCTTCCTTCTGGCGCGCCGGAAGGGCTGTGTCTTCAATGTCTGATGAAGATCGGCACAAACGGCGGGAGTGCGGTGGAATCGCGCATATTGGATTTTCCATCAACAGGGGAGGCCGATCCAGGCCAACCCCGGTTGATTTCTTTCATGGAAATGGACGTTTTCAGGAACGCTCACGCCCGCGGAGAATGAAACTCCCGGTCGACGCACTATCCGTTACCCGTTGCAATGAAGGAGGCCAGGGTCTCGACATTGTGGATGAAGGTCTGGCTATCGATCACTTCCCTCGCAGGATCGTCTTCCCCATGGTAGCGCAGGCGGCCCTGTTCGACCCATGCCCCGCGCGCGTCCAAGGCGCCAATTACGGCTTTTGCCTCTTCCGCCGGTACGGACCTTGGCCTCGTCGGTGAATCTGCAGCGTGTCTTCGCGAAGGTCGCGGCAGACCTTCCCTTGCGGCCCGGTAATCCGCCTCAACCGTGTCGAGCCTCCACGATGTCTTAAAGCCGTAATGGGTCGGCGTGTCATCGTCGCTGTATGTCATCTCGTACGCCTTGGTGAAGTACAGCGGCGTGTTGGTTTGAAGCTCGTAGAATCGGGCCAGTTGACCATCCGGCAGCCGCGATTTCTTGAAGTATTCGAGGGCGCGGCCGACGCTGTCGAGGTAGCGCGCGTCTTTGGTCCTGCCGTAAAAGTCAAGCAGCATGCGCAACACCGCCTGCGACTCGCCGCCCGTAATGGCAGGCGGCTCGAACTTCCGCGCCCACGCCGGATGCATTTCGAAATCATACTGCTGGGCCCAGGCGGGTTGCGGGTCGGGCATCTGCGCCAGAAGAATGAATTCGCCAGCTCGCATTGCGGCTGCGCAATACCGGTCGTCCGAGTAGGTCTTGCCGGCGAGCCACATCAGCGCAATCGCGTCGGCAAGCGTATTGTCGTTTAATGTGTAGTATCTGGCGAAGTCGTATTTCACATAGATACGCGACCAGGACTCCGGATACTCGGCGGCCTTCACGGGATACTGGACGGGATCTGGAAATCTGCTGTACCGTTGCGGCCAGGCGCCGTTGGGATACTGCGCTTTAAGCAGGGCGTCCAAACCGTAGCCCGCCGCTTCGTGAATGACCGATTCCTTAAACTCGAGCGCAAGATCAACCAAGATCAAAAGTCTCAATGCCGCCTGGGTCGTGTTGTCATCCAACGTCGTCGTGTTATGCCCGTTGGTTCTACCCTCGCTGCGATAGGCATATTGCTTCCGTTTCTCCGGGTCAAACTCGACATAATATGCCCATCCGCCTGACTCTAACTGGCCTTTCACGAGCGCCTGCGCGGTCTCGACGGCGGCATCAAGGTAGTAGCGGTCGCCCGTCAGTTGGAACGCGTCCAAGAACGCCATGCCCACGGCCGGGGTGCCGGGCGGTTGTACCCAGGCCATCGTATCCGTCGCTCTTCCCTCACCTTCGCGGCGGTTCAGATCGGCCGAGTACCGCCAGAGATATCCGCCATGCGTGCTGACATGCTCGCGGAAAAAACCCGTTGCCCGCCGCAGGCCTTTTTCGGCATCGGCCACGAGCGGGTCGTGTGGCGGGGCAGTTGCGTTCGATGTGAGCAGCATCGTGTCGATCTCATTGATCGTGAACCGTGTGCTGACCACGGAGTGCTTGTCGTTTCCCGGGCGATACTTGATGTAGGTCGTGGCAACAATGGTCCCGTCCGCAAGCAGTTCGATGCCTGGGTACCCGCAATCGGCGCCCGCGTGGCTGTGAAGGAGTTTGATGCGGCACTGCCCCGGTTTTCGCTCGCGGATATCGTTGTACGTGCCGACCCACGCCACAAAATGTCCGAGGGTCGGGCTTTCCAAAGCGCGGTCACGGAAGGCGATCACGAGGCGGCCGTCGGGCGCATAGATGCCCTTGTGGCGGTCGCCGGTCAGCCCCCAGGGCGTATCCGTGGGCGCGCTCCAGGTTTTGGCTTCGTCCCGGCTGAACATCATCAGGCTGCGGCCTTTGTGGGTGTTCTCGCGCATCAGGCAGCACAACTCATTGCCGTCGGGCGAGCGGAAAACGAAGGGCTCACAGGGATTTTTCCCGGGGGCGGCGGCAACGAGCGAAGGGGAAGACCACGTAAGCCCCCCGTCCCGCGTCGTGGCCTGCATGACTTCCAGGGATTCGTCGTTGGGGCCGGTGCGGCGGTGATACATGCCGAGGTGGCGGCCATCCTTCAGCGGCAGAACCGAACTGAACGTCATTACGCACCGGAACTCGTTTCCCAGCGGCTCCGCTTCGCGCCAGGTCTTGCCGGCATCCTCGCTCAGAATGCGCGGCATGTATGGCGGCCCATTACGCTCATTGCTCCAGGCGGAAAACACCCACAACCGTTCGACCCCCTTGTGGTCCACCATGCGATAGATGCTCGGGCAGTTGATGTGTCCTGTAAATCCTTCAGGGAGGAGGTGATCCAGGCGCGTCCAAGTCAGGCCGCCGTCATCACTTCGTGCCATGGGGCCGGCATGGCCGCCGTGTTCGATGCACCACACCGCAAAGAGCGTTCTGCCATCCGGCATCAGCAGGGTAGTCGGGTGTCCCTGATAGGCCTCTTCCGTGCCCGCGGCAATGACCACCTGCCGAGGGGTATCGGCCGAGAGGTCGATCAGCGGCAACTGTCCGGGGGTTTCGGTCGCGTTCCATGTTATTGGAGACATTAGCAGCAACAAGCAAAGCTTCATGTGACTCTTATCCTCCGTAATTTCAGCCGGAATCAGTTGGTTTCCAGAGTACGAATGGTCAATCCCGCGACGGGCTGGCCCACGGAATCAAACGCAAGTCTCCACTCGGCATATCCGCTTCCGCGTGAACCCGAGACGGCAGGCCCGCCGGCCCCTCATGAAGCTTTTCCGCCAGAAGTTGGTATGCCTCAATAAGAGACCATTGCTCAAGCCTGAAACCAGATGCTATTCGATTCATCTTGTGTTTCCTATTCTAGGAGCGGCGCGATTGGCATTCAATGGGATCGCAGCCACTGCGCCAATTTGCCTCTGCAGGATACATGCTCTTACCATAGGCAATCATGGGAGACGTTTCATGACTACCCTTGGATACCGTGTGCGGACCGTTGGACGGCGCGATTTCCTGAAGATGGCCGGTGCGGGGGCGGCCGGCTTGCTTATGCCGAGTCGCGCAGCCGGTGCGGACGACGCGAAGCGGCCGCTGCCCAATATGGTGTTTATTCTGGCGGATGACATGGGTTACGGCGATCTGGCCTGCCAGAACCCGGGCTCGAAGATTCCTACGCCCAACCTGGATCGGTTGGCGGGGCAAGGCGTGCGGTTCACGGACGCGCATTCGCCGTCGGCTGTTTGCAGTCCTACGCGCTACGGTATCTTGACCGGCCGCTATGCCTGGCGATCGCGATTGAAGAGCAGCGTGTTATGGCCATGGGATCCGCCCCTGATCGAGCCGGGGCGCCTGACGGTTCCGGCGATGTTGAAGAAGCATGGCTACAGGACGGCCTGTATCGGCAAATGGCATCTCGGGTGGAACTGGCCGTTTGTGAAAGACGTGGACAAGTCCCAGAACAAGGCCGTCCCGTGCGACGCGATCGACTGGACCAAACCAATTACCGGCGGCCCGCTGGCCAGCGGATTCGACTACTATTTCGGCGATGACGTCCCGAACTTCCCGCCCTATACGTTCATCGAGAACGAGCACATTCTGAATGTTCCCACTGAACAGAAGCCCGGCGCAATGTTTGGGAATCCGGGGCCGATGTCGAGCGGATGGAAGCTCGATGCCGTCATGCCGGCGATCACGCGCAAAGCCGTCGAATGGATCGAGGGATGCAAGACGCAGTCGCCCGACCAACCGTTTTTTCTCTACTTCCCGCTGACGGCGCCGCACACGCCCATTGTGCCTGCCGCCGAGTTCAAGGGAAAAAGCCGGGCGGGCGATTACGGCGACTATATCGTTGAAGTGGACTGGGCGGTGGGCGAGGTTCTGAAGGCGCTCGAGCAAAACGGGCTGGCGGAGGATACACTGGTGATCTTCACCAGCGACAACGGGCCTGAAAACTATGCCTATGCGCGGGTCCGCGAGCACCTTCATTACAGCATGGGACAACTGCGCGGTATAAAGCGCGACACATGGGAAGGGGGGCATCGGGTGCCGTTCCTTGCGCGTTGGCCCGGCCGGACTTCGCCCGGGACCATCCGCGACGAGATATTGTGTTTGACGGATTTGATGGCTACCGTGGCGGCGGTGGTCGGGGCCGAGTTGCCAGAGGACGCCGGTGAAGACAGCTACTCGATGTTCCCGGCGCTTGTCGGTGAAAAGCTGTCGAGCCCCATTCGCGAAGCGACCGTGCACCACAGCTGCAGCGGGCGATTCGCCATCCGCAAGGGCCGTTGGGTGTTTATCGATGCACCCACCGGCGATGACAACAAGGAACCGCTGTGGTTCAAGAAAGAACGCGGCTACGTGCCGCACGACCAACCCGGCGAGTTGTACGACTTAAGCCGAAACCTCACCGAATCCACCAATGTCTACGCAGAAAACCCGGAGATCGCTGGGGATCTCAAAACGCTGCTCGAGAAATACAAGCGGGAGGGCCGCAGCACCCCGCCGTAGCACGGATGCCAGGCAGAATCGCGCAATGTGGGTGCCGAAAAGCGTTACGACGCATTTTGTCCTCCCTCGGGCCGCTCACACCGGCCGCCGCTGCCCCTACGAATTACCGCCGAATCGTTTTCCATCAACGTATGGGAATTACGTAAACCCTTACACGCCAAGAACTAAAAAGGAATCGCCCTCCCTCATTCCTGTTCCGCAACACGGCTTGCGAATTATTGGGAACCTCATTTTGTTCCCAAGGCATGACATGTTGGGAATAAAACGGTTTGACGGGCGGGCAAAATACATGTTAAAGTTTATCGATAAAGTAGTGTTTGTTGGGGTCTAGATCATGGGCGCCTTTAAAAAGATCAGCCTCCCGCTTCTGATAGTGCTCGTATTGGCCGTTTTTGTTCTGGGCTACCTGGCTCGCGGGTTCTTTTCCCGGCCTGCCGCGCCGCCGCAAGCCCTCGAACCCTCCGAACAGGCTGCCGAGCCGGGCGCCGAAGCCACGGAAGCGGAGGTCTGGACCTGCTCGATGCATCCGCAGATCCGCCAGCCAAAGTCCGGCCAGTGCCCCATCTGCGGCATGGATCTGATTCCCGTCCCGTCGGACGGAGCGGCTAAGTCCACGAGCCTGCGCGAGTTCCGAACGACCGAGCAGGCCAAGGCCCTGATGAATATTCAGACAACGCCCGTGGTTCGCCGCGCCGCATCAAAAGAAGTGCGGATGACCGGGAAGGTTGACTACGACGAAAAACGGCTTTCCTACATCTCGTCCTACATCCCTGGCCGGATCGAGCGCCTATATGTCGATTACACTGGCATTCAGGTGAACAAGGGTGACCACATGGTCAGCATCTACAGCCCCGAGCTCATCCAAGCGCGCGAGGAGTTGCGGCGTGCGGCGCGGACCGTGGCCGAAGTGAGACCCGGCCCGCCCGACGCACTGCGCAACAGCGCCCAAGCCATTCTCGCAGCGTCGCGGCAGCGCCTCGAAAGGTGGGGCCTGACGCCCGAACAGATCAGGCAGGCTGAACAGGGCGGACCGGAAGCCGACTCAATCACCATTTACGCGCCCACCGGCGGGACCGTCATCGAGCGCAACGGAACCGAGGGCATGTACGTCGAGACCGGCACGCCCATTTACACCCTCGCCGACCTCAGCACGGTCTGGGTAAAGCTCGATGCCTACGAGTCCGACCTGCCGTGGCTGCGCTACGGGCAAAAGGTCGAATTTACGGCCGAGGCGCTTCCGGGCGTCACCTACGAGGGCCGGATTGCCTTTATTGAACCCTACCTTGACCAAGCCACGCGAACCATCAAAGTGCGGCTCAACGTTTCCAACCGCGACGGCAAGCTTAAACCCGACATGTTTGTGCGGTCGATTGTACGGCCGCTCTTGGCCAAAGGCGGAAAAATCGTCGACCCCGACCTCGCCGGCAAATGGATCTCGCCCATGCATCCGGAAATTGTCAAGGACGGGCCGGGCAAGTGCGACGTCTGCGGCATGGATCTTGTCCCGGCGGAATCGCTGGGATTTGTCGCGAAAGCGGACGAAACACTCGAAGAAGTTCTCGTAATTCCGGCTTCCGCGGCTCTAGTGACCGGCACCCGCGCGGTGGTTTATGTCGAGGTGCCCGGCGCAGAAGCGCCCACCTACGAAGGCCGCGAGATCCTGCTCGGGCCCCGTGCCGACAGCTATTACGTCGTGCGCAGCGGCCTGCAGGAAGGCGAGCGCGTAGTCACCAACGGCAATTTCAAGATCGACAGCGCACTGCAGATCATGGCCCGGCCAAGCATGATGTCCCCTGAAGCAGGGGTGATGTCGCCTGATGCCGGGGGCACCCCCGGCACGGCGTTAAGCGGTGTTGCGCAGGCGTACGAGCAGGTCTCAGCCGCTGCCGTGTCGAAAGAGTTGGCGCGGATGCAGCAGGCGTATCGGGCGCTTGGCCAAGCAATAGGCACAACCGCCCCCGGCGGCTTTCAAGGCAACGCCGCGCTGGCCTGGAAAGAGTACTCGGTGCGGCTCGCCAACGACTCCATCGAGGGGGCCGACAGCCAGTCCGTAAAAGATGCGCTGAGAGTCTATGCCGGCACCCGCGGCAACTATCAAATGCTGGTTGCGCAGGCCGGCGCGAGAGAGGATCACTCGGCGCACGCGGCCGCGCCTGCTACCGCCGCCGAACCCGCCGCCCCCGCTAAAGCCGATGCCCCGCCCGAGTTCCAGAACCAGTTGCACGCCATTCTAAAACCTTACACCGAGATGCACGAGGCGCTGGCCCACGACGATTTCAACAAAGCCTCCGCCGCGCTCCCAAAACTGCGTCAGGCACTCGACAAAATCGACATGATGCTTCTGAAGGGCGACGCACACACGCTCTGGATGAAACACCTTGAAAGCCTCAACGCCGGCATCAAAAAGATAGCGGACGCCAAAGACATCGGCGGGTTGCGCTCGGCGTTCAGCCCATTGTCCAACGAACTGATCGACGCCTACACCGTGTTTGGAGTGGGGGAGGGCGGCCCCATTTATCAACTCTTCTGCCCGATGGCGTTCGATAACAAGGGCGCATCCTGGCTGCAGCTTGATCGGGAAGTGCGCAATCCTTATTTTGGCTCCACGATGTACAAATGCGGCTCCGTCCGCGCGACAATCGGCGGTACGCCCGCCGCAGTGGAGCCTCCAAAATGACTAACAACGACGCGCCCGGTCCAACTGGCGCGCCCGACGCAGCCGATCTATCGGTTCACCGGGTTTCGCTGGTGAACAAAGTCATCCTGTTTTGCCTGCAAAACAAGTTAGTCGTCGGGCTGGTGGCGCTGTTTATCGTGCTGGCGGGCATCGTGGTGGCGCCGTTCGACTGGCAGGTCAAGCAGTTGCCGCGCAGCCCCGTGCCGGTCGACGCAATACCGGATATTGGCGAAAACCAGCAGATCGTTTTCACCGAGTGGGAGGGACGCAGCCCACAGGATGTTGAAGACCAGATCAGCTACCCTCTGACTACCGCCCTCTTGGGCATACCGCGCGTCAAAACCATTCGAACCTATTCCTATTTCGGGTTTTCGTCCATCTTCATCATCTTCGAGGAAAGGGCCAACTTCTACGACTCCCGCAGCCGGATCCTCGAAAAACTGAACAGCCTCACGCCCGGAAGCCTGCCCCAGGGCGTACAGCCCGTCCTCGGGCCCGACGCCACCGCGCTCGGCCAGGTGTTCTGGTACATGCTCGAAGCCCGCGACCAGGACGGAAAGCCCGCCGGCGGCTGGGACCTCGATGAGTTACGCAGCATCCAGGATTGGCAGGTGCGTTATGCGCTGCTGGGCAGCGGGGGCGTCGCCGAAGTCGCGTCGATCGGCGGGTTCGTCATGGAGTACCAGGTCGACGTCGACCCCAACGCGATGCGCGCCTACAACGTCTCGCTCGAGGAAATCTTTAACGCGGTGCGCCAGTCCAACATCGATGTCGGCGCGAGAACCATCGAGCTCAACCGCGTTGAATACGTCATCCGCGGGCTCGGTTTCATCAAAGACATCCGCGACATCGAGCAGACCGTCGTCAAGGTCAACGAGAATGTGCCGGTGTACGTCAACCAGGTCGCTAACGTCAGCCGCGGGCCCGAAATGCGCCGCGGCGTGCTCGACGTCGAAGGGGCCGAGGCGGTCGGCGGTGTCGTCGTGGCGCGTTACGGCGCCAACCCGCTCGAGATGATCAAAAACGTCAAGCGGCGGATCGAGGAAATCTCGCCCGGCCTGCCTGCAAAGGTCCTCATCGACGACCGGCTGGCCGACCGCGCCGCCATCGAGCAAACCGCGGCCGCCGCCGGATTCGATGCCTATGCGGGCGACACGCTCAACCATCCCGCGTGGATAAAATGGCTGCGATCCACCCCGCGCGACCAGTGGCCCGCATGGGTCTCGACCAGCCAGCTTGCCATCTCGCCGTTTTACGACCGCACTGGCCTCATCTACGAAACCCTCGGTACGCTCAACGACGCCCTGCTGGCGCAGGTCCTCATCACGATGATTGTCGTCATCATCATGGCCATGCACTTCCGCAGCAGCCTCCTGATCAGCATGACCATGCCGCTGGCCGTGCTGCTGTGTTTTATCGCCATGCGACTGTTCGGCGTTGACGCCAATATCGTCGCACTCTCCGGCATCGTCATCGCCATCGGCACCATCGTCGACATGGGCATCATCATCACCGAAAACGTCCTGAAACATCTGGCTGCCGCGCCTCCCGAAGAAAGCCGCCTCATCGTCGTGTACCGTGCCGCCAGCGAAGTCGGCAGCGCCGTGCTCACCGCGGTCTCGACGACCGTCGTCAGCTTCCTGCCCGTCTTTACCATGACCGGCCAGGAAGGAAAACTGTTCCGCCCGCTGGCATTCACCAAAACGTTCGCGCTCATCGCGTCGGTCGTTGCGGCCCTCACCATCATCCCGCCTCTGGCCCATCTCCTGATGGCGCCGCGCAAGCCTTCCCGCCGCGCAAAACAAATCCTCATAGCCCTGCTGCTCGCCTCCGCCGTGGTGCTGGTTCTGGTGACGGGCTGGTGGTGGGCCGGCTTGCTAATAGGCCTCTTTGCCGTATATCACCTCGCGGCGGATTACTTGCCGCCGCGCGTGCGCCCGATCGGGCCGTGGGTGGGCAACCTCATCGTGCTGGTGCTGGTGGGCGTGGTGCTGACGCTCGAATGGATGCCGCTCGGCCCCGGCCTCGGCGTTGCGCGAAATCTGATCTTCGTATTCGCCGCTGTCGCCATAATGATGTCCATTTACCTGCTATTCCTCTGGTTTTACGAACCCCTGTTGCGCTGGTTCCTCAACCACAAGCTCGTTTACATCAGCATGCCGTTGGCGCTGGTCCTGATTGGCCTGCTGGCATGGCTGGGTTTTGGCAGGGTGTTCGGGTTTGTGCCGGAAACCGCGGCCCGCGTGGGCATCCCGCGAGAGCGGATCGTCGAATCCCGAGCATGGTCGAAGATGCTGCACGCGTTCCCCGGGTTTGGCCGCGAGTTCATGCCGCCGCTCGACGAAGGTTCGTACCTCTTCATGCCGACGACCATGCCCCACGCGTCCATCGGCGAAGCCATGGACATCATCGCCTACCAGGACCGCGCCATCGCGTCCATACCCGAGGTCGAAAACGTCGTCGGCAAACTCGGCAGGGCCGAAAGCCCCCTCGATCCCGCCCCCATCAACATGATCGAAACCGTCATCAACTACAAATCCGAGTACGCCACCGACGAGAACGGTCGCCTCCTCACGTTCAAGATCGATCCCGCCACCGGCCAATTCGTACGCGACGAAGCAGGCAATCTCGTCCCCGACCCGGACGGCCAGCCCTACCGCCAATGGCGCGACTCGATCAAGTCGCCCGACGACATCTGGAAAGAAATCATCGACGCCGCGGAAATCCCCGGCACCACGTCCGCCCCGCGGCTTCAACCGATTGGCGCGCGCATCGTGATGCTGCAGAGCGGTATGCGGGCGCCCATGGGCATCAAAATCAAAGGGCCCGACCTCGAAACCATCGACCAGGTAGGCATCGAGTTCGAGCGGCTCCTCAAACAGGCGCCCATGATCGAGCCGTCAACCGTCATCGCCGACCGAATCGTCGGCAACCCTTACCTCGAAATTGACATCGATCGCACCGCCATCGCGCGTTACGGCCTGTCGATCCGCGCCGTGCAGGACGTCATCGAAATGGCCATCGGCGGCATGCCCATCACCACCACCGTCGAAGGCCGCGAACGGTACAACGTCCGCGTCCGGTATCAGCGCGAGTTGCGCGACCGGCCCGACCAACTCGCGCGCCTGCCCGTATCCACCATGGAAGGCCAGCAAATCCCGCTCGAACAACTGGCCGACATCCGATACGTCCGCGGGCCCATGGTCATCAAAAGCGAAGACACGTTCCTCGTCGGATACGTCCTGTTCGACAAGCGGCCCGGGTTCGCCGAAGTCGACGTCGTCGAGAACACACAACTCTTCCTGCGCGACGCCATGGCCCGCGGCGAGTTCGTCCTCCCCGAAGGTGTCAGCTACTCGTTCGCCGGCAGCTACGAAAACCAGGTCCGGGCGCAAAAAACACTCTCGATTGTGCTGCCATTGTCGTTGTTCCTGATTTTCCTGATCCTTTATTTCCAGTTCGCCTCGTATATTACGACGTTCTTTGTGTTTTCCGGCATTGCGGTGGCGTGGTCGGGCGGTTTCTTGCTGTTGTGGCTGTACGGCCAACCCTGGTTCCTCGACTTCAGCGTGTTCAGCGTGCCCATGCGCGAGTTGTTTCAGGTCCACCCGATCAACCTCAGCATCGCCATCTGGGTCGGTTTCCTGGCCCTGTTCGGCATCGCCACCGACGACGGCGTCGTCATCGCCACATACCTCGACCAAAAGTTCGCCGCGTCAAAACCTTCGTCGATTCGAGACATCCGCGAGGCGACCGTCGCCGCGGGCATGCGCCGGATTCGGCCGTGCCTCATGACGACGGCCACCACCGTCCTCGCCTTGTTGCCCGTCCTCACCTCGCGCGGGCGCGGCGCCGACATCATGGTGCCCATGGCCATCCCGTCGTTCGGCGGCATGACCGTCGCACTTATGACATTATTTCTCGTGCCGCTGCTTTACTGCTGGTACAAAGAAATGCAACTCAAATTCAGCGCGAAAAAGGTGTCGACATGATCGCGAGGTTGGCGGTTTGGATTGGTGGGGTAGCGCTCCCGCGCGACCGGGCGGAGGCGGCGGTCGAGGCGAATGCCCTGATCCGGCGCCAAGACACCGCCTGGCAGTAATATTGCCGGCAGACAACAAGGAGGATGGGTATGTTGGGAGTTCTCGTAATCGTTGCTCTCGGGGCGGCGGAGCTCGAATCCGCCGCTTTTTACGCCGGCAATGACGAATTGCGCGCCTACATCCTCGAGGCCGTACAGAACAACCCCGAGATTCAGGCACGCCACGCCCAATGGCTCGCCGCGCTCGAGCGGATACCGCAGGTGACGCTCGAAGATCCCATGTTCTCGCTCACCTCGTTTCTTGAGTCCGACCAGAAGCGTTTTACCGTCGAACTCGAGCAGGCGTTCCCCTGGTTCGGCACCCTCAAGGCCCGGCGCGGAAAGGCAGCCGCCGAAGCCCGTGCGGCGCTCGCCCGGGCGTACGCCGCACGCAACGCCACCATCGCCGCCGTTAAAACCGCTTATTTTGACCTCGCCCTGGTGGGTCAGCAGGCCTCCCTCGTCGAATCACAAACCGAAATCTACGACTTCATCGAGAGCACAACGCTCTCGCGTTACTCCCTTGGCCTCGCCCGGCAAGAAGACGTATACCGCGTGCAGGTGGCCAAGGCGCAACTCGAAGACCAGCACACCGACCTCATGCAGGTGCGGCCAACGGTTGAAACCAATCTGCTCGAGGCGTTGGGCCGGTCCGGCGTGGCCGACGAGATCCCCGCGCCCCAACCCGCTCCGTTGCCGCCCCCGCCGCCGCCTGCGCCCGTGGTGCTGGCCCGCGTCGCCACCGCCAACCCCGAACTCGACGCGGCCGCCGAGGAAATCAGCGCACGCGAGTACGATATCACCCTCGCGCGAAAAACCGGGTATCCCGATTTCATGTTTGGAGTCGGATACGGAAAAATGAAAAATCCCCCCGGCCAGGACTTCAACCGCATGGCACTGGTAAACAGCGGTTTTGCGCTGGCCCGGGAAGCCCCCATGCGCGGCGTGATGCCGGTCCTGTCCGACGTGGGATGGGACCTCGCCAAGCAACGCCTGCTCATGAAAAACATGGACATGGAAGACGATCTGATGGTGACGCTGCGCGTGAGCCTGCCCATCCACCGCGGCCGCGTCCGGGCCGCCACGCAGGAAGCCGCCCTCATGCAGCGCGCCGTTGAACAGGCAAAGACCGCCATGGGGCTCTCGCTCACCAGCGCGGCACGCATGGCCCTTTACAACTACCAGGCCGCACAACGCCAGTACAACCTGTACGAGGACGTACTCCTCCCTGAGTCCCAGCTCATCTACGAGAATCTACAGACCGGCTACGGCCTCGGCGAAATGGCCGATTTTGTCGACCTGATCGAAAGCGTGAACAACATGCTCGAATTCCAGCTCGAACAGGCCCGCGCCACACGCGACCTCCACGCCGCCGCAGCCCAACTCGAACGCCTCATGGGCGGCCCATGGGCCAATGACGCTGTCTCGGAATGATGCGAGGCCATTTGTGGTGCGGGCGTCTCGCCTGCACGTCGCGCTGAAAGCGCAAGTTACGCTGTAAGCGTAACACGTAATAGGCCAGGGCAACGCCCTGGTAAGAAGTTTGCATCAAAATCTTCACCCTGCAAGGGGGACAGGAGCCTCGAATCCCACACAATGATTGAGGCATTGCCGTCCCTGCTTCCTGTTGCCCTGACAGGGCAAGGCGCTTGGGCAATCTTGTTACCGGGGCGTTGCCCCGGCCTGTTGCCTCTCGCGCTTTCAGCGTGTTAAGACAGACTATGTCTGGTTTCACAGATGTTGAACTGGTGACGGAGGCGCCTTGAGACACCTTCCTTGCTGCCGCTTTTCCCGGCGTTGACTCAACAGAAAGCGGGCTTGGGTAGTCCAAGCCCGCCGTTGCACAGTATTATCTGTCGAATTACTTGATCGCGATATCAACCCACCGATCGATCAGCCCGCCTATCGTGACCGCATGGATTCGGTACGTCCCGCGGCTGAGGTTCTTAGTGCTCAGATTGAAAATGTACTGGCCCGCATCGGCGTCGTACCGGAACAGGTTGCCCGAGTCCGCCTGGTTTGCAGTCAGCGTCTCGTTGACATCCCCCGGTACGCCGTTCGTAACCATTTGGCCGCTGATGACGGCCTCGAGGTCCGGTACGGGGTTGCCCGAACTGTCCAGCAGCCGGAACTTCACCGGGATCGTGCTCTTCTGTTTGAACACGCTCATTGCTTGGGGCGGCATGTTGATGGGCGGCAGGAACCCGTTAAACACCGGTAGGCCCGCCACGGCAAACACCGACAGCGAACTCGCCACGCCCGTGATGATGTTGTTGGCCGTGTCCACGGGCAACTGCGTGATATCCTCCCATTGATGCTCCATGGCCAGCCAGTGCATCAACCGCAGCGCTTCCTCCTGCTCGAGCGTCATCCCGGTGTCGTCGTACGAGAACGAAATCGTGATCGGGCCTTCGTAGACGCACGTCGTGTTGATGTCGTAGAACACGCCCTGGAACTCGAGCCCGCCCGGGCCGCCGCCCGGGGCCGTGTCGCTCACCTCAACCGTCGTCGAACCGCCTTCCGTGACGTCGTCGAACGTCATGGTCAACCCCGGCTCGGGCTCGACGACGACGTCATCGCCTTCGGAAGTGTTCTCCGTGGGCTGCTCGATGCCATGGAAGTAGAAATCGTCAAAGAAGCTCGTACGCCCGGTGTCGGCCCACAAACCAAACGCCCCGGCGTTCATCTGCCGGTACCCGGGATGCATCATGTCTTGGGCGACATTAAACGTGGGCGTGGCCGGCTTGGCGCTGCCCCGCGGCCAGAAGTAAACATAGTACCGCTCATAATCGGCGGAAACCTCGATGTTGTACCACGCGCCGCCAGCAAACGGCTCGACGTGCTGGGCCATATTATAGGAGTCATTGCCTGTGTTCTCGACCAAATCCATGCGAAGCCAGGACGAATCCGCCCGAAGCTCGATGCCGTAGCACCAGTCGTCAGTCTGTGTCCCTTCCCATCCCCAGACAATCCCGCCGTCCGTGGACGTGTCGACATACATCGAGGCGCCGCCCACAAAATTGTGCGTGTAGTACTGTTTCGCGAGGCCAAGACCGATCCCGCCCGGCCGGACTGTACCTGTTACGCCGGCCACCTGGCTGCCCCCCATCGGCGAGAACGCCAGCGTCGACCAATGTTGCGACCAACTCCCCTCAGTCAACACTGAATCCTCGAAATCATCGGTCTTGTCCAACGGCGCGGGATACGGGACCGCGTCCAGCACGACATTGTCAAACAAAACTGTCGACGGGCCGCCGCCGTTTTGCGCCCAACAGCCCGCCAACCCGTCCACGTAAGATTTGTGCCCCGGATGAAGCAGGTCCTGGGGAACTTCCATGATCATCTCCGCCGGCAGCCACGGCCCAACGGTGTGAGGCCGGAACCAAACCTGAAACGTCGTGCCCGTCGAGATCATCCGAAGGTCGTACCATTGGTTGTAGACCACGCTGCCCGGAGGCAGGTACACCGCCTCCATCGTGTTGCTCCCGGCCGACAATCCCTCTTCGGATATGTCCACCCCGCAAGCGTCAACGGCAACTTCTACAAAATAAGAGTTCCCTACATACGCCTGGCCGTCAAACTGCCCTATCGCCAGGCCGCCGCCCCTGCCCGACAGAATGCACAGGGAAGTCTGCATCTCGAAGTTCTCGACATACCACCCCGTGTAATTCTCCGGCCCGGCCCCGGCGTCGCCGCCACCTGAGGGAGCGCCCGACGTCAGTTTCAACGCCTTGTTCCCGCCGGTGTCGACGATTTCCCACGCGCAACCGGGCCCCGTATAAACCTCCCGCCAATCCGAAGGCGCGCCAGGTCCCACCGTGCAATCTTCAAAATCATCCTGGATCAACGTAGCCCGCGCCATCCCGCAAACAAGCAATACAGCCAAAATTGCCACGAGCACTTTCATGTGAGTCTCTCCTTCCCAGTGGGAGTTCAGAAAATAAAAACCCTTGAACAACATTGGGCCGCGACAAATGCGCAAACCGCTCAACACAATATAGAAAAAACCCATGACCGTCAAGAACCATGGCCGGTCAAATGTGTTATGCTACAGAGAGTGCGGAATAGGCGGAGCAGAGGAACAAAATGGGCCATAAACCCATGAGAATGAACAGTAATATGTTGGTGGCGCTCGCGTTGGTGTGCCTGATGGCCGGGCCGGCGGCCGCCCAACTGTCAGCCGCCAATTTGGCATCGCTACGTGCAAAAGCTGCCGCCGACGGCTGGACATTCAGCGTGGGGGAGAACCCCGCCACAAACCGGCCGCTGTCCGAACTGTGCGGGCTCGTAGTGCCCGACAAGTGGTGGGAGGGCGCCCGCTTCAAGTCGTTTCCGGCAAAGGCCGACTTGCCCGAGCAGTTCGACTGGCGTGCGCTCGATGGCTGCACGCCCGTCAAAAACCAGCTTTGGTGTGGATCGTGCTGGGCATTCGCCACAGTCGGCACGCTCGAATGCAGCATCCGAATCAAAGACGGAGACGTGGTCGACCTGTCTGAGCAGTGGCTAATCAACTGCAACCAGGAAACTGACCCGCCGCATGTACTCGGCGGCTCGTGGGGCTGCGACGGCGGCTGGTTTGCCCACCAATATCACATGGAAACCGCATTCGACCCGTGCGGCGGCAGCGGCGCCGTACTCGAGTCCGCCTGCCACTACACGGGCGCCGACGGCGCCTGCGCCTGCCCATATGTCCATACCTATGCCATTGACGACTGGGCCTACATCGGCGACTCCGAGACCATCCCCGACACCAACGCCATCAAGCAGGCCATCATCGAGTACGGGCCCGTCACCGCCTCCGTTTATGTCGACTCCGCGTTCAGAGCCTACACGGACGGCGTGTTCAACGCCTCGGAAAACCAGGAAGTGAACCATGCCATCGTCCTCGTGGGCTGGGACGACTCGGCCGGGGCGTGGATCTTGCGGAATTCGTGGTCGGACGGCTGGGGCGAAGGCGGCTACATGCTCATCGAGTACGGCTGCTCGAACGTCGGCTATGGCGCGTGTTACATCGACTATGCCGGGGCGGGCCTCGGCAGAGGGCCTGTCATCACTACACAGCCCGAGAGCGCCGCCGAGCCGGAGGGGTGGCTGCATATGTTCGCGGTGCAGGCTACCGGCATCGAGCCGTTGCACTACCAGTGGGAAAAAGACGGCAATGATGTCGGCCCGGATTCTCCGCAACTCTGTGTCACATCAATCAGCGCCGAAGACGAAGGCACCTACACCTGCGACGTCTCCGACATCCGCGGCGCTACAATGTCCGACCCCGCCACACTCTCCATCGATCACGAGCGCCATCTGCCCGCCGCCGGCCCCCTCGCCCTTATCCTCACCGCCCTCGCTATCCTCGCCGGCACCACACTGCGCCGAAGAAGCCCCACTTCGCCGAAGTAGCCCAACGCGCCGCCTCCCGGCTTAACCGCCCGCACTCGAACTGCGGTCCACCTCCCCCACATACTTCCGAGTATACGGACAGGCGGCAATGCAAATGCCGCAGACAGAGTCCTCAATCCCGGTACACGCCTTGGCGGTCGTCCGCGCCGTTCGACGGCACAGGTGCGCGTCAAGAAAAGAGGCGCGCGGCATGCCGACATGCCAATCCGTACCTGACGGCGCGCCGCCCGGGCATGCATCAACGCACGCCGTACAATCCCCGCACCTGGATACGTCCACCGGCACGCCCTCCGGCAACGGCGCGTCCGTCAGCACTGTCGTGAGCCGCAGCGCCGAGCCATACTGCGGCGTCACAAGCAACGCGCACTTGCCGATCCACCCCAACCCCGCCCGCGTTGCCGCCGTCTTATGCGGCAACTTCGTCGACAGCGTGGCGGCATCAATCCCGGCATCGGTACTGATAAGGCGCACCGAGCCATACCCACGCGCTCTTAACAAGTCCGCCGCAATTTCACTTAATGCGTCTAGTTTCCGATTTACATCCTTGTATGCATCGTAATACGCCGCCGTCGGACCCTTAACAATCCCCCTGATGATGTCCGGCTCATAAACCACACCTATTGAAACAGCCCGCGGCAAATCTTCCCGCATCTCCCGCGGTATCTCCAGCAGCGACCCCACACCCACCAGCGCCGCGCCCTGCCCCAGCAACGTCTGCCTCAACTCGCCCAGCAGATCCACGTCAGACCCTCTCCAATAGGCTCTGCGCCAGCAATATGCTTAATCAGAAGAAATGGTCGGGGCGGCCGGATTCGAACCGGCGACCTCTTGGTCCCAAACCAAGCGCGCTAACCGGGCTGCGCTACGCCCCGACGTCCCCCATCCGTCCGATCTTAACATACTGACCCAGACCCGCGCCAACGTGCGACGGCTTCTCACGGCCCGAGACCGCGAGTCTCAGCCGTCGGATCGGTCCAATTCAGAACGTGGCTGCCGCCGTCGCCAAAATGGTAGAGTGGGCCGAACCCAAGGAGGACTTTTGATGACCGGTCGCGAGCGCATTCTGGCGATGATCGAAGGCCGGCAGACCGATTGCCTGCCGTTCATGCCGATCACTATGATGTTTGCCGCCGATTTCGCCGGCGTTCCATACGGCCGCTACGCCGCCGATCACCGTGTCCTTGCGGACGCTCAAATCCGCGTTGCCGAAGCCTTTGATTTCGATTTCGTTTCCGCCATTTCCGATCCTGCCCGGGAAGCCGCCGACTGCGAAGCCGCAATCGTCTACTTCGAAAACCAGCCCCCCGCAATCGACGAACTTCACGCCCGGCTCACCGACAAATCCGCACTCGCCTCGCTCCGCGCACCCGACCCGCTCGGCGGCGGCCGGATGCACGACCGCGTCAACGCCATCAGCCTGCTGAAACAGCGCGTCGGCGCCGAAAAACTCGTCGAAGGCTGGATTGAAGGCCCCATCGCCGAAGCCGCAGACCTCCGCGGCATCAACACGCTCATGATGGACTTTTACGAAGACCCGGATTTCGTCCGCGACCTGTTCGAGTTCGTCCTCGAAATGGAACTCCGGTTCGCTCGCGCACAAATCGACGCCGGCGCCGACATCATCGGCATCGGCGACGCCGCCGCATCGCTTGTCGGGCCCGACATCTACAACCAATACGTCTGGCCATACGAAAAACGCATGGTCGACGGCGTCCACGCGCTCGGCGGTCGAGTCCGCCTCCACATCTGCGGCCACACCGCCCCCATACTCGACGGGATGGGCCGGCTCGGCTGCGAAATCGTCGACCTCGACTGGCCCGCGCCCCTCGACGCCGCGCGCGCCGCAATGGGCCCCCGCCAAGTCCTGCTCGGCAACATCGACCCCGTCGCCGTACTACGCAACGGCACCCCCAAGTCCGTCGCAGCCGCCATCGCCGACTGCCACAAAAAAGCCGGCAACAACTACATCGTCAGCGCCGGCTGCGAAGTCGTCCGAGACACCCCCCACGAAAACGTCCGCGTCATGCGCGATTACGCCCGCAGCCAGTGCGGATAAGCCTAAACAGATGGCAACGGCGGAAACCACTGCCGCAATAAGGTTTTCAGCCGCTGGAAGGCGGCGTCTTGACAACGTTCCAGACTCACCTTCTCCGCCAGTTCCCTGTGGATAGCCGATGAAAAAGGTTTCTTTACAAGCCTCAGAACCTCTTTCATAGCCTCTTTAGGCTTTTGGGGCTTGACGCTCTCGTGTTCAAGGTATCCCCTGTCTTTCAGCCAACTACTCAAGCTGCAGTTCTGTCCCTGCCAACCCAAGACTGACTCAACATGCGGAGAATCGCTCCAAACCCATGCCTCAAGCTCCGGATCGATCACCAGTGCTTGCGCACGCTCACCCCACCCGGATTCTGATAGGCGCAAGCTGACTTCGGCCTCCAACCCTCCCCTTGAACAACTCTCTCTACCGCACCCCTCTTTGTCGAAAACAACAAGCGCGTGACGAAATTGGCCGGCAAGCCGACTTAAGAAATCATGAGACTCTAGCAAACAACCGGGGTCATGGCGATGATGGGGATAAATCTGGAAGGTTATAGTTCTGATACCGATCGATTCAGGCCGATTGAGTATCCCCATCAAGGCATTCTTCATGGTTCCATCAGCAACCAGAACAACCAAGTCCTTCTGTCCCCCCACAACACTCATCCCAACACCCCTGCCGCAAAAAGTGTCCCCAAGTCTGTCTCCCCTCGCCATTCCTTGAGAGCCGGGTGCTCGCTGCCGAGCACTATGTCCGTGGCCCCTTCCGGAGTCTTAGAAAAGCAAAGAACCTTGTCTGGCTCCGTCAGGCCGAGGATTAGGGGTGAATGCGTCGCTAGTAGGACCTGCGCATCATACACCGACGACAGCGACTGAAACATCGTTTGCACTGCCAATGGGTGAATTCCGTTCTCTGGCTCTTCAATGAGATATATCCCCTTCAATTCAGGGATATATGCAGGCAGTGTCAGCGCTAGCAAGCGAAGCGTGCCGTCCGAAGCCATCCAGGAAGGAACCTTCAATCCTCCTTTGTATCCAAGCATCAGATATCGGTGCTTATCCTCGGGCCGCTCAATCGTCTCAATCTGCTCAAGATCCGGCAACGCCGTCTGTAGGTGCTTAACCCAATCCTTCAATCGATCTGGCGAAGTCTTGTTTAAGTGGTCGATGACCCAAGGCAGGTTAGACCCGTCATTCAGTAGCAAACGGCCCTTTCCGGGCGGACTCGGTTTGCGGATCAACAAGCTGTTCAATACGAAACGCTGCACCGCCCCGGACAAGAATCTCTTTAGCCACGTGGATATCGGAAATCGCGTTTCGTCCTCAGGTAAGTTTCCGAGCCCGGTCCGCCTTGGCCCGAAAGTGTAAAAACCTATTTCACGATAGCCCTCTAGATTGCCTTGTTTTGGCTGAACCTCAGCATAGAAACAGACATTATTTGAAGGATCCTTACTTACTACAGGTTGAGTACGTGGAACATCTGTTCCCATGATAATTGATCGTGGCAAGTCTCCATTGCGAGGAAAGAGATCTGGCTGAGCGTATGCTCCCCCGTCTTCAGTCTGAGTCTTCAGTAGTACGTTTTCGTCTCTTATTGTGACGCGCTCTGATCCGTCCCAGCCTATAGATAACTCATAGCGTACAACATCAAAATCCTTGTGCCCGAGTTTCCCCTGATATTCCTGGGGTATGGCCAGCTCGATAGCCAGCTCAAATCCGTCCCCCGCACGCTGCCAGACGAGATCATCAAAATTCTGCGTACGTTCCTCAATAGCTGCATCTAATCCATCTGAAACGAGTTGTCCAAGAAATGCGATCACGTCAAGGAACGTTGTCTTTCCACTCGCGTTCGGCCCAACGAGGACGTGGAATGGGCCAAGAGACTGTCGCACATACTTCAGGCACCGGTACCCTTTGGCTTCTATGAGTCTTATCATCGGTTCTCCGCCCTTCACTCGTGGCGGCGGCTAGTATAGCCTATACGCCGCTTGCCTTTATAGATGACGCTGGTCTATTGTCAGCATATGCGCCAATCACCTGGACAAGACCTAACGAGGCAACATCTATGACTCGATCAACTGTTTTTAAAGTCTCTGTAGCGTTGCTGGCGATGGCGCCAGTCGCGGCCGCGCCTCTTGCCGATGCCGCAGCAGCGGTTCCGAAAGACAGCGCCGTCCGCGCTCGCGAAATCTCCGACATGCGGTTCGGCATGTTCGTCTGCTGGTCGTTGAGCACATTTTCCGGCTACGAATGGACGCGCGGCGTGTCCGACCCGGCCTATTTCCGCGCCACCGGCTGCGACACCGACCAGTGGTGCCAAGTAGCCAAAGACGCCGGGATGGGCTACATCCTCTTCCTCGCCAAACACCACGACGGGTTCTGCCTGTGGGACACGAAAACGACCGAGTTCAAAGTCACCAACAGCCCGCTGGGCATCGACGTCCTTGCCGCGCTCCGCAAATCGTGCGACAAGTACGGCATCAAGCTGGCCCTCTACTTCTCCGAAGGTGACTGGACCTGGATCAAGGAGCCGGTCCCACAGGACGGCGTCATACCCGGCAGCCCCAAGTGGGGCAACCCCGTCTGGGCATCCAGCAACAATCCCGAGCTGAAGAAAGCCCAGCTCGAAGAGCTCTGCACAAAATACGGCCCCATCGAGTTCTACTGGATGGACCATGCCCAGGGCGAGGGCGGCCTCAACCACCCCGAAACCGCGGCGTGGGTAAACAAGTTCCAGCCCGACTGTTTCGTCGGGTTCAACCACGGCGAGCCCGCCGGCAGGCTCGCTATCCGTGAACGCGGCACTCCCGGCCCCATCGGCGACGCCGCCGCCAGCGCATACAACAAGAAGGGCGAGGCCGAGTACAAAGGCTATCTCGCCGCCGAATTCACCTATCCGATCCTGCCCGAGCACGAAGGTGGCGCCGACTGGTTCTATTCCCTCGCCCGGCACGACAACCTCTGCCACACCGCCCAGAAAATCTTCGACGACTACCAGGGCGCCGTCAAATTCGGCAACATCTTCTCCATCGACGTCGGCCCCAATTACCAAGGCAAGCTCCGCGATATCGACGCCAAAACGCTCCGCGAAGTCGGCGCCCTCATCCGCGCCCAAGAAGATAGATAGGTCTGATCCGTCCGATCCGTCCGATCCGTCCGATCTGCCTGATTCCTTTTGTTAGGCGCTTTCCGTGGGAGCCTCGGAACTATTTGCCCCGCCGGAAGTATTTTCAAATAGAAGGGGTCTGGCAGGCGGCAAAAATGGCCGAGAGCCGGATTTATTCTTTACAATTGTGCTCATAATCTGATATATAATCCCCATATGCCCGCTAAATCTCATCAAAATGTGCCGCCGGAGGCCGTCCGGCGCGCCGAGGAGTTGCGCGCCGCGATCGACCACCACAACCGGCTGTACTACCTTGAAAACGCGCCTGAGATCAGCGATTTCGAGTTTGACGCCCTGTTGCGCGAGCTCGAGGACCTGGAAAAGCAGTACCCGTCGCTGGTTACGCCAGAATCGCCCACACAGCGGGTAGGCGGGGCGCCCCTGACCGGCTTTGAGACCGTCGAGCATGCGGTCCCGATGCTGTCAATCGACAACACGTACAGTTTTGAAGAGATCACGGAGTTCGACGAGCGTGTGCGGCGCGGGTTGCCGCCGCGGGAAGAGCCGGCATATGTAGTCGAGCTGAAGATCGACGGTGTCGCCATATCCATTGTGTACGAGCGCGGCGTCTACGGCCGGGCGGCCACGCGCGGCGACGGCTACAGGGGCGACAACGTGACGCAGAACGTCAAAACGATCCGCAGCTTGCCCATGCGGCTCAAGGGCAAGCATCCCGACCTGCTCGAGGTCCGCGGCGAAGTCTACATGCGGCGCGAAGGCCTGCTCCGCCTCAACCAGATCCGCGAAGAGACCGGCGAGCCGCCCCTGGCCAACACCCGCAATGCGACCGGCGGCGCATTGAAACTGCTCGACTCGCGGCTCGTCGCGCAGCGGCGGCTCGAACTGGCCCTGTACGACGTCGCGCCCCTTCCCGGTTCCGAGGTGGTTTCGCACTGGCAGACGCTCAAGAACCTCAAGAGTTACGGCCTGCCTGTCGACGCGCACGCGGAACGATGCCCAACCATCGCCGATGTCCTCGGGGTGTGCGAGAAATGGCGCGATAAACGTGCCGGGCTCGATTTCGCCATCGACGGGCTCGTTATCAAGGTCGATTCGGCCGAGCACCGGCGCCGGCTTGGCGCCACGTCGAAAGCCCCGCGCTGGGTTATCGCCTATAAATACCCCGCCGAAGTCGCCCGCACCCGTCTCCACACCATCTGGGCCAACGTCGGCAAGAGCGGCGCACTCACCCCAGTCGCCGATCTCGATCCGGTCCTGCTTTCCGGCACCACGGTCAAGCGCGCAAGCCTCTACAATTTCGACGACCTCGCCCGCAAAGACCTCCGTGAAGGCGACATTGTCGAGGTCCAGAAAGCCGGCGAAATCATCCCGCAGGTGATCCGCTACGTTCCCGAGTTGCGGCCAAAAGGCGCTAAACCCACGCATGTCCCCACGCACTGCCCGTCGTGCGGCAGCGAAGTCCATAAAGACCCGGACGGCGTGTATCTGCGGTGCCTCAACGTGGCCTGCCCGCAGCAGGTCCGCACCCGCATCGAGCATTACGCCAGCCGCGGCGCCATGGACATCGACGGGCTCGGCCCCGCCATTATCGACCAGCTCGTCACCCGCAACCTCGTCACTACGCCGGCCGACCTGTACGGTCTCGATGTCGACACGCTGGCCGGCCTCGAACGGATGGGCCAAAAGAGCGCGTCCAACCTCGTCGCCGCCATCGAAGACAGCAAGAACCGGACGCTCGAGCGGCTGCTCAACGGGCTTGGCATCCGCCACGTCGGCAGCCACGTCGCCGAAGTCCTCGCCGGCCATTTCGGGGACATCGACGCGCTGATGGCGGCGTCCGAACAGGAACTGAACGAGATTTACGAAGTCGGGCCAACGCTCGCCCGCAGTGCCCGCGACTTTTTCGACACCGAGGCCAACCGCAGGCTGGTCGAGAGCCTGCGGGCGCACGGCGTTAACTTGATCGAGCAGCGTGCTGCCGGCGGCGGGCCGCGGCCGCTCGAAGGCAAAACCGTCGTCGTTACGGGCATGCTGAAAAACTATTCGCGCGACACCATCAACGAGCGCATCAAGCAGCTCGGCGGCCGGCCCAGTTCGAGCGTCAGTGCAAAGACCGATTTCGTGCTTGTCGGCGACGACCCCGGCTCGAAACTCGATAAGGCCAAGAAGCTCAACGTGCCCGTGCTGACCGAAGACCAGTTCGAGGCGCTGGCAGAAGGCCGCCCATGAGCGAAAAACGCATACAGGCGCCCGCCACACTCGACCAGGATACCGGTCGGGCCCTCCTCGATGACGTCAAGCGGCACGGCGTCTCGCGCGGCGACACGGTCGTGCTCGACCTGCGCGATACCCAGCAAATGGACACCCTCGGCGGCGCATGGATGGTCGCCTTGGCCCAGTACATCGCCGGCCATCAGGGCCAATTCCGCTACGAGGGCCAGCGCGACGGGGTCGCCGACTTCATCACGATGATCGAGCCCGGCCTGCAAACGCCACCCAAACGCCACAAAGACGAAGAAGGGCTTTTTGAGGAACTCGGCGACCGGGCCTACAAGTGGGGCGGCGAGTTCGGCGACTTCATGCGGCTGGTCGTCGATTCCATCTATTGGACCGTCATCGCGCCGTTCGAGGGCCGGGGGTTCCGCTGGAACCTGTGGTTCGACGAAGTCTATGAGATGGGCGTGAAGGCGGTGCGGATTAACGTCCTGATGAACTTCCTGCTGGGCCTGATCATCGCCATGCTGTCCGCGGCTCAAATCGCGCAGTTCGGCCTCGGCATCTACGTGGCCGACCTGATCGTCATCGCGTTTGCCCGGGAGTTGGCCGCCGTCATGACGGCCATCGTGGTGTCAGCCCGCACGGGCGCCGCCATTGCCGCCGAGCTCTCGACGATGAAAGTCCAGGAAGAGATCGATGCGTTGCGTGGCATGGGCCTTAACGTGGTGCAATTCCTCGTGGCGCCGAAGATCCTCGCGCTGCTGATCGTGATGCCCTGCCTGGTGGCGCTGGGCCTGATTGCCGGCGTACTGGGCGGCGCGGTTTGGGGCATCGTCGTACTCGAGTTCCGGCCCGACAACTGGTTCAACGAAACCCTCGCCGCCGCCAGCATCGACGACCTCGTCCAGGGCTTCCTCAAAGCGATCGCGTTCGCCATCATGATCGTGCTGATCGGATGCCACAACGGGTTCCGGGTTTCGGGCGGGTCTCGGGGCGTCGGCCTGATGACGACCAGAGCCGTCGTTATGGATATTTTCTTTATCATCGTTATTGATATAGTGTTCGCGACAATCTTCTACTACATTTTGGAATAGGGAATGACCAACACGGCGCAACGGCAAAATAACCTCGAACCCGGCCGCGTAATCTACGAGGTACGCGACCTCGTCGCCCAGTACGGCAACACCCGCGTGCTCGACGGGGTGGCCTGCCAGGTATTTGCCGGCGAGGTGTTCGTCATCATCGGCGCGAGCGGGTCCGGCAAAACCACCCTGCTCAAGCATATGTGCGGCCTGCTGAAACCGGTGGCCGGCGAGGTCCTTTACAACGGCGTCAACATCGCCCAGATGGACGAGGAACAGCTCGCCCGGATGTTGCGCAAAATGGGCATCGCGTTCCAGTCCAGCGGGCTGATCAACTCCATGACGGTCGGCGATAACGTCGCGCTCCCTCTGCGCGAGTACGGCGAGGTCGACGAGGTCCTTATCGCGGCCATCGTTCGGATGAAGCTCAGCCTGGTTGGGCTGGCCGCCGCCGAGAACCTCATGCCCGAAGAGTTGTCGGGCGGGATGCGCAAACGGGCCGGCCTCGCCCGGGCCATTGCGCTCGAACCGCCCGTCGTGTTTTTCGACGAGCCGTCCGCCGGGCTTGACCCGATCACGGCCGCCGGCGTCGACGAACTTGTGCTCGACCTTCGCAAGCTGCTGGGCATCACGTTCATCATCGTCACGCACGAGCTCGATTCGATCCGGCTCGTCGCCGACCGGATCCTGATGCTCGACCGGGGCAAAGTCATTTTCACCGGCACCGTCGAGGAAGCCGAAAAAAACCAGAACGAGCGGGTGCGCCAGTTTTTTGAGCGCCGCCCGGACGAATACATCATCCAACGGAACATCGTGTAATGAAAACACGCCAGGGGAACAGCGGTGGCAACGCGAAAGCAAAAAGCTAAAGTAGGGTTGTTTCTGGTCATCTGCATCCTTCTGATCGCGGGCGGCGTCCTGCTGATTTCGGGCTACCGCCACGAGCCCAAGGTCAACTACTGGAGCGAGTTCCACGAGTCCGTGCTCGGGCTGGGCACCAACTCCGTCGTCACGTACCTTGGCGTGCCCGTCGGCAGGGTCAGCAACATCGTCGTCACCGACGGGTACACGGCCCACGTCGATATGGAAATTATCCTGGCCAAGGTGACGCTGCGGCCCGGCGTCAAGGCCAAGCTGGTGTTGTACAGTCTCGCCACGGGCACGCTGGCCATCGGCCTGGAGGGTGGCGACCCGTTGTTGCCGATGCTGCCCCCCGACTTCGAAATCCCGAGCACGCCGTCGCTGGTCGAGACGGTCAGCTCGCAGATCGAAAAACTGCTGGACGGTGTCAACGAGGCTGTAGATAAGATTAACACTATCCTGGGCGATGTCGATGAAGGCGAAGTACAAGGCCTCGTCGACAGCGCATCCGACTTCATGGAAAAAGCCCAGGAGTTCGCCGACAAGGCCACCGAATTCATACAAGAACTGGCCGACAACGCCGATGGCGGGATCGCCGACTTCCGCGAACTCATCAAGAGCATCGACGATCTCGTCGCCGACACCAACGAGACCGTCCAGGCGCTCGAGAAGCAGATCCAGGCGCTCGATCTCGGCACAACCAACACCACGCTCAACAACGCGCTCGATAGTATCGACGAACTCGCCGAGCGCCTACAGGAAACAGCCGGCGCGGTCGAAAAGACCGGCGAAGGCGCCGCGAACAGCATCCAAAACATCCAACTCAACCTCCGCGAGACCATGCAGGCGCTCAATGAAGCGCTCAATTCCATAAAAGACCTGGCCGATTACCTGCTGCAAGACCCGTCCTCGGTGATCCGCGGCAAGGGCCGCCCAAAGGGAGACTGATACATGTACCGAATCTCGATCATCGCGCTGCTGATCGCCGCCGGATGCGCCACGCCCGCCTACCAGCCCGTCACGTCGTTCGCCGTCGAGCCGGAGATCAACGTCCCCGCGGCCACACCAACAAACCTGACGCTCGGCGTCCGGCCGCTCGAATACGGACGGCCGTACCGCCAGCCCGTCGCATACCGCGACAAAGGGCTCGTGCTCGGCGCATACGAGAAATACGAGTGGGCCGAACTGCCCCGCGATATCGTCACCCGGGCACTCATCGACGCCATCACCGCCACCCGCGCGTTCCAGGACGCCGGGCTCGCCGCACTCATGGCACGGCCTAACCTCCTGCTCACCGGCCAGTTGCGTAAGTTCGACCTCGACAGGACCGGCAACACATGGAACGCCAACGTCGAACTCAGCCTTAGCCTCCGGCCCGCGCTAGAACCCGAAGCCGTCTGGTCCGACACCCTGGCCGCCTCGGTGCCCCTCGCCAAAAACGACGTCGCCGCCCTCCCAGAAGCCATGAGCCAGGCCGTCGCCAACATCGCCACACAAGCCGCCACCGCCATCGCAGGCGCAAAACTGCCGCAACCATAGACGCCGGCTTCTCAGCCGCGAATTCCAACCCGCGCCGTCTCCAACCACGGCTACTCCTCATAGTCAAGAAACCTCCACTTTTCCCTGAACACGGCGCCGTGTCCCTCCCGATGGCAGCGCTTCAAACAATGCCTATACCGTTGACGGCGCGGGCGAGACGTCCGGCGCCTACTTCACTTCAACTGCCTCCATTATATATAGCTCGAGTTGGTGCTGTTTTTGGGGTGAGTGAGCGAGGGGAAACACGTTGAGTTTTGTGGAACAAGGGTGGTTCAGTTGACAGTGTGGCCGCGCATAAAACTAAAAGCAAGAAATCTGCGGCCACAAAAGGCACAAAGGGCGCAACAAAGAATTTTTTGGGCTTGAACGGCGCGGATGAAAACAGGCGCTATGTTGGGATGTCCCCTGCAGTACGTGGGGGCTGTCCTTTTTTTCTTTATTCCCGCCACAGCCCAGTGCTTTCCTTGCTTATGTGGACATCATTCTCTATGCTGTTGCATCACTGGGCAAGCTATTTGAGTGTCACCGAGGGCGCGATATGGATTCGGAACTCAGGCTCGAAGTGTCGGAATACGAAAACCCCGACCACTGGCTTTGGAGACTCAAGGACGCCGCGGGCAACTTCATCGCCAGCCATCAAGTGGACTTGGCCGAACAGCCAAAGGATCCTGAGTGCGGTTACCGCGGGTATTGTGACCTGCCAGTATATCTTGATAGGTATCGCGTTATTGCCGATGAGAAGATGCTGCTCGACCGGGTTGGCCGGTGGATGGGCGAGCACGTCCTCGGGGGCCTGCGCGCGAAGCTGACCGAGCATCTCGATGCAGCCGGAGAGATGCTGCCCGTGCGGTTGGTTGTGCCGGAAAGCGCCAGGGATCTTGTCCTCCAACCGCTTGAACTGGCTTGGCTGACCGATGGCAAATCGCTGGCCGAGGCCGGCGCCCGCCTGATCTGGCAACGCGAGGGCCAAGAAGCCGCGAAACATCCAAAGGAATCGGCTGGCCCGCTGCGCGTCTTGGGCGTGTTCAGCCTGCCAACGGACGTCTCCCCGCTCAACCTGCGGAAAGAACGGGTGGCGTTTCAACGTATTCTCCACACAATCGGCGCAACCAAAGGCGTCGCCATCGAAACGCGTATTGTCCAATACGGCACGACCTTGGCCGCGTTGGAGGAAATCGTCAACGATGGACCAGGCTGGGACCTGGTCCATTTCTCCTGTCACGGCACTCAGGGCGCGTTGCTCCTCGAGGATGCAACGGGCGAAGGTCAGCTTATTCCGGGAGGGGAGTTGCGCAGCCTGCTTGCGCCAATCCGGCCGCGGCTCAAGCTGGTCATTTTGTCCGCATGCTGGAGCGGCGCAGGTATGACGCTCGCGCAAGCGCGGGAGACGCTACACCTGCCGCGTGGTCCCGAAGAGGCCTTGCCAGCCGGTGGGACGGGCGCGGCAACCGCGGGCGCAACTATCCTGCCCAGCTTGGCCGAGCAACTATCGTCCGAACTCGACTGCGCCGTGCTCGCGATGCGCTATCCGGTGGGCGACCAGTTTGCCATAGACCTGACTTCTGACCTTTTCCAGGAACTGCTTGATCGCAAGCAGCCGCTCCCCCGAGCTCTCCAGAGAGCGCTAAACAAGTCTCTCCGCAGCGGCAAAGGTGACACGGCGCCCACACTGTCACGCATAACGCCGATGCTGTACGGCGCGTCGGCAGGGCAATTGAAGTTCGCGCCACCTAAGGGAAAACCGGATTTTGAATTGCCCGTGACGGGCCTGCAATCGTTTCCGAAGCCGCCCGAGCATTTTGTGGGCCGGGTTGGGCCGATGCTGCGGGCGTCGCAAGCACTCGCGCCGGAGAGCGGTAAGGCGGGCGTGCTGTTCCACGGCATGGCGGGCGGCGGCAAGACGGCCTGTGCCGTCGAACTCGCGCATCTCCACGAAAACGGCCGGTTCCAGGGGTTTGTCTGGTTCAAATGTCCCGATGACGGCGAGGACATCCAGAACGCTTTACTCGACTGCCTCGACGCGATGGCAAACCAGCTTGGACAACCTCCCGGAGCCTTCATCGGCAACGTCGACGACCCGGGCCGGTTCCGCGAGGCGACTGTGCCCCGGTTGAAAAGCTTGTTTGAGAAGAGCGCAATTCTGGTCGTCATTGACAACATGGAAAGCCTGCTGACGGCCGAGGGCAAATGGCTGGATGAGAAGTGGGGCGACTTTATGTCGGCGCTGCTCGACCACGGCGGCTTGTCGCGGGCGGTGTTGACATCGCGCCGCGTCCCCGCCGGCCTGTCGCACGTGCTGGTCGAGAACATCACCGCGCTAAGTTTGAGCGAAAGCCTGCTGCTGGCGCGTGAACTGCCCAACCTGCGCGCCCTGCTCGATGGCGGTGAGGACCGTATTGGTCTGATACGCAACGCGCTTGAAGTCATTCAGGGACACCCGAAACTGCTCGAGTTCGCCGAACAACTCGCCGCCGATCCCGCCAAGTTCAACGAGATGGTGGAAAAGGCCCGGCAAGCCGCCCTGGACGGCGGCGCGCCGCTGGGCGCGTTCTTTGAATCGGGTGAATCCAATCAGAAATTGAAAGATTTCACCGCGGCCCTCAAAAATTGGACCACTGGCCTTGTCGCAACACTCACGCCCACTGCCCGCCTCGCCTTCTGGTTCCTCTGCCGACTCGAACATGAGGATCGGCTGTTGGGCATCATCCAAGCCAACTGGCAAGACTTTTTGAACCGTGCCGCCCCTGATTGCCCCGAGGCAAAGGCCGCACTGAGTGAGCCTGACGGCAGCTTAGAATCCGCGCTCGATTCCGTGGTTGCCTCCGGTCTTGTTGCTCGCGAGTCCCACGGTCATGCCGTAATCTTCCTCATCCATCCGGGTGTCGCCGAAGCCGGATGCTCCAGTGCGCCCAGCCAAGCCATAGCAAATGCTGCCGACTGGGAGCTAGGCAACTTCTATATCCGCCTTTACTTTGACGCTGCGAAAAAGGAGATGGACGGAGCGGGCGGCGTTCTGGTTGCCGCTGCGCGGAATGGTGTCCCCTACCTGATGCGAACCGCGCAATGGACCAAAACTGGTACTCTGCTGCAAGAGATGCTTTACAGGGACAGCTCCCCCGCAATACTCTTCTGGAGCCTACCACTTCTAAGACGGATTGCCGAAGCAACAAGAGAAACGTCGGAAGGTAGAGAGAACGCAGGCATGCTGGCTCTGACACTGCTACAAGCAAGTCGTTACGATGAGGCCGAGAGACTGCTCGAAGAGAATATCTCCAGTTACGAAGCCACGAACGAATGGCGGGGCGCTGCTGCGGCGACCGGGGCATTGGTTAACTTGTTGATGGCACGGGGCCGACTGCCCGAGGCGCTAACAATGGTTGAAAAGAAGATGGCGCTTTCTGAGAGAGCGGGCTTGGGACCTTGGAGCCAACTCCTCACTGAATGTCAAAAACTGCAAATTCTTAATGCCATGAGACGCTATCAGACGGTGCTTGAAACTGTTCACGAAAAGCGCAAACAAATGGAACACCTGACGACGACGCGGGCTGATTCTGAGACTGTAGAACCTTGGCATGTGCGGGAAGCGATTCTTCACACAGGCTGCGTGTCCGCACTAGGACTCGAAGAGTGGGAAACGGCATTGGAACTGAACTCGGAGATGTTCAAGTGCCGCGTGCAACGCAGCGCTGATGAGTTTGCGCTTGCGTGTATACGGTTCAACGACTACGGACCTCTGCTGCGGTTACGGCGGCTAGCTGAAGCGCGTGAGCTGCTGGAAAAGTGCCAAACTACGTTCGAACAAGCGCGAAGTGTCGAGGCACTTGGCAAGGTCTACTCTGCGTTTGCAGATCTGGAACATAACGAGGGACATCCCACCGGCGCAGGCAGGTTTGAAGAGATTGCACTCGCGTACGCGTATCAAGCAGGAAATCCTGATAGTTGCGCCCTTAGTCATAGTAACCTGTCCCACTACTTAAGGGGGACTGCCCGTCCAGCACTTGATTGGCTGGCACATAGGTTAGCTGGCGCTCTTATCCGCCTCCAGATTGGCGCCGGGACCTCTGATCTAGTGTTGACAGATTTGTCGGCCCGTCCGCCTTCTTTTGACGAAATAGTCGACACAGTCGAAGAAGTTGAGGGCATCCACTTCCGCGACCTCTTCAACTCATTGCCCAAGACCTACCCTGACGGCGACACCGCCCTCGCCGCACTTTTGGAAAAAGAGGCAAATCCCTGGCGTCCTCAGGACGGTAACAGATTTGACGCCGCCCTCGCCGGATCGCCGCCTTCCGTGCGTGCGGCTATCGAGAAGCACGATCCAAAAACACTCGTGGAAGCCTTGGATGCACTTCCTGATAAGGAACGAGCCATTGTCGTCACGCAGTTGCAGCAGATCGGCTTGATAGACGCTGACGGCTTGCCGAGCGTCGAAGTAATATTGCACCATTTTGCCCCGCTGCTTAAATCCATAGCCGCTGTTGCGACGGGCAAAGCAAGCAAGCGCGTAAAGAAGCGTGTCGAAGAGGAGCTTGACACGATGGAAGAGCATGGTTGGCATTTGCGGGATGCGGTGCATCGGATTTGGGCGGGGGAGAGGGATGCGGAGGCGTTGACGGCGGGATTGGATGAGCAGCATGCGGCGCTGGTGCGGCGGATTTTGGAGTTGATCGGATAAGATGGGTTTGGGCGTGCAGGCGAGACGCCCGCACCACAAGGCTGCGAAACAAAGGCCGTGATTGTGGTGCGGGCGTCTCGCCTGCAGGATCTGGTCGACTTCGGCGAAGTCGGCCGACATCGGCGAAGTCGGACTACTGAACGTCTTTGAGGTGTGAGGTTTAGAGGAGGCTTTGAGCTTTGATGGGAGGTTAGCGGCTGAACGGCGCGGGTCGGAGAACCGCGCCTACGTTATCCTGTCTATATATGACGACATAATTTTTGCGGAATGTGGGTCCGGAATTATTCCGGACCTACAGATGCCGAGCCTACAGGAAGGTGCAAAAATTCGGTCGTGCTGTACAGAATTGTTTTTGTGCTTTTTCGGGTGGACACGTTGTAGAATGGTCTGGTCCTTTTTTGCGGGAGAAACGACATGATTAACGGGCGGACGTGTTTTGGGGTGATTGTAGGGAACCGGGGGTTCTTTCCGGACGAGTTGGCGCGGGCGGGCCATGAGTATTTCTCGAGGCTGCTGGCCCGGCTGGGGTATGCGAGCGTTATCCTGGGCGAAACGGACACGAAGTGCGGGTCCGTCGAGACGTGGCAGGAGGCGAAGAAGTGCGCGGGCCTGTTTGCGGAGCACCGGGGCGAGATTGACGGGATCATCGCGACACTGCCCAACTTCGGCGATGAGCGCGGTATCGCAGACACGGTGAAACTGGCGGGGCTGGATGTTCCGGTGCTGGTGCATGCGTGGCAAGACGACCCGGCGCGGATGGACCTCCAGAACCGGCGCGATTCGTTTTGCGGGAAGATGAGCGCGTGCAACAACTTTGTGCAGTACAACATCCCGTTCAGCCTGACGGCGCTCCACACGATGGACCCGGCGCAACCGGCGTTTGAACAGGAACTCCACTGGTTTGCGGCGGTGTGCCGGGTGGTTGGCGGGCTTCGGCGGTGCCGGGTCGGCGCTCTCGGGGCGCGGCCGGCGGCATTCAACACGGTGCGGTTCAGCGAGAAACTGCTCGAGGAATCCGGCATCAGCGTCGAGACACTCGACCTGTCGGACGCGTTCGGCCGTTCGGACGCGCTCGACCCGAAGTCGGCCGAGGTCAAAGACCACCTCGCGAAGATGCGCGCCTATACGAAGACCGGCGGCGTTCCCGAAACGGCGTTGCTGGCCATGGCCAAACTGGGGATCGTCATTGACCGGTGGATGGCCGAATCGGAACTCGACACGATCGCCGTCCAGTGCTGGACGGCTATGGAGGAGTACTTTGGTCTGGTTCCGTGCACGGTGATGAGCATGCTGAGCGAGTCGTTGCGGTCGGCGGCGTGCGAGGTGGACGTGTGCGGGGCGGTGGCGATGCACGCGTTGCGGCTGGCGGGCCAGCGGCCCAGCTACCTGCTCGATTGGAACAACAACTACG